>JAFLDH010000335.1 GCA_017302505.1 Burkholderiales bacterium
GGCGCTGCCCGGCGCCGCCGGCACCGCCGCCAGCACCGGCGGGCGGCGCCGGTAGATCAGCGCCAGCGGCAGCATGGTCAGCAGGCAGAAGATGCCGATGCCGATGTAGGTGGGCCGCCAGCCCGCGCTTTGCGTGAAGTGCTGGATCACCGGCGGCCACAAGGTGCCGGCGACGTAGTTGCCGCTCATGCAGATGGCCAATGCAATGCCGCGCCGCCGGTCGAACCACAGCGAGGTGTCGGCCACCAGCGGCGCGAAGGTGGCCGAGGTGCCCAGCAGCCCCAGCAGCAGGCCTTGCGCGATGCAGAAGCTCCACAGGCTGCCGGAGTACCCGGCCGCGATGAAGCCCAGCCCCAGGCCGACGGCGCCCAGCAACAGCGGCACCATCACGCCAAAGCGGTCGGCCAGCCGGCCCATCAGGATGCCGCCGATGCCGAAGCCGATCATCGTCAGCGTGTACGGCAACGACGCGTCAGCGCGGTCCACGCCGAAATCGGCCTGCACCGCCGGCAGCACCACCGTCACCGCGTACATGCCGGCGCCGCCGAAGGTCATCAGCGCCAGCGAAGCCATCAGCCGCCACCAGGCGTAGGCCGATTCCGGGCCGTGCGAAGCGCTCATCTCGGACTACAGGTCCTGGGCATAGCGGGCGAGCATCTGCGCCTGGCTCTCTGCGGGCGCGTCGCTGCCGATCTGCTCGTTGATCATGGCGCCCATCGACGGCAGCACCGATCGCTCGACCCGCGCCGCATCGGACCACAGCTTCGAGCGCATCAATGCCTTGGCGCAATGCAGATAGGCCTCCTGAACGTCGACCTCGATGACCAGCCGCACCCGCGGGTCGGCAGCAAAGGGCGCCAGGCGCTCGGCATCGTCGTGCAAGCGGGCACGGCCGTTGACGCGCAAGGTCTCGTCCACGCCAGGCAGCAGGAACAGCAGCCCGATGCCGCCCGTGGCAATGATGTTGCTCAGCGAATCGAGCCGGTGGTTGCCCGGCGCGTCGGGGATCCACAGCCGCTGCGTATCGGCCCGCACGAAGCCGGGTGCCCCGCCACGCGGTGACGCATCCTGGCGCCCCTGCGCATCGGCAGTGGACAGCACGACGAAAGGCGACAGCGCGATGAAGCGCAGCGCATGCCGGTCCAGCCGGTCCATCTGCTTGCGCAGCGCGCGCTCGCCCGGCACCGGGTACAGCGCACGCAAGCGCTGCAGGTCGTCGATCACCTTGTCTCCTTGTCGTTCTGCGGCCGGCCCCATTGTCGTCGAAGGTGTCACGACGGCCGTGTTAGCCTTTTCCGATGGCCGAGGCGCAACGCAGCTGCTGGATCGAGACGCAGGACGGCGAGGCGGTCCTGCACCTGGGTGGCGCCTGGCAGCTGAGCCGGCTGCGCACGCTGGCCGAGCAGCTGCAAGGCACCGTGACCGCCGCGCCGCAGGCGCTGGACGGCCGGGCATTGCAGCACATCGACACCGCCGCGGCGCTGCTGCTGCTGGACGCACTGGCCGCTGCCGGCGCCGACCCGGCGCTGCCGCTGCGCGGCTTCGACCAGCGCCATGCGCGCATCGTCGAGGTGGTGCGCCACCGCCTTGCCGAGACGGCCGTGGCCGCGCCCCGCCCGCCTCTGCGCTGGCTGGGCGCACTGGGCAAGTCGGCCAACGGGCTGGGCGAGCTGCTGCTGGGCCACGTGGAGTTCTTCGGCCGCACCTTGGTGGAGATCGGCCGCGCCGTGCTGAACCCCCGGCGCCTGCGCGTGCACGAACTGTTCGCGCAGCTGGGCCAGGTGGGCGTGACCGCCATCCCGGTGGTGGCGCTGGTCACCTTCCTGATCGGCGTGGTGATGGCCTACATGCTGGGCCTGCAGGCCGAGAAGTACGGCGCCAACATCTTCGTCGTCGACGGCGTGGCGCTGGGCATGACACGCGAGTTCTCGCCGCTGATCGTGGCCACCATCATGGCCGGCCGCTCGGGCGCGGCCTTCACCGCGCAACTGGGCACGATGAAGCTGACCGAGGAGATCGACGCCATCCGCACGCTGGGGCTGGACGCCGCGCAGGTGCTGGTGGTGCCACGCGTGCTGGCGCTGGTGCTGACGCTGCCACTGCTGGTCTTCGTCGGCGACGTGGCCGGCCTGCTGGGCTCGATGATGATGGCCAACGCCACGCTGGACATCACGCCGCAGGTCTTCATGAACCGGCTGCAGGTGGCGCTGGCGCCGCGCCACTACCTGATCGGCCTGGGCAAGGCGCCGGTGTTCGCGCTCTTCATCGCCATCATCGGCTGCCGCATGGGCCTGTCGGTCAGCCGCGACACGCGCTCGATCGGCATCAACACCACCTCCACCGTGGTGCAAGGCATCGTCGCGGTGATCCTGCTGGACGCGATCTTCGCGGTCATCTTTCAGGAGCTGGATCTGTGAGCCGGCGTCGGGCCGCCCCAAGCCGGCTCGCGCCCCCTCGGGGGGCCGGCGCCGCAGGCGCCTTGGGGGCACGATGAGCGCCGGCGAAGTCGTGATCGAGGCCGAGGGCGTGGTCACCCGCTTCGGCAAGCAGACCGTGCACGACGGCCTGAGCCTGCAGGTGCGGCGCGGCGAGCTGGTGGCGCTAATTGGCGGCAGCGGCAGCGGCAAGTCGGTACTGCTGCGCGAGATCCTGGGCCTGCAGCGGCCCACCGCCGGCACGGTGCGGCTGCTGGGCACCGACATGTGGAACGCGCCCGATCACGAGCTGGCGGCCACGCGCAAGCGCTTCGGCATGATGTTCCAGGAAGGCGCGCTGTTCAGCTCGCTGGACGTAGCAGGCAACGTGGCCACGCCGCTGCGCGAGCACACCGACACGCCCGAAGCGCTGCTGCCGCGGCTGGTGAACCTGCGGCTGGCGCTGGCCGGCCTGTCGGCCGACGTGGGCGCCAAGATGCCGGCGCAACTGTCCGGCGGGATGAAAAAGCGCGCCGCGCTGGCCCGCGCGCTGGCGCTGGAGCCCGAGGTGCTGTTCCTCGACGAGCCGACCTCGGGCCTGGACCCGATCACCGCGCGCGCCTTCGATGCGCTGCTCGACTTCCTGAACCGCGACCTGGGCCTGACCGTGCTGATGGTGACGCACGACCTGGACACGCTGCTGTCCATCGCGCGGCGCATCGTCGTGCTGGGCCGCGGCACGGTGCTGGCCGACGGCAGCGCCGCCGAGGTGATGGCGGTGGACGACCCGTGGATAAAATCCTACTTCGCCTCGCGCCACACCGTGCAATCCGCCTCCGCCCCCGGCCGCCAGGCCCCCCGCGATGGAGCCTGACAGCCGCTACACCGTCATCGGCGCGGTGGTGCTGGCGCTGACCGCCGCCGCCGTGGCCGCCTTCCTGTGGCTCAGCAGCAGCGGCCGTGATTCGGATTTCCGCTTCTACACCGTGTATTTCGAGCACCAGTCGCTGGACGGCCTGCAGGTGGGCGCCTCGGTCAACATGCGCGGCATTGCAGTGGGCCGGGTGGAAAGCTACTCCATCGAGCCCGGCGACATCAACCGCGTCAAGGTGCTGCTGCGGGTGGAAAAGCAGACGCCGGTGCGCACCAACACCAAGGCCTCGATCAGCCGCAACTTCGTCACCGGCATCGCGCGCGTCAAGCTCGAAACCGCCAACCCACCCGGCCCCGAACTGGACGCGGTGCCGAAGGGCGAGCGCTACCCGGTCATCGCCGAAGGCCAGTCGGGCATCGACCAGATCACCGATTCGGCCACCCGGCTGGCCACTTCGGCCGACGGTGCGCTGATCAAGCTGAACCAGCTGATGGGGCCGAACAACCAGCAGGTCTTTGCCGAGCTGCTGGTGAACCTGCGCGACCTGACACAGGGCCTGAACGCCCGTCTGGCCACCGTGGACCGAACCGCCGCCGGGCTGGACCGCAGCATGGCCACCTTCCGCGCCGCGGCCGACCGTATTGCCGCATCGGCACAGCGGCTGGCCGACAGTGCCGAGCCGGTGTCGCAGGAAGCCACCGCCACGCTGCGCGAGGCGCAGAACGCCGTGCGCGAGTTGGCCCGCGCCACCCAGGCGCTGGAGCAGCAGGCCTCGCGCAGCCTGCAGACTCTGGAACAGGACGGTGGCGCCTTGCTGCGCCGGGGCGATGCCGCGCTGGACATCGGCACGCTGGAGCTACGCGCCACCGCGCAGGAGCTGCGCAGCAGCGCCGAGCGCATTGCCCGCGCGCTGGATCGCCTGCAGGACCCGAAGGCCGCGCTGCTGGGCCCTGGCGCCCAGCAACTGGGCCCGGGGGAGTCGCGCTGATGCGCCGCCCTGCCCCCGATGCCTTGCGCCGCCGTCTTCTGCGGCCGCTGCCGCTGCTGGGCGTGGCCGGCTTACTGGGGGCATGCAGCCTGGGCAATGCACCGCGCAGCGATTTCTACCTGTTGCGCGATGCCGCCGGGCCGGGTGCCGCAGCCGGCGGCGAGCGCATCGACCGGGTGCTGATGGTCTCGGCCATGGCGCCGCCGGGCCTGTACGACAGCGACCGCATGGTGTTCAGCGCCGACGGCCTGAGCCGCTCGTACTTCCAGTTCGGCTACTGGAGCGAACGGCCGGCGCAATCGCTGCAGACGCTGGCCGAAGCGCGGCTGGCCACGGCCGGGCGCTTCCGCCAGGTGGTGTCCAGCACCTCGGGCGTGCGCGGCGACCTGCTGCTGTCGCTGCGGCTGGACGAGCTGTACCTGGATGCGTCGCAGCCGCCCGGCATCGTGTGGCTGGGCGTCAGCGCCGAGCTGATCGACTGGCGCGACCGCAGGCTGCTGGGGCGTCGGCAACTCCGCCAGTCGGCACCGATGCTGCGCGCCGGGGCACCCGGCCTGGCCGAAGCGGCCGGCCAGGCGATGGGCGTGCTGCTGGCAACGCTGGCCGAATGGTCGGCTGCCACCGCGGCGGCCTGAACCGGCCATGGGTGAGCCCGCGACGGCGGTTGCCGAATCCGCGCCCACGCTGCAGATCGACGGCGCTGTCGCCACGCTCCGCCTGTGCCGGCCGGGCGTGCGCAACCGCCTCGACGATGCCGACCTGCACACGCTGCTGCGCCTGCTGGCCGAGGTGGACGCGAACCGCGCCGTGCGCGTGCTGCTGCTGGAAGCCGACACGCGGGGCCAGCCGCGGCCGGTGTTCAGCGCCGGCTACCACCTGGGCGGCCTGGATGCGTCGGGCGACGGGCCGCAGCGCTTCGAGCGCGTGCCCGATGCGCTGGCCGCGCTGCGCCCGATCACGGTGTGCGCGCTGGGCGGCAGCGTCTACGGCGGCGCGACCGACCTGGTGC
>JAFLDH010000336.1 GCA_017302505.1 Burkholderiales bacterium
GGCGCGGATTCGACTTCGGCGGCATGCCGCCGGCGCCCTTGCCGCGGCTGCCGCTGCACGCGCTGTACCCGATGCCCAGGCGCGCGCCCTGGAAACCGGACGGACGCAGCCGCGGCCACCCGGCCGGGCCGCCCTACGCGGTCTACGAAGCGCTGGTGCGCGAGTACATGGTGCAGCTGCTGCGGCGCAACGACCCCGACCCGTTCTCGATGGACGAGCCCTGGCTGGAGGTGCCGATGGATGGGCTCGATCCGCGCCTGCGCTCGCTGACGCGGCGCGCACTGGAAGACGCACGCGAGCTGCTGCGGCCGCGCCGGGTCAGCCCCTTCCACACCCGGCGGCCCTATCGCGAGATGTGCATCGAGCTGATGCTGCAGGCGGGCGCCAACGGCGAGACGCCCTGGCTGCTGTGCGCCATGGCCGAATGCCGCGCCCACATGGGCCCGGCCAGCCGTGCCGAGGCCCAGAGCCTGGCGGCGCGGGCGCTGCAGGCGGGGGAGGACGCCGCTGCGCTGCGTCGCTGGCGCGCGCTGGCCCACTATCTTGGCGGCGCCCTGGCGGAGGCGGTGGCAGTCTATGAAGGCGTCGGGCCTGCCGATCTGCACGCGCCCGACTGGAAGCTGCTGGCCGCGGCGCATGCCCGTCTTGGCGAGACGGCAGCGGCATCGGCGGCGATGGCGCGCGTGCGGGCGCTGGAGCCCGGTTTCGATCTGGCCGACGAAGCGCTGCAGTCGATGCTAGAGGACGACCGCGACCTGGACTACTGGATCGACGGCCTGCGCCTGGCCCAGGCCTGAGCAGCGGGCCTCAGCGCCGACGCGCCACCAGGCCGATCAGCGCCGAGCGGCCGTGGTGGCCGCTGCCTTCGGCCACGTCGGCCTCGTACTCGCGCAGCGTGAGGATGTCCATGCCGGCAAAGGCCTCGCGCAGCATCGCCGCGGTGTACAGGTGCGAGGCCAGCGGCGGGCCGCCGGTGCGGTACTCCAGTTGCTTCGGCGTGTAGCCCTGAAGCACCAGCACCCCGCCGGGCTTCAGGCATTGCTGCATGCGGGCAAAGAGGCGCTCGCGCAGCGCCGGGTCGGCAAACTGGATGAAGATCGCCGCCACGCCGTCATAGGCTGCCTGCGGCCAGGGAAAGCCGTCGCAATCGGCCACCTGGAAATCGACCTGCACGCCCTGCCGCGCAGCCAGCTTGCGGGCCTTGGCCACGCCGACCTCGGCGATGTCGAAGGCGTCCACCTGCAGGCCGCGGCCGGCCAGCCAGACGCTGTTGCGGCCTTCGCCGTCGGCCACACACAGCACGCGCTGGCCCGCGGCCCAGACGCCGGCTTGCTCGCGCAGCCACTCGTTCGGCGCGGTGCCGAAAAGGAAGTCTTCGCCGGCGAAGCGCTTGTTCCAGGTGCCGGCCGGGTCGGCGAAGCCACCGCCGGCTTGCGGGTCCGCCATCGTCTCAGGCGCTGCGCGAGTCTTCGCCGATCAGCAACCGGGTGTCGCTGAGGAACTGGTGCGGCGGGATTTCCAGGTTGGTCGGCGCGGGCTTGTTCTTGAAGACGCGGCCGGCGCCGTCGAAGGTGGAGCCGTGGCACGGGCAGAAATAGCCGCCCTGCCAGTCCGAAGGCAGGCTGGGGTTGGCCGAGCCGGCGGGCACCGCCGTCGGCGAGCAGCCCAGGTGGGTGCAGATGCCCACCGCGACGAAGACCTCCGGCCGCACCGAGCGCGTGACGTTGCGCGCGTACTCGGGCTGCTGGTCACGCATCGAATTCGGGTCTGCCAGGTCCGGGCTGGGTTTCTGCACCGCGGCCAGCATCTCCGGCGAGCGGCGCACGATCCACACCGGCTTGCCGCGCCATTCCACCGTCTTCATGCCGCCGGGCGGGATGTCACCGACATCCACCTCGACGGCCGCCCCCATTGCGCGGGCGCGCTCGCTGGGTGCAAAGGACGATACGAAGGGCACGGCCGTGGCCGCGGCCGCCACGCCGCCGGCGGCGGTGGTCGCGATCAGCCAGGTGCGGCGCTGCGGGTCGTCGGCCGCGGGAGTCAGCGGGAAGGCAAGGGTGTCGTTGCTCATGTCGGGGTCCTTTGCCCGCTATTGTCCTTCGGATCGGCCAAACCCATCGCCGAGGCCCCGGCGGATTGACGACCGTCAAGGCGGGCCGCGTGTCCGCACGCTGCCACAGGGTGGCCATGGCATGCTGCCAAGGCACGGCAACGGGAGCGTCATGGAAGTGATCCGCAGCGACCTGGTGGTGGTGGGCGGCGGCGGCGCCGGCCTGCGCGCAGCCATTGCTGCGGTCGAAGCCGATCCGGGCCTGCAGGTGACGCTGGTGTCCAAGGTGGTGCCGATGCGCAGCCACACGGTGGCGGCCGAGGGCGGCGCCGCCGGTGTGCAGCGCGACGACGATTCGACCGCGCTGCACTTCGACGACACGGTTTCGGGTGGCGACTGGTTGTGCGACCAGGACGTGGTGCAGTACTTCGTCGATCACTGCACGGCCGAGATGGTGCAGCTGGAACGCTGGGGCTGCCCCTGGAGCCGGCGCGACGACGGCCAGGTGAACGTGCGCTTCTTCGGCGGCATGAAAGTGCAGCGCACCTGGTTCGCCGCCGACAAGAGCGGTTTCCACATGCTGCACACGCTGTTCCAGACCTCGCTGCGCTACCCCGGCATCCGCCGCTGCGACGAGTTCTTCGTGGCCGACCTGATGGTGCAGGACGGCGCCGTGCAGGGCGTGCTGGCGCTGCAGATAGCCACCGGCCAGCCGGTGCTGCTGGCTGCGCCGGCGGTGGTGCTGTGCACCGGCGGGGCAGGGCGCGTCTACCGGCAGAACACCAATGCCGGCATCGTCACCGGCGACGGCATGGGCCTGGCCTTTCGCCACGGCGTGCCGCTGCGCGACATGGAATTCGTGCAGTACCACCCCACCGCGCTGCCGGGCAGCGGCATCCTGATCACCGAAGGCTGCCGCGGCGAAGGCGGCGTGCTGGTCAACCGCGATGGCTACCGCTACCTGCAGGACTACGGCCTGGGGCCGCCCGACCCGTGGCCGAGGCCCAAGGCGATGGAACTGGGCCCGCGCGACCGCCTGTCACAGGCCTTCTGGCACGAGGAGCGCCAGGGCCGCACCATCGCCACGCCGCAGGGCGCGGCGGTGCACCTGGACCTGCGCCAGCTGGGCGCCGAGCGCATCCGCCAGCGCCTGCCACTGATCGCCGAGGTGGCGCGCAACTTCGCGGGCGTCGACCCGGTGACCCAGCCGATTCCGGTGCGGCCGGCGGTGCACTACACGATGGGCGGCATCGCCTGCAACCTGCACTGCGAGACGGCCTTGCCGGGTCTGTATGCCGCCGGCGAATGCGCCAGCGTCGGCTTGCACGGGGCCAACCGGCTGGGTTCCAATTCGCTGTCGGAGATCGTGGTCTTCGGCCGGGTGGCCGGCGAGCGGGCGGCGGCCCACGCGCGCAGTCGTCCGCCGGTCCGCACCGATGACCTGCAAGCCCAGGCCGAGCGCGCCGCCGCGCGGCTGCTGGCAATGCTGGACAGCCGCGGCAGCGAGCGCGTGGCCGTGCTGCGGGATGCATTGGGTGACTGCATGGAAGCCGGCGTCGGCATCTACCGTGACGAGGCCGGCATGCGCGCCAGCGCCGAGGCCGTCGGCCGGCTGCGCTCGCGCTGGCGCAGCGGTGTGCACCTGGATGACCGCAGCCGCGTGTTCAACACCGAATGGCTGTCGGCCATCGAGCTGGGCTTCATGCTCGAGGTGGCCGAGGCCATGGCCCATGCCGCGCTGCAGCGCCGCGAATCGAGGGGAGCCCACGTGCGCCTGGATGGCTACACGCAGCGCGACGACCAGAACTTCCTGGTGCACTCGCTGGCCTGGCACGGTGGCGACGGCCCGCCGCGCATCGGCCATGCGCCGGTGCGCATCACCCGCTCGGCGCCGCAGGCGCGCCACTACGGCGGCGCGGGCGCCAAGGTGGAGCTGACATGAGGCCACGGCGATGAGCGACACCGTGCGCCAGATCACCATCGAATGCCTGCGCTACGACCCCGAGCGCGACCGCGAGCCGCGCTTCCAGGCCTGGCGGCTGCCCTACCACGAGGAGATGTCGGTGCTGCAGGCGCTGCAGCACATCAAGGACCACCTGGACGGCAGCCTGAGCTTCCGCTGGTCCTGCCGCATGGCCATCTGCGGCAGCTGCGGCATGATGGTCAACGGCATGCCCACCCTGGTCTGCCACAGCTTCCTGCGCGATTACCCGGGCGGCCGGCTGCGCATCGAGCCGCTGCAGCACTTCCCGATCGTGCGCGACCTGGTCATCGAACAGAGCCGCTTCCTGGCCGACCTGCAGGCCGTGCGCCCCTGGCTGGTGCCCCGGCAGCCGGCCGCACCCGATGCCGGTCCGGCGCGCCAGACGCCGCGCCAGCTCGAGGCCTTCCAGCCCTACGCGCAGTGCATCAACTGCCTGCTGTGCTACGCCGCCTGTCCGCAGGTGTCGCAGGACGAAGGCTTCGTGGGGCCGGCCGCGCTGGCCCTGCTGCATCGCTACAACGCCGATTCGCGCGACATGGGTTGGTCGGCCCGGCGTGACGTTGCCAACGCGCAGCAGGGCCTGTGGGGCTGCACGCTGGCGGGCAGCTGCTCCGAGGTCTGTCCCAAGGGCGTGGACCCGGCCCATGCGATCAACCAGAACAAGCTGCGTGGCGCGCTCGATTACCTGGGCCTGCGGCGCTGGCTGATGCCGCGTGGAGACGGCGCATGACGCCGCCGCCGCGCTATCGCCGAACCGAGCGCGGCGGCTGGCCGCGGCCGGCCTATCGCCGCTACCTGTTGCGCGAGGCCTCGGCCCTGTTCATCCTGGCCTTCGCGTTGACCTGCATCGTCGGCCTGCTGCGCCTGAGCCAGGGCGACGCCGCCTTTGCGGCCTGGCAGGCCGCACTGGCCACGCCCTGGGCCGTTGCCTGGCATGTGCTGGTGCTGGGCTTTGTCGTCTGGCACAGCATCACCTGGTTTCGGGTGATGCCGAAGACCGCGCCGCCACTGCCCTTCGACGGGCGCTGGCTGGTGGCCGCCGGCCTGGCGGCGGCGCTCGCGCTGACCCTGCTGCTGTGGCTGCTGCTGCGCCAAGGCCCGGCATGAAGCGCTCGCACGAGCCGCTGGCCTGGCTGCTGTTCGGTGCCGGCGGCATGCTGGCGGCCCTGCTGGCCCCGGCGCTGGTGCTGATCGT
>JAFLDH010000337.1 GCA_017302505.1 Burkholderiales bacterium
CTTCTCGACCATCGGCCCGTCATCGGCGTTGGGCGGGTTGGTCTTCATCAGCTCGGCCAGCAGCTTGAAGTAGGCGTTGGCGTCGAGCGCGTTGACCTGGTCGCGCACGGCGGTCTTCATGTCGATCGCCGGGTCCACCTTGCCGGGCTCGGGCGTGTAGGGCTTGCCCCAGCTCGACAGCGGCACCGCGGTCATCTTGTCCTGCAGCGCATGGACCGCCTTGTAGTCCTCGGGCGTGCCGGTGCTGTAGATGCGGCCCAGCAGCCAGACCATGCCGGTGGGCGACTTGTATTCGGTCACGCCCTTGGGCAGCTCGCCGGTCCAGCCTGGGCCGGTGATGGCAAAGGTCTGCGCGCCGGTGCCGGTGGTGCGCTTGCCCGGCACCTGGAACACGTCGGTCCAGCCGTCGAGCATCGGCAGCAGGAAGTAGCGGCCTTTCATGTCGGGCACGCTGACGATCCACGGCTCCTTCGACACGTCGAACCAGGCGGTGGTGTACAGCGTGTCGGCGTTCGGTGCGGTGACGTCGCGGAACTTCGCATCCGGATAGCTGCGGGCACGCACGAACTGGCCCATCGGTCCGCGGTTGCCTTCGGGCTTCTCGACGTTGGTCATGATGCGCCGCGTGAACTCCATCGTCACCAGCGGGTAGCCGTAGACATAGGCCTCGGCGGCCAGCGCGAAGGCCTCGGCCTCCTTGGCGGCGTCCTTGGCGGCGGCTTCGGCGGCCTTGGCCTCGGCTTCCACCTTGGCCTTGGCCTCGGCGGCCGCCTGCTCGGCCTTCTTGGCAGCCTCTTCGGCTTCCTTGTTGCCGCAGGCCGAAACCAGCGCCAGGGCCGTGAAGGCGGCGATCCAGGCACAGGTGCGTTTGAGTGTGCGCATGCGTTCCCCCGTGAAAGTGAGCGGTTGGTTGGCGGCGCAGACGACGGGCGCCTGCACGTTTTTTGGGATACTAAATGATCGTTCCGGCGTGGTCGGCCCCCAAGGGCTCAGGCCGCGGCCAGCGCCTCGATGGCCGGGCGCTGTCGGCTGGTCCACCAGCCGGCAGCCACGCCGCGGCGGCAGTGCGTGGCGTCGTCGTTCAGCCAGTAGGCGCTGTCCTTCGTCACGACCAGGATCTCTTCCCACTTGCTGCCCACGCGCTGGTCGGGCGTGGCAATGTGCGGCTCGATCGCCCACACGCCCTCGCGCACCGGGTGATCGCATTCGCGGCCGTCGTTCCAAAGCGGCGACTCGATCCGCTTCGGGAACAGCTTGGACAGCCAGGTGCGGCTGGTCAGCTTGACGTAGGTGGGCAGCCCGAAGCCCAGCCAGCGCAGCCGGTGCAGCGCCCCCACCTGGATGCGGCCCAGGCGGTGGCCGAGCACGCGGTGCGGGTAGTAGCGGTGCACGTTGACGAAGCCGGCGGCCTCGATCAGCACATCCACCTCGCGGTAGATGGCGCGCATGGTCTTGCCGGCGCGCACCGCCTGCAGGATGTGGTCGCGCACCTGCAGCAGAGTGCGGTCCATGGCCTCGACCATCGGGTCGCCGCCGTGCACGAAGCAGTAGCCGATGTCGGCCGAGTACCCATCGACGATCGGCGCGATGTCCAGGATCACCGGCATGCCCGGCTGCAGGCGGGTCTTCGAGGGCAGGAACTTCAGGTTGATCCAGAAGTCCTTGAACGCGGCCCGGTGGCCGAACCAGGCAAAGGGGTCGTGGAACATGCTGGTCACGCCGCGGCGGGCAAGCTCGTCACGCAGCATGCGCACGGCGTCCTTCTCGGTCATGCCGGTCTGCAGGCGGGCCTGCACGGCCTCGACGACCTCGTAGGCAAGTTTCTGCACCTGGCTGAAGCGGCGCAGGTCCTGGGACCCGAATCCGATGGTCTGCATGGCTGTCTCCTGTGTCTTGGAACGTGCCGGCATCGTAGAAATCCTGCCCGGCAGGCGCTTGACTCTGCGTGCCACACGCTTGATATTCCGCGCCAATGGGTGCCGTCGTCGCGAACCGCCAGGTCTGGGTGCGCAGTGGCGTGCTGGCCGGCGCCGTGCCGCTGCTGGCCGAACTGGGCGTGGACGCCGACGCGCTGGCGGCGGACTGCGGCCTGGACCCCGAGGCCCTGGCGCAGGCCGACCTGCCGGTGCCTGGTGCGGCGGTCGTGGCCTTCTTCGAGAACGCCGCCGAGCGCAGCGGCTGTGAGGACTTCGGCCTGCGCCTTTCCGCGCGGCAGGACCTGTCGATCCTGGGGCCGCTGTGGATGACGATGCGCAGCGCGATGACGGTGCGCGACGCGCTGCAGGTGCTGGCGCAATTCTTCGTGGTGCACACCCGCGGCGCGATGGTCGGGTTGGAAGCTCAGGCCGACGGCAGCCTGCTGGTCAGCTATGCGCTCAGTGCAGGTGTCAGCCCGCGCGACCGGCAGACGGTGGAGCTGGGCCTGGCGCTGCTGTGCCAGGAAATGCGTCTGCACTGCGGCGCCGGCTGGATGCCGCGGGCCGCGCTGTTCACCCACGGCCGCCCGGCCGGCCTGGTCAGCCACCGCCGGGTCTTCGGGCCGACCCTGCAGTTCGACCAGGAGCGCAACGCGGTGTGGATCGGGCGCGAGAGCCTCGATGTCCGCCTGTCCGGCCACTCGGTGCCGACGCACGCGATGCTGAAGAAGGTGCTGGTCGGCCGGCTGGACAGTGCGACCGCGGTGGCCGCCAAGGTGGAAGGCGCGATGCGCGCGCTGATGCCCTTTGCCGACTGCAGCCGCGAGCAGGTGGCGCGGCTGGCGCAGCTGTCGCAGCGCACGCTGCAGCGCCGCCTGGCCGAGGCCGGCACCAGCTTCCAGGAATTGCGCGACCAGGTGCGCGCCGACATCGCGCTGAAGTACCTGCGCCAGTCCAGCCTGCAGGCGGCGCAGATCGCCGAGATCCTGGGCTATTCGGAGCCGGCCGCCTTCACGCGCGCCTTCCGCCGCCAGCACGGCATGACGCCGAGCGCCGCACGGCGCGGGAAGGGGCCTTGAGTATCTCCAGGATGAACGCCCGCACCGCATTGTCCGGCCCTGTCCGCGATCCATGGGACTCCCCGCGTTGCGGGCTTGTTGGCTTCGCTTTGGCGTGCTAGCGTGAAGGCGCACCTCTTGAAAAGGACCTTCCCAAATGCCTCGACTCGCTGCCGCTCTCTGCTCGCTCGCGCTGACCGTCAGTTGCACCGCAGCGATGGCGTCGAACAGTGTCATGGCAAGTGTGCCTGGCAACATCAACACCACACCGCTCGATCTGGGCAGCTTCGCGGCAGGCACCTACCACCTGGTGGGTGCCGGGCTGGTGGACCTGGACGGCACCGGTCGCTTCGTCATTCGCCCGGACGGCACGCCAGACGCTCCGGTCAACGTGGCTGGCTATGAGTCCTTCAATCCCACTGGTACCTTCATCGTCGAGGGCAACTACGGACCGGCGGGTGGCAATGCGAAGATCGGCGCGTTGATCGGCACGCTGAATCCGAATGCCGCGATGCTCAACAACCCCACTGCGTCCCAGCAGGCCGACTGGTTCCCGATCGGCTACGGAACGGTCATCACGCTTGCATCGGCAGGACACCTCTACGCCGCGGTCAATGACACCTATCCGTGGAACAACACGGGGGCTTTCCGCCTGACCGTGACCGCCGTGCCGGAGCCGGGTCAGTGGCTGCTGACGCTGGCGGGCCTGTCCGCCATCGCGCTGATCGCGCGGCGTCGCCGAACTGCCTGAGGGCGACGCACGGTTCGGCCGTGAAGGCCGCACCGCTGCGCCTGGACGATCCGTGTGTCGACGTCTGCCCAGGCTGGAGCCATGGGCACGGTGATTCCCGCAGCGCGCCCGATCGATTCCTTGCGGACGAAACGGAAGCGCCTCAGCGCAGATTGCCGGTGTGCCCCAGGTTGTAGCGGCCCGGCTGTGGCCAGACCGCGAGACCATGCGGCTGTTTGCCGACCGGGATGAAATCGACCGCGCCGGTGCTGGTGTCGAAGCGGTAGACCACGTCGTCGTAGCGGCCCGACAGCCACAGGTGCTTGCCGTCGGCGCTGACGTTGCCCATGTCGGGGCTGCCGCCGCCGGGCACCGGCCAGGTCTTCAGCACCTTGCCTGTCGCAAAGTCGACCACCGAGACGCTGCCCTTGCCCTTGGGCTTGCCGTGCACGTAGTTGCTGCCGCGGTTGGCCACGTACAGCAGCTTGCCGTCGCGGCTGGGGTACAGGCCGTGCGCGCCGACGCCGGTGGGGATGAAGGCGTACTGCTTGAAGCTCTGCGGATCGACCACGTGCACGCCGTCGGCCATCATGTCGGCGACATACAGCGTCTTGCCGTCGGGCGAGAAGCGCACGTCCTGCGGCATGCCCGGCGTGATGCAGATCTCGGCGCCCGGCTGCTTCGGGTCGGGCACGAACTTGGGCGTCTTCAGGTTGGTCTTGACCAGTGCCAGCGCGTCGGGCCGGTCGAAGTAGCGGCTTAAGCGGATGGTGCCCAGCACCTTGCGCTCGACCAGGTCGATCTTGGTGATGGAGCCATTGAACTCGCAGGTGAAGAAGGCGGTGCGGCTGTCGATGGCGAAATCGGCATGGTTGATGCCGTCGCACTCGGGCGTGGCGATGCTGAACTCGAGCTTGAAGGTGTTCGGATCGCGGAAGTCCAGCCGCTTGAAGGCTTCGGCCACCACGATCGCGTGCTTGCCGTCGGGCGTCCAGTACATGTTGTACGGGTCGTCCACCGGAATGGTCTTGCCCGGCTTGCCGGTCTTCGGGTCCACCACCGTCAGGCTGCCCTTGTCGCTGTTCTCGGCGTTGTTGGCCACGTACAGCGTCTTCAGGTCCCAGCTGGGCACCACGTGCTGCGGATACAGCCCCACCTTGAAGGTGTGCGTCACCTTCAGCGTCGCCGGGTCGATGACCGACACGGTGTGCGCCTTGTGGTTTGGCACGTAGATGCGTTCCAGCGCGCCGGCCACGTTGGGGCTCATCTTGCCGGCCGCGGTCTCGCTGTACAGGTTGCTGGGGTCGGGCACCGGCATCACGCCGGGCGGCGGGTTGATGGCCGCGGCGACCTGGGCGGCCACCGGGCCGGCGGCGATCAGCATCAGGGACAGGACGAGAGGGTGGAGTCGCATGGCAGGCGGGGTGCGGGAGGAGTCTTGGGGAACGGGGCGGCGTGGTGTGCCGTTGACAGCCGCGGCGCTCATCGCGGCGCGGCGGTGGCCTGGCGGATGGCCGCCACCGATTGCTGCACGATCAGCTCCACGCCCAGGCGGCCGAGCTCGGCGCTGGCCT
>JAFLDH010000338.1 GCA_017302505.1 Burkholderiales bacterium
GGCCAGCCAGTCGGGCAGGTTGTGGCGCAGCTTGTCGGGCAGCGTCGCGGGGTCCACCGCGCGGCAATGCGCCAGCCAGTCGCGCTCGTGCGGCTCCAGCGCCGAGCGCAGGAAGTCGTCGCTGCCCTGCCAGCCCAGGATGGCCAGCCGCCGCTCCAGGCGGCCACCGCCGGCCTGCGCCTGGTGCTGGAACAGCAGGCGGCGACGCAGCACCGCATAGGCGGTCTCGGCCAGCGTGTGGCGTTCGCGCGGGCCCAGGTTGCGGTGCGCACGGAAGAAGGCCGACACCACGCCGTCGGCCGGCGCGTCGAGCTTCAGCACCTGGGTGACGAGCCCCGTGCACAGGTCCAGCAGTGCGGCAGGATGCATGGGGTCTACAGCGCCGCCAGCAGCTGCGGCTCGCCACTGCGCTGCCGGACCACGCCGTCTTCGACGTGCAGCGCGCCTTCGACGAACCAGCGCACCGCACGCGGGTAGATCTGGTGCTCGGTGGCCAGCACGCGCGCGGCCAGCGCGTCGGCATCGTCGCCGGGCTGCACCGGCACCACCGACTGCATGACGATCGGCCCGTGGTCCAGCTGCGGCGTGACGAAGTGCACCGTGGCGCCGGCCAGCTTGCAGCCGGCCTGCAGCGCGCGCTCGTGCGTGTGCAGCCCCGGGAAGGCCGGCAGCAGCGACGGATGGATGTTGAGCATGCGGCCCTCGTATCGGCGCACGAAGGCCTCGCCCAGGATGCGCATGAAGCCGGCCAGCACCACCAGGTCGGGCGAATGCGCGTCGATGGCCGCGGCCAGCGCCGCGTCGAAGGCTTCGCGCGTGGCATGGGCCTTGTGCGGCACCACCGCGGTGGCGATGCCGTGCGCGGCCGCGAACTGCAGCCCGCCGGCCTCGGCGCGGTTGCTGATTACCGCGGCCACGCGCGCCGGCCAGCCTTCGGCGGCGCAGCGCTGCACGATGGCTTCCATGTTGGAGCCGCGGCCCGAGATCAGGATGACGATGGACTTCATTGCGGCCAGTGTAACGACGGCCCTTTGGCAGGCCGGCCCATAGAATCGGTCATCCCCCGACACCTGCTGCCACGATGCAATCCCGCGTACTTTCCGGCATGCGCCCCACAGGCGCCATGCACCTGGGCCACTACCACGGCGCACTGAAGAACTGGGTGCGGCTGCAGCACGACTACGACTGCTTCTACTTCGTGGCCGACTGGCATGCGTTGACCACGCACTACGAAGAGCGCGAGGTGATGGGCCAGTACGTGTACGAGATGGTCACCGACTGGCTGGCCGCCGGCCTGGACCCCGAGCGCTGCACCATCTTCCTGCAAAGCCGCCTGCCCGAGCATGCCGAGCTGTTCACGCTGCTGGCCATGGGCACGCCGCTGGGCTGGCTGGAACGCGTGCCCACCTACAAGGACCAGATGGAAAAGCTGGCCGACCGCGACCTGGCCACCTACGGTTTCCTGGGCTATCCGCTGCTGCAGGCCGCCGACATCCTGATCTACAAGGCCGCCTTCGTGCCGGTGGGCGAGGACCAGGCCTCGCACGTGGAGCTGACGCGCGAGGTGGCGCGCCGCTTCAACCACCTGTATGGCCGCGCCGCCGACTTCGAGGCGCAGGTGGCCAAGACGCTGGCCAAGCTGAGCAAGGACGACCAGCGCTACTTCGCCAAGCAGAAACGCGAGTTCGGCGAATCGGGCAAGGCCGAGCCGCTGGCCAAGGGCGAAGCGCTGGTGCAGCGCGCCGCTGCCGCCATCGAGGGCTGGAGCGCATCGGACACCGAGCTGCTGCTGGGCCATCTGCGCGGCGCCGGCAAGACCATCCTCACCGAACCGCAGGCGCTGCACACCGAGGTGACCAAGCTGCCCGGCCTGGACGGCGCGAAGATGAGCAAGAGCTACGGCAACTCGATCGCCATGCGCGAAGCGCCTGCCGAGGTGGAGCGCAAGGTCAAGCGCATGCCCACCGACCCGGCGCGCGTGCACCGCAGCGACCCGGGCGACCCGGCCAAGTGCCCGGTGTGGCAGTTCCACAAGGTCTACAGCGACGAGACCACGCAGCAGTGGGTGGTCAAGGGCTGCACCAGCGCCGGCATCGGCTGCCTGGAATGCAAGCAGCCGGTGATCGACGGCATCCTGAAGGAACAGCAGCCCTGGCGCGACCGTGCCGAGAAGTACCTGTCCAACCCGAAGCAGGTGCAGTGGATCGTCGAGAACGGCACCGAGCGCGCGCGCACGGTGGCGAAGCAGACGATGCGCGACGTGCGCGAAGCCATGGGCCTGGCCTACTAGATGGCCGGCCCCACGCTGAAGCCGGAGAGCCTGGCCGCGCAGGCGCTGGGCTGGATCGACGAGGCCACGCGCGCGATCTCGCCGCCGATCCACACCTCGTCCACCTACCTGCGAGACCCCGACAACAAGTACCGCTCGGGCCGCGTCTATGCGCGGGCCGACAACCCGGCCTTCGACCAGGCCGAACAGCTGATCGCCCGGCTGGAGCAGGGTTCGCACGCCGCCCTCTTCGCCAGCGGCATGGCTGCAGCCACGGCCGTGTTCCAGGCGCTGGCGCCTGGCGACCATGTGTTGGCGCCGAAGGTGATGTACTGGTCGCTGCGCAACTGGCTGATGAACTTCGCCACGCACTGGGGCCTGCAGGTCGAGCTGATCGACATGACCGACCCCGCCGCGGTTCAGACCGCCGTGCGCCCGGGCAAGACCAAGCTGGTGTGGGTGGAGACGCCCGCCAACCCGCTGTGGACGGTGACCGACATCGCCGCCACCGCGCAGATCGCGCATGCGGCCGGCGCCTTGCTGGCGGTGGATTCCACCGTCGCCTCGCCAGTGCTGACGCGGCCCATCGAGCATGGCGCCGACATCGTGATGCACGCCGGCACCAAGTACCTGAACGGCCACAGCGACCTGATCGCCGGCGTGCTGGTCACGGCCCGCGACGACGATTTCTGGAAGCGCGTGAAGACGGTGCGCGCGCAGCTCGGCGGCACGCTGGGCAGCTTCGAGGCCTGGCTGCTGCAGCGCGGCATGCGCACGCTGTACCTGCGTGTGCGCCAGGCCTCGGCCTCGGCGCAGCGCATCGCCGAACACTTCGCGCAGCACCCGCGTGTCGAGGCCGTGCTCTACCCGGGTCTGCCCGGCGCGCCCGGCCATGCGGTGGCCGCGCGGCAGATGACGGGGGGCTTCGGCGGCATGCTGTCGCTGCGCACCAAGGGCGGGGAGACGGCTGCGATCGCCGTCGCCGCGCACACCCAGCTGTGGAAGCGCGCCACCTCGCTGGGCGGCACCGAAAGCCTGATCGAGCACCGCGCCAGTGTCGAAGGCGCGGGCACGCCGGCGCCGCCGGACCTGCTGCGCCTGAGCGTGGGCATCGAGGATTGCGGCGACCTGATCGACGACCTGGAGCAGGCGCTGCGCGCCGCCCTGCCCTGACTCTGCCGGCGATGCAGCTGATCGAGGACATCGCCGACCACGCCCCGGAGATCATCGCGCTGCGGCGCGAGATCCACGCCCATCCGGAGCTGAACTACGAAGAGGTGCGCACCGCCGCGCTGGTGGCCCGGCAGCTGGAACGCTGGGGCATCGAGGTGCACCGCGGCATCGCCACCACCGGCGTCGTCGGCCTGGTGCACGGCCGCGACGGCGGCCGCAGCGGCCGCGCGGTGGGCTTGCGCGCCGACATGGACGCGCTGCCGATCCAGGAGCACAACACCTTCGCGCACGCCAGCACGCTGCCCGGCAAGATGCACGCCTGCGGCCACGACGGCCACACCGCGATGCTGCTGGCCGCGGCGCGGCACCTGGCCGCCACGCGCCGCTTCGACGGCACCGTCGTGCTGATCTTCCAGCCGGCCGAAGAAGGCGGCGGCGGTGCGCAACGCATGGTCGACGAAGGCCTGTTCCAGCGCTTCCCGGTGGAGGCCGTGTTCGGCATGCACAACTGGCCGGCTATCCGGCCGGCTCGCTGGCGGTGAGCCCGGGCCCGGTGATGGCCTCGGCCAGCTTCTTCCGCGCAGTGGTGCACGGCGTGGGCGGCCATGCGGCCGCGCCGCACCGCGGCATGGACCCGGTGCCGGTGGCCTGCCAGCTGGTGACGGCCTGGCAGAGCATTGTCAGCCGCAACGTGCGGCCCATCGACACCGCCGTGCTGTCGGTGACCATGCTGCATGCCGGCGAGGCCACCAACGTCGTGCCCAGCCACTGCGAGATCCAGGGCACGGTGCGCACCTTCCGTGAAGACGTGCTGGACCTGATCGAACGCCGCATGGGCGAGATCGCCCGCCACACCTGCGCGGCCGCCGGCGCGCGCGCCGAGTTCGAGTTCCAGCGCCGTGCGCCGGCGGTGGTGAACCACCGCGATGAGGCCGAGTTCGCGCGCGGCGTGATGGCCGGCATCGTCGGCGAGGCGATGGCGCTGCCGCAGGAACCGGCCATGGCCTCGGAAGACTTTGCCTTCATGCTGCAGGCCAAGGCAGGGGCCTACTGCTTCATCGGCAACGGCGATGGCGACCACCGCGCGCACGGCCACGGCGAAGGCCCGTGCATGCTGCACAACCCCAGCTACGACTTCAACGACGCGCTGATCCCGCTGGGCGCCACCTACTGGGTGCGCCTGGCCGAGGCCTGGCTGGCGCCCACGCACCCATGTCCGACGGCGTCCTGATCATCGGCGCCGGCATCGCCGCCGCCTCGCTGGGCTACTTCCTCGCGCCGCACGCGCGCGTGACACTGCTGGAGCGCGAGGCGCAGCCCGGCTACCACAGCACCGGCCGCTCGGCCGCGCTGTTCCTGGCCAGCTATGGCACCGAGCAGGTGCGCGCGCTCACGCTCGCCAGCCGCGCCTTCCTGGACCAGCCGCCGCCGGGCTTTGCCGAGGTGCCGATCCTGTCGCCGCGCGGCGCACTGTTCGCCGCCACGCCCGAGCAGGCCGATCTGCTGGACGAGCATTGCGCGCTGCTGGCGCGCATGTCGCCGCTGTCGCGGCGGCTGAGCCGCGACGAGACGGTGGCCCTGGTGCCGGCGCTGCGGCCCGAGTTGCTGCTCGGCGGCGCGCTGGAGCCCGATGCGTCCGACATCGACGTGCATGCGCTGCACCAGGGTTACCTGCGCGGCCTGCGCCGCCAGGGCGGACAGCTGGTGTGCGATGCCGAGGTCACGCACATCGAGCGCCACGGCGCCAAATGGATCGTGCAGGCCGGCGGCCGCGAGCACCGCGCCGCGCTGCTGGTCAATGCCGCCGGCGCCTGGTGCGACGAAGTGGCGCGCCT
>JAFLDH010000339.1 GCA_017302505.1 Burkholderiales bacterium
GGTGGGAAAAGACGTAAAATCGCCCGATTTTTATTCCTTTCTGACATTATAATAAGGTTGCATTTTTAGATGGCTTTCTTTGAGTGACTGTATACCGCGTCCGGCTGGCGCGGGCTGGCGCGCCGTGCGCTCCACCAGCCATGCAGCAGCAGCGCCACCAGCAGCACCGCTCCCAGGATGGCCAGCGCGACGGTCAGGCTCATCAGGCCGCTTCCGCCATGCCGATGGCCTCGTCCATGTCGACGGCCACGATGCGCGACACGCCCTGCTCCTGCATGGTCACGCCGATCAACTGCTCGGCCATCTCCATCGCGATCTTGTTGTGGCTGATGAACAGGAACTGCGTGCCCTTGCTCATCTCGCTGACCAGCTTGCAGTAGCGCTCGGTGTTGGCATCGTCCAGCGGCGCGTCCACCTCGTCCAGCAGGCAGAAGGGCGCGGGGTTCAGCTGGAAGATGGCGAACACCAGCGCGATGGCGGTGAGCGCCTTCTCGCCGCCCGACAGCAGGTGGATGGTGCTGTTCTTCTTGCCCGGCGGCTGCGCCATCACCTGCACGCCGGCATCCAAGATCTCGTCGCCGGTCATCACCAGCTTGGCGCTGCCGCCGCCGAACAGGCTGGGGAACATGCGGCCGAAATGCTCGTTGACCTGCGTGAAGGTCTGGCCCAGCAGCTCGCGGGTTTCCAGGTCGATCTTGCGGATCGCGTCTTCCAGGGTCTTCATCGCCTCCTGCAGGTCGCCGTTCTGCGCGTCGAGGAAGGTCTTGCGTTCGCGGGAGGCGGTCAGCTCCTCCAGCGCGGCCAGGTTCACCGCGCCCAGCGCGTTCAGCTCGCGGTTCAGCCGGTCGATCTCGCCCTGCAGGCCCCACAGCTTGACGCCGCCCTGCTCGATGCCCTGGGCCAGCGCCGCCAGGTCCACCTGCGCGGCCACCAGCTGCTCCATGTACTGCGCGCCACCCAGCTGCGCGGCCTGCTGCTCCAGCTGCAGCTTGGTCAGTTGCTCGCGCATCGGCTCCAGGCTGCGCTCCAGCGTCAGGCGCTGTTCCTCGGCCGTGCGCAGCCGCGCGCTCAGGTCGTCGTACTGGCTGCGCGCGGCGGCCAGCGCCTGCTCGCGCTGCAGCCGTTCGGCCAGCGCGGTCTGCAGCCCGGCCTGGGCGGCGGCGTCGTTCAGGCCGGCCAGCTCTTCCTCCAGCTGCGCGGCGGCCTGCTGGTTGGTGGCCACCTGCTCGCGGGCGGTGTCGATGGACCGGTGCAGCTCGGCCTGCCGGGCCACCAGCGTGCGCGACTGGAAGGCGGCTTCCTGCGCCTGACGCTCCAGCGTGCGCAGTTGTTCGCGCGCCTCGTTCAGCTGGCGCTCGGCGGCGATCACCGCATCTTCCAGGTCGCTGTGGCGCTGTTGCGCGTCGGCCAGCGCCAGGTCCAGCGTCTCGAAGCGCGCCTCGCCTTCGCCGCGGCGGTGCTGCAGGTCGTCGAGCTGGGCTTCCACCTCGGCCAGTTCGCCATCGAGCTGCGCGCGCCGGGCCTGGCTGGCCTCGGCCTGCTGGCTCAGACGCAGCAGTTCCACCTGCGTTTGGTGGGCGCGGGTCTGCGCCTCGGCGGCTTCGCGGCGGGCGCTGACCAGCCGCGACGAGGCGTCGCTGTAAGCGGCCTCGCTGCGCACGCTGCGGCTGCGCGCCTCGTCAGCGATCAGGCCCTGGGCGCGCACCTGGCGCTCCAGGTTCTCGATCTCCTGCTGGCGGGCCAGCATGCCGGCCTGCTCGGAATCGGGCGCGTAGAAGCTCACTGCATGCTGCGAGACCGCATGGCCTTCGCGCGACATGATCACTTCGCCATGCGTGAGCTTGTCGCGAAGGGCCAGCGCCTCGTCCAGGCTGGTGGCCGTGTAGACGCCTTCCAGCCAGTCGTTCAGCAGCGCCTGCAGGCCGGCATCGTTGAGCCGCAGCAGGTCGGCCAGCCGCGGCAGCGTGCGGTGGGTGTCGGCATGGGCCTGGGCCTGCGCCGAATAGAAGGCCAGCCGCGCCGGCGGGGCGTCGGCCGCGAAGGCGCGCACCGTCTCCAGCCGGCCGACTTCCAGCGCGCTCAGGCGCTCGCGCAGCGCGGCTTCCAGCGCGGTTTCCCAGCCGGGCTCGATGTGCACGCGGGTCCACAGGCCCTGCAGGCTGTCCAGCCCGTGCTTGGCCAGCCAGGGCTTCAGCTTGCCGCTGCTCTGCACCTTGTCCTGCAGCGCGCGCAGCGCCTCCAACCGCGCGGCCAGCTCGTTCTGCCGGGCGGCTTCCTGCGCGGCCCCCTGCGCCTGGGCGCGGCGCTGTTCATCCAGCGTCTGCACCTGCTCGGTCAGCTCGTGCTGGCGGGCGTCGGCCAGCGCCTGCTGCTCCTGCAGCGCGGCGCTGTCCTGCTGCAGCTGCTGCAGCCGTGGCAGGTCGGGCAGCACCAGCGCCTGGCGCTCGCCGCCCAGCCGGTCGGCGCGCTGGCGCAGCGTGCGCATCTGGTCGTCCAGGCTGCGGCTTTCAGCGGCCAGCACCTGGATCTGCTGCTGCACCTCGGCCACCGCGCCGCGCTGGCGCTGGGCCTGCTGCTGCGCCTCGCGCAGCGCGTCTTCCAGCGCCGGCAGGCGCTGTGACTGTTCGTCGGCCTGCGCGGCCTGGGCCTCGGTCTGCGCCTCGGCGTCCTGCAGCGCCTGGGCGATGCGTGCCAGCTCGGCATCGGCTTCGCCCTGACGCAGCGCCCACTGTTCGTTCTGCGCCTGCAGCTCGCGCAGCCGGCCGGCGGCACGCTCGCGCGCCTCGACCACGTAGCGGATGCGTTCCTCGAGCCGGCTGACCTCCAGCGCGGCCTGGGCCAGCTCGCCCTGCCGCGCATGCAGCACGTCGCCGCTGGCGTAGTGCGCCTGGCGCACGGTCTCCATCTCGGCCTCGACGTGGCGCAGCTCGGCGACGCGGGCCTCCAGCGCGGTGTGGGCGTCCTGCAGCGCCTGCTGCACGCGCTGCTCCTCGGCGGCGGCGTCGCGGTGCTTCAGAAACCAGAACTGGTGCTGCTTCAGCGTGCCCTGCTCCTGCAGCTGGCGGTATTGCTGCGCCACCTCGGCCTGCTTCTCCAGCTTCTCGAGGTTGGCGTTCAGCTCGCGCAGGATGTCTTCGACGCGGGTCAGGTTCTCGCGGGTGTCCTTCAGCCGGTTCTCGGTCTCGCGGCGGCGCTCCTTGTACTTGGACACGCCCGCGGCTTCTTCGAGGAACAGCCGCAGTTCCTCGGGCCGCGATTCGATGATGCGGCTGATGGTGCCCTGGCCGATGATCGCGTAGGCCCGCGGCCCGAGGCCGGTGCCCATGAACACGTCCTGCACGTCGCGGCGGCGCACCGGCTGGTTGTTGATGTGGTAGCTGGAGCCGCCGTCGCGCGTCAGCACGCGCTTGACCGCGATCTCGCTGAACTGATTCCACGGCCCGCCGGCGCGCGCATCGCTGTTGTCGAAGACGAGCTCCACGCTGGCGCGGCCGGCCGGCTTGCGCTGGCCCGAGCCGTTGAAGATCACGTCCTGCATCGACTCGCCGCGCAGTTCGCTGGCCTTGCTCTCGCCCAGCACCCAGCGCACCGCGTCCATGATGTTCGACTTGCCGCAGCCGTTGGGCCCGACCACGCCGACGCGCTGCCCGGGCAGCGCGAAGGTGGTCGGGTCGCAGAAGGACTTGAAGCCGGAGAGCTTGATCTGGTTGAGGCGCATGGCAGGCCGAATGGCGGCGGAACAAGCCCGAAGAATCGAGCTAAGTTATTGATTTGTCAGCAGAAATCTGCGCGTTACGGGCGCCGGATCATACCACCCGCGCACCCCTGGCTCAGAGCAGCTCTTCGGGCACGAAGGGCTCCAGCAGGTCCAGCAGCAGCCGGCTGCCCGGATCGGTGTCGGGCTCGTCGGGGCCCTCGAGCACGCGGCCGTCGGGCGTGGCCCAGCGCAGCGTGCGGCCGTCGGGCTGCAGCTGAAGCCGGTAGGCGCCGGCCTCGATCAGCGGCTGCAACTGCGCCAGCAGCGCCTGCGCCAGCGCGGGGCTGCGCACCAGCAGGCCGAACTCGGTGTTCAGGTCGCGCGAGCGCGGGTCGAAGTTCATCGAGCCCAGGTAGACGATCTCGCGGTCGACCACCGCCGCCTTGGCATGCAGCCGCAGCACCGGCGCGCTGCCGACCACCAGCTCGCGCAGCACGCGGCTGCCGCTGGCGGGGCCCCATTCATAGAGCGTGACGCCTTCGCGCAGCAGCGCCACGCGGTACTTGCGGTAGCCCAGGTGCACCATCGGCTCGTCGGTGGCGGCCAGCGAGTTGGTGAGCAGCGTCAGCCGCACGCCGCGTTCGCGCAGCGTGCGGATGCCGGCCACGCCGGCCGTGCCCGGAATCAGGTACGGCGACACCACCCAGACCTCGTCGCGCGACTGGCGGATCGCATGCGCCACCAGCAGCCGCACCTGCGCGCCCTGCGTGGCCAGCATGCCGATGTCGGCCGCGATGTCCTCGTTCTCGATCTTGTCGGGCGAGTCATAGGCCACATGCGCCTGGGCCGCGATCATCTGCAGGCGGCCGGCACGCCACTCGTCCGCCAGCGCGGTGGGTTGCTGGCGCGCCTGCGCCAACGCGGCGCAGGTAGCGCCCGTGCACGGCGCATCCAGCCTTGCCAGGCCGGCCTGCGCCCGCGGCGGCTCGCCCAGCGACCAGGCCAGCACGCTGGCCAGATCGTGGCTGTAGGCGCTGTTCCAGTACAGGTCGAAGGCCAGCGCCATCGGCGGTACCAGCGCGCCGGCCACCAGCACGTCGGTGTCGACGAAGCTGCCCTGCGGCATCGGCAGGAAGTACGCATCGGCGATGTTGCGGCCACCGGCCAGCGCCAGCACGCCGTCGGCCACCAGCAGCTTGTTGTGCATGCGGCGGTGCGCACGCTCGTCGCCCAGTGCCGATTCCAGCAGCCGGCTGACATGGCTGTCGCGCGACGACAGAAAGGCATTGAAGAGCCGCAACTCCACGCCTGGCTGCAGGCTCAACGCGAGCCAGAGCGCATCGTCGCCCGCGGTGTACAGGTCGTCGATCAGGATGCGCACCCGCACGCCCCGCATCGCGGCAGCGCGCAGGGCCTGCATCAGCGCCCGGCCGGTGGTGTCGCCCGCGAACTGGTAGACCTGCAGGTCCACCGACTGTGTGGCGTTGTCGATCAGCGCCAACCGGGCCTGCAGGGCCTCGGGGCCCTGGGTGATCAAGCGGAAGCCGCTCTCGGCCGCCGGCGCC
>JAFLDH010000034.1 GCA_017302505.1 Burkholderiales bacterium
GCGAGGCGGCGGCGGCCGGCCGCCCACCGGCTCCAGCGCCAGCGGGCCGTCGCTGAGGTCGGGAATGTGCAGCGGCAGCGGCATGCTCAGCGTGCGTCCAGCGTGGCGGTCTGCGCCGCCAGCAGCCGCGCATAGTGGCCGCCGGCGATGAGCAGCAGGTCGCAGAACTCACGTGCCGCGCCATGACCACCGGGCCGCGCGGTGACATGGTGAGCCACCGCCAGCACCTCGGCATGGGCGTTGGGGCTGGCGCAGGCAAAGCCGGCACGGCGCAGCAGCGGCAGATCGGGCCAGTCGTCGCCGATGGCCGCGGTGTCGGCCCAGTCGATGCCCAGGGCGTCGAGCTGCGCCTGCGCGGCGGCCAGCTTGTCGTGCGCGCCGTAGACCGCGTGGGTCAAGCCCAAATCGGCAATGCGCCGGCGCACGGCCGGCGAGTCGCGCCCGGTGATGACCACCGGCACGATGCCGGCCTGCTGCAGCAGCTTCAGGCCATGGCCATCCAGCGCATGGAAGGCCTTGACCGTCTCGCCCTGCTCGCCGATGTACAGCCGCCCGTCGGTGAGCACGCCGTCCACGTCGAACATCGCGCAGCGCATGCCCAGGCCGCGGCCCTGGGCCTTCAGCAGCTGCTCGGGCGCGAAGCTCAGCGCAGGCATCAGATGACCTTGGCGCGCATCAGGTCGTTGGAGTTCAGCGCGCCGACCAGCCGGCCGTCGGCGTCGACGGCCAGCACGCTGGTGACGCGGTGGCGTTCCATCACCTCGGCCGCGTCCACGGCCAGCGCATCGACGCTGACGCTGCGCGGCTGGCGGTGCATCACGTCGGCGGCGCGCAGCGCGCGCAGGTCGGCGCCGCGCTCGATCAGCCGGCGCAGGTCGCCGTCGGTGAAGATGCCGAGCGCGCGCCCGTCGTCATCGACCACCGCGGTGAAGCCCAGGCCCTTGCCCGTCATCTCGCCCAGCATCTCGATGAAGCTGGCCTGCGGCCCGACGCGCGGCAAGGCGGCGCCCGAGCGCATCAGATCGCGCACGTGCATCAGCAGCTTGCGGCCCAGGCTGCCGCCGGGGTGCGAGCGGGCGAAGTCCTCTTCCCGGAAGCCGCGCGCATCCAGCAGCGCCACGGCCAGCGCATCGCCCAGCGCCATCTGTGCGGTGGTGCTGGCGGTGGGCGCCAGGTTCATCGGGCAGGCCTCCTGGTCCACCGCGCTGGAGATCACATGGTCGGCATGGCGGGCCAGCGTCGATTCGGGCTGGCCGGTCATCGCCACCAGCGTCACGCCCAGCCGGCGCAGTGCCGGCAGGATGGCGGCCAGCTCGTCGCTCTCACCGCTGTTGGAGATGGCCAGCACCACGTCGCCGGACATCAGCATGCCCAGGTCGCCGTGGCTGGCCTCGGCCGGGTGCACGAAGAAGGCCGGCGTGCCGGTGGAGGCCAGCGTGGCGGCGATCTTGCGGCCGACATGGCCGCTCTTGCCCATGCCCATCACGATGACGCGGCCGCGGCATTCGAGCATCGCCTGCACGCTGCGCGTGAAGCCCTCGCCCTGGCGCGCGGCCAGCCCGAGCAACGCCTGGGCCTCGATCTCGAAGGTGCGGGCGGCCAGCTGCAGCGCGCGGGCGGGGTCGTAGCGGCTGGCGTCGTTCACGGGGTTCGGGCTCCGGGCTCCGATAGGATCGGGGGCATTCTAGGAGCCCGCCGTGCTGGACGGCACGGGCCTGTCGTCGCGCCACGCATGGCCACCACCCTCGACCTTGCCCTGCTGTACCTGATCGCCGCGGTGCTCGGCGTGGTCGCCTGCCGCTCGCTGAAGCTGCCGCCGGTGCTGGGCTACCTGGTGGTGGGCGTGCTGATCGGGCCGAATGCGCTGGCGTTGGCCAAGGACACCGCCAGCGTGCGCTACCTGGCCGAGTTCGGCGTGGTGTTCCTGATGTTCGTCATCGGGCTGGAGTTCAACCTGCCCAAGCTGCGCAGCATGCGCTCGCTGGTCTTCGGGCTGGGGCTGTCGCAAGTGGTGCTGACGATGGCCGGCACCGCGCTCGGCCACGGGCTGCTGGTGTGGATCTTCTCCTTCACCGACACGCCCTGGCAGATGGGCTGGCAGGGCTCGCTGGTGCTCGGCGGCGCGATGGCCATGTCCAGCACCGCCATCGTGGTGAAGATGATGGCCGAGCGGCTGGAGCTGGAGACCGAGCACGGCCGCCGCGTCATCGGCGTGCTGCTGTTCCAGGACCTGGCCGTGGTGCCGCTGCTGGTGCTGATCCCGGCGCTGGACGACAGCGGCGGCGACCTGGCCTTCGCGCTGGGCCTGGCCAGCCTGAAGGCCGCGCTGCTGCTGACGTTGCTGCTGGTGGGCGGCAAGCGCGTGATGCGCTGGTGGCTGACCCTGGTGGCCCGCCGCAAGAGCGAAGAGCTATTCATGCTGAACCTGCTGCTGGTCACGCTGGGCCTGGCCTGGCTGACCGAGCATGCGGGCCTTTCGCTGGCGCTGGGCGCGTTCGTGGCCGGCATGCTGGTGGCCGAGACCGAATACAAGCACCAGGTGGAGACTGACATCCGGCCCTTCCACGACGTGCTGCTGGGCCTGTTCTTCATCACCATCGGCATGAAGCTGGACTGGCGGCTGGTGCTGGACCAATGGGGCCTGGTGCTCGCGCTGACCTGCCTGCCGGTGCTGGCCAAGTTCGTGCTGGTGGCGGCGCTGACGCGGCTGTTCGGCGCCACGCCGGGTGTGGCGCTGCGCACCGGCCTGTACCTGGGGCAGGCCGGCGAATTCGGCTTCGTGCTGCTGGCGCTGGGTGCGCAGAACAACCTGGTGGCGCCACAGTGGACCAGCCCGGTGCTGGCCAGCATGGTGCTGTCGATGCTGATCGCACCCTTCATGATCATCTACAGCAACCGCATCGTCATGCGCCTGTCGGCCAGCGACTGGTTGCTGCAATCGGTGCAGCTGACCACGATTGCCAAGCGCGCCATCACCACCCAGGGCCACGTGATCATCTGCGGCTACGGCCGCAGCGGCCAAAACCTGGCCCGGCTGCTGGAAAAGGAAAGCATCCCGTACATGGCGCTGGACCTGGACCCGGACCGCGTGCGCCAGGCCGCCGCGGCCGGGCAAAGCGTGGTGTTCGGCGACGCGGCGCGGCTGCAGAGCCTGATGGCCGCCGGCCTGGCGCGCGCCGCGGCGGTAGTGGTCAGCTACCCGGACACGCCCTCGGCGCTGAAGATCCTGCGGCTGGTGCGCGAACATGCGCCGAAGGTGCCGGTGGTGGTGCGCACCATCGACGATGCCGACCTGGAGCGGCTGCGCCAGGCCGGCGCCGCCGAAGTGGTGCCCGAGGCCATCGAGGGCTCGCTGATGCTGGCCAGCCATGCGCTGGTGCTGGTGGGCGTGCCGATGCGCCGCGTGATCCAGATGACGCGCGACGCGCGCGACGCACGCTACGGCCTGCTGCGCGGCTACTTCCATGGTGCCGACGACGACACGGTGGAGGAGCTGCAGCAGGAGCGGCTGCTCAGCGTCACGCTGCCTGCCGCCGCTGCCTGCATCGGCCGCCGGCTGGGCCACCTGGCCTTGCATGCCGTAGGCGTGCGCGTTGTGTCGGTGCGGCTGGCTGCCGGCCAGGTGCGCGATGCCGACGACGAGCTCTCGCTGGCCGCCGGTGACACGCTGGTGCTGTCCGGCCTGCCCGAGCCGCTGGCACTGGCCGAGGCCAAGCTGCTGGGCGGCGATTGATGCCCGAACCCATCCCTGGAGCCGCGATGAACCCGTCCGATTACATCCGCAGCCATATCCGCACCGTGCCCGACTGGCCAGCGCCGGGCGTGCAGTTCCGCGACATCACGCCGCTGCTGTCGAACCCACGCGTGTTCCGCGTGCTGATTGATCAGTTCGTGCACCGTTACTTCGACACCCGGCCCAGCGCCATTGCCGGGCTAGATGCGCGCGGCTTCATCATCGGCTCGGTGCTGGCCTACGAGCTGAACGTGGGCTTCGTGCCGATCCGCAAGAAGGGCAAGCTGCCCTTCACCACGGTGGAAGAGCACTACGAGCTGGAGTACGGCTCGGCGGCGGTGGAGATGCACACCGATGCGGTAAGCCCGGGCGACCGGGTGGTGCTGATCGACGACCTGATCGCCACCGGCGGCACGATGATGGCCGGCATGCGGCTGCTGCAGCGGCTGGGGGCCCAGGTGGTGGAAGGCGCGGCCATCGTCGACCTGCCCGAACTGCAGGGCTCGGCCAAGCTGCGCGCGGCCGGGCTGCCGCTGTTCACGCTGGTGGATTTCGCCGGGCACTGACGGCCCGCGGCGGCGGGCTTCAGACCGAAGGCAGCCCGCGTTCCAGGTTGATGCGCAGCCGCGTGGCCATCACCGCGCCGGCAGCGCGCAGCACCTGCAGCGCCAGCGTCGGCGCCCGGGCGCACAGCTCCTCCAGCCGATGCGCGTTCAGGCCCCAGACGACACCGGGCGTCATCGCCTCGACATTGGCCTGGCGCGGCACTTCGGCAAACAACGCCGGCTCACCCACCAGCGAACCGGGGCGCAGGATGGCAATGCGATTGGCGCCCGGCACGCCGCCGTTGGCAAACACCTGCAGGTTGCCCTGCTCGATCAGGTAGGCGCTGCGATCCACGTCGCCCTGGCGGATCAGCATCTCGCCAGCGCGCAGGTTGTGCCGCGCCATGTAGGGCGCCAGGGCCTGCCACTGCGCTGCGCCCAGCCCCGCCTTGAAGGCGTCGACCGCGTTCAGCGTCTGCACAGCCTGGACCAGAGTGGTGATGTCCATGGTGTTCCGCTGGGTGGGCACCGATGCGGGGCCCGAAGGCACGGCACGGCGTCTTGTTGTATGCGGCCAATTCTGTGTGACCGGCCGGGCGGTTGCAATCGCTTACATGCGGGGGCGCGGCCCGCGGCGCACCTACCTATGCAGAATAGAGAAATCCGCCGCAAAGGCTTATGAGCACTGCGATCCGGAAGTTTGTCGAATGAACTTGGACACAAACTTGGACACGCGCCACCCGCCCGTCTACATGACCTTTTGGCGCAGAGCCTTCGGTGGCGACACGATGTTCGACGCCATCCACAACAGCCGCCTCCGGTGAGGAGTCCAGGGTCTTCGGCAAGCATCCCAGGCCCGCAAACTCTTGCCTTTGCAGACCCGCTGGCAGACCAGTTTGCAAGCCGACAACCGATGTTCGTTCGGGCTTGTCTCAGGCGTCGAGCATGGGCACAACAGGCCACCGGCGCGGCCCCAGGGCGGTACGCGCCGCCTGCTCCATAGATGCATCAAATTCATCCTGGTCCATGGGGTGCTTGGCCAGATAACCGGACAACTCCGTCACAGCCGCATCGAAGTCGCGCTCGGCCTGGGCAACGATGGCGGCCTCTGCGATCACTTCCGGCAAGCGGCAAAGTGGCTGCAAGCAAGCCTGGGGCACATCGGCTTCGCGCCAATTGCCACCTTCTAGTCGCAGTGGGACGCCGAGTACGTAGACGTGCCAAATGGGCTCCGCACCAGGGCGATCAGGCTGCGTCTGCGCTGCGCGCTCGACAACCACCAGACGCCCAAGATGTTCCGCATTGACGCGGCGCAACTGGGCCAGCGCGCCAACCCAGTTGACCACCTTCGCCCGCTTGTCGCCCATGCTCACGCCACCACTTCCAGCCAAGCAGGCCCAGCCCCGGCTGCCACCAGCCCAGCGTGCCGCAGTTCACTCTCGCCGTCCCATCGATACGCCACCAGAGGCCCATCCTTGGCCGCGGACCAGTCCAGGCAGGCTACCTTTGGCGTCTCCAGCTTCAGCGGCCCGCTGAACCAGTGGTGGCCGAACAGGATCGGCGCACCCGTAACGGGCCAGATCCTGTGTTCCTCGAGCACCGGCAGGTCGGGGACGGCATGCTCGCTGCCGTTCGGCACCAGCGCGATGTCGCGCAGCCGCTTGGCCCCGTGGCGCCAAACGGCCAGCCGGGCTTCCGGGTGCTTGTGGCCTTCCTTGTCGATGATCCAGTTGTCTGGCGGCAGCTCCCACTCGACGCCGCAAGTCAGCAGCTTGCGCGCCGCCTTGGCCACGGGCTCGCGGTACATGCGCAGCACCATCTGCTCCGACAGTTCCCCCTCGACACCCCCGCGAATGGCCGCCACGGCTGCCGCCGCCGGATCGTCCCACCATGCATGCACGACCCGGATCCCGCCCAGCTCCAACGCCATGGGCAGTTTGCGGAACCAGTCGACCCATTCCTTGTGAAGCGCGGAGTCCAGGCCTACAGCCTTCAGGAAGGCCGCGTGCTGACCCATGTTCTTCTCTGAGCGCGGCCGCAGGTACTTGCCGCTGCTGTCGCGTTGCATGAAGCCGATGGCGTTGAACTCGTGGTTGCCCATCACTGCCCTGGCCTGGCCGGCATCGACCATGCGGCGCACGATGTCCAGCACCTCAAGCTGCTCCGGCCCGCGGTCGATCAGATCGCCCACGAAGACCGCCTGGCGGCCCTGCGGCGCGTGCCAGACCCCCGACCGTTCGACATAGCCCATGCGCTCCAGAAGGGCACGCAGCTTGGTGCCCTGGCCGTGCACGTCACCAATCACGTCGTACATCACTCGCTCCTTCGTTGCTAATCACCACTAAGTGAAGTGTGGCATAGTTCGTTGCGTTATGCAACTTAGAGGCCCCGATGACCGCCAAAGCCGCCGCCGCTGAAACCCGGACCCCGCCCGTTCACCCGATGCCTTTCGTTCGCATCGAACTGGCGGTGTTGTCGGTATTGGAGGGCGCGCTGCAGGTGTTGCTCGGCCGCCGCGCCGAAGCGCCCATGGCCGGCCGCTGGGCCTTGCCGGGCGGCGTACTGCGTATCGATCTGGACGCGGACCTGGACGCCGCCTGCCAACGTACGGCACGTGAGCGGCTGGGAATCGAGCTGCCCGGGGCGGTGCAACTGGCGGCAGTAGGCGGACGCAGCCGCGACCCGCGGGCGCCGTGGGCGTTGAGTGTGGTCTACCGCTGTATGGTCACCCCGGGGCGGCTGGCGATTGAGCCGGGCAAGCGCATGGCGGAGTTGAAGTGGGTGCCGGCACAAGCAGCAATCGCCGACGACAAGCTGGCCTTCGACCACGGTCTCTTGATCGACAAGGCGGTGCAGTCGCTCCGCGCCGAGGTCGAGGTGTTGCGCTTTGCGCCGGGACTGATGGAGCAGGCTTTCACGCTCGGCGAGCTGCAGGCGGCGTCAGAGGCCGTCCTGGGACGGCCTCTGGACAAGTCGAGTTTTCGGCGCAGGCTGGATGCGGCTGGCTGCGTGAAGCCTGTCCCGGGGGAACTGCGCACCGGTGCATTCAGGCCGGCGCAGCTCTACCGGCTAGAACTGCAGCATTGAAGCAAGCAGATTCGCCCGGTGGGCAGAATCGTTGATGCGCGCAGCAGTGGCCTGTCTACCAAGAGTCAAAATCTGTTGATCACCGCACAAGAGTCACCCGGTGACCAACTGGCCAGCGGCTACAGCTCAGCGTGAGGAGCCGGTGGCGACTGGCGGCTTTCTAGCGAGCCAGTTTAATGAATCGTGGAGCCGGTCAGCCGCTGTCCGTGTAGGCCGGCAACCGAGCAAATGTGATCCTGAAGCTCGAGTGCTTAGACACAGTATCTCACTCCGCGACTTCCACTGATTCCGCCGCGAGTTGCATTTAGGGAGCAGCGTCAGCTCGTGACTTGTACTTACCGATCAGGTAGAGGGCGATCAAGAGTGTAAATATGCATCCTACGCTCATTAGGGCAGGAAACAAGAAATTTAGACCGAATTTATACCTAAGATAGCTTACATAGGCGATTGATACCATACCAAGCAAGGGAAACGTGTAAATAAAAATACTTAGGATTGCAGATACCCCACCGATCTTGAGGCTCGACATTGACCAGAGGAATCCGAGGTCTTGTCTATCGTCGGAGTATTTCTTGTCATCATCATTGGCTGCACTGAGGATCGCAGGTCGCAACCTGTAAAGAAAGTAGTGATCATGCGACACCATAAGTAGCTGCTCTCGAAAAATAAGGAGTCCTAGTATAAGAAAAGGAACGGGTGCAAGAGCGAGAAGGGAGTACGCGGCTCCGGTTGCCTTGGCTATCTCATCCGTGCGAAGGGCAAAAGCTGCAAACATAGCCGTAAAAAAGGTGGCGCTCACGGTAACTAGTCTGGCAACGGTTCCCATTCGAGTGTGCATCTGGTCATTCAGAAATTTCATCTCGGCAAGGTGAACTGAAAGCATCTCTTTCGTGCCCATTAAGTAATCTCCTGCTGTAAGGCGCCGTATCCAAAGGCCTATACGGTGAGCGGATAGGTAAACCATGACTGATAGAGGTTCTCTCTCCCCGGTATGTGAATCTACCCTAGATAATCAAACATAAGCACCAGTCCTTACGTTCGCAGCGACGCCGGGCGCGGTGCCGTGGCGGCAGTGAGCATCATGATCGCAAGCGGGTTCTGGCCGGCGATGGCGCAGCAAAGCATCCGCCGGATGTGCCCGGCGCTTTACAGCAACGCGCGCGTTACATCGTCCGCCCTTCCCTTGACTCAGGTGCGGTTGAAGAGCCCCATCGGTCTACATGTTGCGGATCACTGACTCGACGGCCAGTCAGCGCCTAAGCAGCTTCTTCAGCGATCGCGGCCGCCGCCGCGTGTGGCTGACCTGTAGTCGAGTCCCGCAGGCCCAATGCCACGGCCGCGACGGCCACTATCGACCAGTGTGATCTTCGGGCGAATGTCGGTCAGGATCTCGAGCACGGCGGGGCCATGTGCTCGACGTCGCGCCCCAGCCGCCTGAGCCTGGTGCGCAGCTTCGTGATCCCGCGGCTCATGCCCTGGTACCGCCGTGCAAGCACAAGCCGTTCAAACGACTTCTCGTGTCCACCGTATCGCTGATGAAGTGCGGCAGATGCCCTTCGGGCAACCAATCCTGGATCGCCTCGGGCAGCAGCAGCACTTGCTGCGGCTGATAAGGAAGGTAGTTCGCGGCCATGGCCACGCAACGTACATCAGCCCTCAACCAAGGTCAGGGACTTCCCTTCTGCCGCCCAGACTCATAGGGCACCGTCATTGGATTGAGGGACGCAGCGGCGCAGAACGGAACGTGCATACCCCTGGCTACGGGCGCTGCGCGGCAGCGGTGGGCGCGCGCCCAGTGCGCCTGCACCTACGCATGTAGGCCGGGATGCGAACCAGTTCAGCTGCGGGCGGCACCGTTGGCCGGCGAGCCGGAGTCAGGCGGGTAGTAGGAGCGTGGACCAAGCGGAGCAGAGCGGCAAGGCGCTTGGTGGTGTAGTTCATCAGGATCATCCTCATGGCGGCGGCTGCAATGGAGCGGATTGAGGGCGCCATGGTTGCGGCCAAGAAGCTCATGGGGTGAGCCTGTAAGTCAAGGGGGTTCAGGGCATCATGCCGAGGTTGCCGACGTCCGCTGAGCAGCTGTGTTCTAGCCCGCCGGCAAGGGAAACTCATGGGCTACTTCGACCGAGAGCGGCTTTTCCAGCTCGCAGGAGACGATCGCAGGAGTTCGTCTCACTGCCCGCTGCGAAGTGCCTGCCAGGCAACTGCAGAACCGTTAGCGCCGCGAACCTTCGTGACAAACCCCCGCCGCTGCAAGCATCGCATCACCCAGCGCAAATTCACGGGCGGCAAGTTCAAGGCCTGCGATAGCTGTTCTTCCGGGCATGGGCGCCACGCTCGACGTGTGAGCCATTCCAAGACGCACGATTGTGTCGAATCACGAGGCATACCCGCCAGGCCAATTTCACCGCCGAGTCCAGCCTTCACTTCATCGTCCACGTCTTGTGATGTAGTGCCTACCTGTGAGCTATCTCCCTCATGGGGTTCGTTCTTGCGGGCGTTCCGAGACGATCGCTCCTTCCCTTCAGCTGTCTTCGGGCCAGTCGAGAGTCCACCATGCCATCGACAGCGGCCGTTGGCGTACAGACCCCTCTGCGGGCAAGGCAGCCCGGTTCTTTTGCCCGTCGCACCACAGCGGAGATCGGTGTACTGCCCGAAGTCAATAGGCGGGACTGCGTGCAATGCGCTGTGCGCGTCGACCCCCCGCCGGGCCAGGAGCGCCACCTGTCTTTCATGAGCCGCAACTGCAGCCACAAACCGGCGCCGAAGCTCAGCCTGTGGATCAGAAGCCTTCGCCGGAGGCTGCCGATCCTGACGGGGTTTGCTGAGTCGATGTCCCATTGGTTCACTTCCCCTTGGCAAAGGCGGTTCAGCGTTGTGGCAGGACGGCCAACATGTGACCTACTTCCGGGGACCGCAGGTCGGCGTGCTGGTCGTTGCCGCAGCGGCCGCGCGGTAGGTGCAGTCGTTCGGTGACGTCGTCGGCGTCGGTGTGGTTGATGCAGCTGCGGGCGATGAGCCGTTTCATGGTGCAGGCGTCAAACTTCAAGCACTGCGACGTTTACGCCTAGCTCGACAGCCAGGTCTTCCAGAGCGGCATTGCGGCCAGCGCGATAGGCTCGCAGCTCAGCCTCAGTCAGCCGGCGCGGCTGGTCCGGCGCCCATTCGACGCTCGCGGCCATCGTGGTGCCGGCCGCCGGGCGGGGGCAGGTCAGCGTCACGGTGAACCTCCCGACGCGCCAGGTGCGAATGAATCCCGCTTCAGCGTTCATCAGACTCCCCCTCGTCATCGAAGGTGTCCACCGAAGGTGCCGAAGGCGTCCAGCCTCCAGCGGTGGACAGATTCGGCGCCTTCGTGGCCAACTTCGGCAGCGACCAGTACCAGCCGGCTCCCATCCCGCCCTTGCGTTTGCGCACGCCCAGCCGGTCGGCCGCGCGGCGCACCGTTCGCCAGGCGACACCCGCCGTGCGGGCCTCCATTTCTATGGTCTTGACCGGCACTACGTCTTCGCCAAGCACTTGCTGCAGGAAGTCGGCCGCCGAGTCGCGGGCGCTCTTGTCGCCTTCATCGCCATCATCAGGATCCGTCAGCAGTTCGCGGGCGGTGCCCTCGACGGCCTTGCCCCACAGCACGCGCGACGCCTCGATGCCGGGCCGTACTTCCACCTGCTCCAGCGCGTACTCGAACCCGCCGTCGTCCGGACCGATGTTGGACTTCGACCGGGCCAGAATGCGGCGCGGCCCGCCGTCGTCGCCCTTGACCCTGGCGGCCACCATGACCACGCGGGCCACGGCGCCGAAGGCGATCGAGCCGTTGACCCGCATGGTCGGGTCGGCACCCTGCCCACCCTTGCTGAAGTGCGAGATGCCAAGCACGGCGGCGCCTGTCGCCGCCGCAAGGTCGACCAGCGGCTGCAGCGCGCGCCGGACCTCGGTGTTCTTATGCGAGTCGCCGGCCACCGCCGACACCACCGGGTCAACGATCAGCAGACTGACTCCCCCGATGTGCTCCAGGGCGGCCAGCAGTTGCGCCAAGTCGCGCGCCGGATCGAACGGCACCACCTCGCCCTCGATCCGCGCACCGGTCACAAAGTGAACGCGGGACACGTCGGCGCCGGCAGCCATCAGCCGCGGCAGCAGCGTGTCGGTCGGGTCGTCCTCGCCGGACCAGATCACAACGTTGCCACGCCTTTCGCAGCTGGTGCCATCAGGCCAGCGGCCAGCGCACGTCGTTGTCGCGGCGACAGCCTGCGCGATCGTAGTCTTTCCCTCCCCTGGTGCGCCGGCCAGGATGTGCAGCTTCCCGCAGGCGAGCCAGTGCCTCCACAGCCACCGCACGGGCTGCGGCTTCAAGCTGGCACCGTTGACGAGGATCACGCCGTCCTCGGTGGCGAGATTGGAGCTGCCCGGTCCGGTGCCCCGCTCGGCCATCGCGGCATCAATGCGGCTGCGCGCCTCGTCGGCTGGCGCGAATTTCGGAACAACACTCATGTCTTGAACTCCTGGGCGATCGTCTCCACCCGCCCGGCAGCGGCCAGGAACCGGGCCCAGTCGGCCTCGTTCGGCGTGATACCGCGTCGCGCGTCGCTGATGACGACCAGGCAGACCAACAGCTCCAGCACGATGACTTGCGCGGCATCGGTGGCACTGAACGCACGCGGCCTCGGCGGTGGGGCACCGTCTTCGGTCCACGCACCCAGCGCCCGCGCGGCCTGTACGAAGTCGATGCCGTGTCGCTGCATGTGGTGGGCAAGCACGTCGCCGCCCTTTGCGCCACAGGCCATGCAGACCCATGACCCGCGGTCGATGTTCACGCGCATGGAGTCGCTGCCGTCGTGGAAGTCGCAGCGCGTCGTGCGCCACTTCCCACGCCCCTGCAGCGTCAACCCCTCGCCCTGAAAGTACGCCAAGGGTTCGGGCAGGCGATCGCGGTCGAAGCTCACGGTCTCACCCCTGCCAATCGCACGAGCCGGTCGGTCTTTCAGCGCGCTCGGCATGCAGCCGCTGCACCAGCTTGCGGATCTCGTCGTCGGACCTGCCAGCGATCCGGGCGGCGTTGATCGCCACCACCTCGCGCGCCGGCCAGCCTACGGCCCGCGCGCCCAGGCTGACCGGCTTGGTGAACAGACCCTGCGAGATCCGCAGGTAGATCGTCGAACGGCTGCCGCAGCCTGCGGCCTCCAGTTGCTTGCGCCGCAGGATCGTTGCGGCCTCCAGTTCGTACGCCATGTAACGCCCTCGGTAGGCGTCCCCGGCCATCCCGGGAACATGGCTTCGCACTATTTGGCAGAAGTCGGCAGGTAAGCGCTTGCCGATTGCTTGCCGTTTCGCCTGCCGACTACTTGCCCATCAGGTAGCGGATGTGCGCCTTTACGTCTTGGGCGAAAGCCTGGCGCGTGATGCCCTCCTGCTTGGCCAGGCGGCCGATGCCGCGCGGCAAGTGGGCATAGTCGTCCTTCGGCATCGGCAGCTCATCTTCAATACACATGCGGTAGCGCCGTTCCTGCCGTTGCCGCGTAGCGGCTTGATCTCGGCCGGCCAAACTGGGCTTGGCATCGAGTAAGTGCACAACCTCAATGAGTTCCTCCGCCTCGATGGCCCGGACTTCGTTGAGTCCAAAAAGGCCCTGCTCGACGGGCGGGTAGCTGTCGTCCGCAGTCGAGCCGCGCGTTCCGCCACAAATCGGATGCATGTCGTTTAGCCTGGATTCCTCGATCTTGGCCCGGATGTAGGCCAATGCGTCGACCCCCGGGATCTTCGACCACCTTGCGATCAGGTCCCTGCCCACCACGAACCGCTCCCGCGGCTTGAAGCGTTCGATGTTGTTGGCGCGGAACCAGCACTGCATAAGCTGAGGTAGGTAGTCGTGTTGGTCCACACTCGGTCTACCTGCCTGGTCAGCAGCGAAGGCGAAGCGCCGCGGCTTCTTGAACTCGTTGACGTTCACGTACGCGGCGAGCCCACCATGTTTGGGCCCCATGATGAGCCACGCCGCGATTTCCTCCGGTGTCGCGGACAGTCTTTCTCGGAGCCTTGCAAGCGCAGCAGGGTAGGCGAGGTAAGTCACCTCCGCTTTGCCCGACCTCGCGCGCTTGGGCTTTGCCTTCATGCTGCCGCTGGCCTCTGTCCTGGCTGAAAGCGCCCACCCATGCTCTGCTGCCACACATGTTCGTAGAGCAGCCGCGCCATTTCATCCTTGTCATCCTGCGTGTACGGCGGCTCGGGGAGCTCGAAGACGCGGTCCAGGATGGTGGCCTCCACTTCGGCCTGCGTCTGCTCCTTCTCGGTCCACTGGTCCAGCGGCGCGATGATCCGTCGCAGCTCGGCCAGAAGGTGCCGGCTGGCCTGCTTGATGCGCTCGCGTTCGGCACCCGAAAGGTTCTTCTTCTCCAGCAAGTCGAAGATCGCCAGTTCGTCTTCGCTGAGGCCTTCGCGCGCCGCGCGGCGCTGTTCGTCATCCAGTCCGACGCTCAGCGCCATCAGCTCGGCAAAGGTCTTCTCGATCGTGGCCCGGTCCTTGTCCAGGTTGTAGGTTGCCACGATCTCCCGGTACTTCAGCTCGAAGTCGAGCCGCTGCGGGTTCTGCGCCAGCAGCATCGCCAGCTTTCGCTCGACCACGGCGCGGATGTCCTCGATCACCGTCGCCTTGTGCTTCACCTTCTTCATGAACTCGGAGCGCAGCCGCTCCATGTCGATCTTCGAAAGATCGACCGTCAGGCCCTCGGCCTGGTCCACGCCGGGAGCCTCGGCCCTTATGGCTTCGTTGACGATGCGGTGCAGCGCGCGCAGCAGTTCGGTCACGTCGGCGTCGTCTCGCCGTTCGCTCAACTTCTTGTAGATCGCCTCGATGTTGTCGTGACGCTCCGCGTAGCTGACGACGGAGGGCTCTGTTACTAGTGCCTTGAATCGCTGGAAGACGGCGCGGGCCAGGATCTCGAAGCGGTGGCGCGCATGGTCGGTGCCGATCGCCGCGTCAGGCCCGTCCCCCCCGTTGCCGGGGGGTGATTCAGCGGCGGCTTCACCATCCGCTCGGCCTGCGGCATTGACGCACTCGACGGCATCCTGCAACGCCGCAATCCGCACCCAGCCCTTGGCCCCGAGCAGACGGCCGGGCTCGAAGCCCAGGGTCCGCAGAAAGGCCTCCGTCGCCCGGATGGCATCGTCCAACGCCGCCACGCGCTCCTGCAGCGGTGCCACGATCTCCTTCGCACCGTCGCCGCCATCGCCCAGCGCGTATTGCGCCAGCGCGGCGCGCAGGCTGGCCAGCATGCCGTTGTAGTCGACGATCAGGCCGAACTCCTTGCCCGGGTAGCGCCGGTTGGCGCGGGCGATGGCCTGCATCAGCGTGTGCGCCTTCATCGGCTTGTCGATGTAAAGCGTCGACAGGCTCTCCACGTCGAAGCCGGTGAGCCACATCGCACACACCACCGCCACGCGAAAGGGGTGGCGTGGGTCCTTGAACGCCGACTCCACGTCCAGGGTCTTGCCGTCGGCGATGTCGAAGCCCTTCTTCATCAGCGCGCGGTGCGGAATGATGTCGAAGCCCCAGCGCTTGAACTCGACCACCTCGCCCTGCGACTCGCTGACGATCAGGCCGACGTAGGTCTGCTCCATCCACGCCGCCTGGGCCAGCAGCCTATCGCGCTGCGCATACAGCAGCTGGCGCTGTTCGTCGTCAGCCGCCGCGCCGATCTCTAGCAGGCGATCCTCCGCGCTCTGCCGCAGCGCTCCCGCCTTGGCCGCCCACAGCGGCCGGATCATCGCCAGCATGCGCCCGCAGGTGACCTTGTCGATGCACACCAGCATCGCCTTGCCGGCCTGCCACCGGGTGGCGCAGTGCTCGACGAAGTCGTGGGCGATCTTCGCCAGCCGGTCATCGGCGGTGATGACCTCGTAGTCCTGGCCGAGCAGCTTCTGCAGCTTGGCCTCCTGGTCGGCGTCCAGGTCGGCCCGCTCGATGGCGTCGGCGATGCGCTGGTTCAGGTCCTGGCGCGAGACGCCCAGCTTCTCGCCCCGGTTCTCGTACACCAGCTTGACCGTGGCGCCGTCTTCCTCGCTGCGCTTGAAGTCGTAGCGCGACACATAGTCGCCGAAGATGCGGCGGGTCAGGTGGTCGTTCTTGAACAGCGGCGTGCCGGTGAAGCCGATGAACGCCGCATTCGGCAGCGCGATGCGCATGTTGCGCGCCAGCCGGCCCGCCTGGGTGCGATGCGCCTCGTCCGAGATAACGATGATGTCGTCGCGCTGGCTGTAGGGCTGCCCGGGTTCCACGTCCTGGTTGAACTTGTGGATCAGGCTGAATAGGTAGCGGTGCTTCTGCGCCAACAGCTCCCGCAGCGTCGCGCCGGACTCGGCACGCGGCGTGTTGTCGTCGATCACGCCACAGCCCAAGAAGGTGCGGTAGATCTGCGTGTCCAGGTCGTTGCGGTCGGTCATCAGCAGAAAGGTGAAGCTGCCCGGCAACGTGCGCCGCACCTTCTCGGCGAAGAACAGCATCGAGTACGACTTGCCACTGCCCTGTGTGTGCCACACCACGCCCAGCCGCCCCAGGTCAGGGTGCGCGCGCTCGATCACCGTGACCTCGCGCGTCGCGCGCCCAGCCGGCGGCCGGTCCGCCGCGTGGAGCACGGCCAACGCGCCTTCGTTGGCCGCCGGGTCGGCCTGTGGGTCGCCGACGGTGTCCGGCTCGGCCAGCGGCAGGCTCACCGCCCGGTGGCGCAGGCGTTCGCTCAGCGGGATCTGCGACTTCAGCGCCTCCTGCCTGGCCACCGCGGCCACGGCCCGGTTGACGCCCAGAACCTGGTGGTTGCGCGCCACCACCTTGCGCACCGCGCCGGGCTTGCTGGCGTCGAAGACGATGAAATGCTCCAGCAGGTCGAGCAGCCGGCTGCGCGCCAGCATGCCGTCCAGCAGCGTCTGGGCGTCGACATGGCCCTTGTCGGCCTCGTCGTTACGCTTCCACTCGGCATAGTGCTCCCAGGTACTGGTGACCGAGCCGTAGCGCGCCGCGCTGCCGTTGCTCACCACGATAAAGGCGTTGTGATGGAAGGCATGTGCGATGACGTTCTCGTCCAGGTAGTCCTTCAGGTTGCCTTCGTAGGCCGCGCGGATGTTGACGTAGACCGCCTTCAGCTCGATGAAGACCAGCGGCAGCCCGTTGACGAAGCACACCAGGTCGGCACGGCGGTTGTAGTTGGGCGTGCGCAGCCCGGTGATCTTCAGCTCGCGCACGGCCAGGAAGCGGTTGTTCAGCGGCTCGGCGAAGTCGATCACCTTGGCCAGCGACTGGCGCGCGTGGCCTTTCTCGTCCCGCCAGTTCACCGGCACCCCGTCGCGCAGCATGGCGTGGAAGGCCCCGTTGTGCTGGATCAGCGAGCGCGTGTGGTCATGCCGGGTCAGGGTGGCCACTGCCTCGTTCACCGCTGGCGCCGGCAGGCCCGGGTTCAGCTTGGCCAGCGCCTCGCGCAGGTCGCGCTTCAGGACCACTTCGCGCGGGCTGTCGCGGCCCAGCGTGCCGCTGGGGCCGAAGGTTTCGTGGTTCCAGGCGTAGACGCTTTCCCAGCCGAGCTGCTGTTCCAGATGCTCGGCAAAGGTCGCCTGCACCAGGCGGTCTTCGCTGTTGATGTCGGTGTAGGCCATGCCCGGTCAGACCCCTGCCCACCCGGGCCTGCCGCCTGCGAGTTGATCCTTCGACACCATCGCCACCCCCGGCGTGCGCGGCGCTCAAGGACAGGCGCCGGGCCGCGTCAAGGACACGGCGTTTGCAGTGTCCTTTAGATTCATCAATTCAATCAAGCACTTGTGCGTTAACGGGATGGTCTGGCCGGCTGCCGTCAACCGGTTTCCCCGCCTGGCTGTCCTTGACGGGCCGAGTGCCCCACCGCCCAATAGCGCCGCCAGCGCCGCTCACCCTGGTGCCGCACGGCCTGGGCGGCCTCCAGCTCGTCCAGCGCGCGCTTGACCGTCTTGACCGACAGCTCCGTGCCCAGCCGGGCGTTGATCTCCGGGCTGGACGATCCCGGGTAACGCTCCAGATCCTCCAGGATCAGCGCCCGCAGCCGGTGCGGCGCAATGCGCGCCAGGCTGGTGGTCGTCGGCACCTTGGCACTGCGCAGCAGTTCCGGCGCGACGAAGTAGCGCTGGGCGCGCGTGCGCCCGCTGGTCTGCACCAGGCCCAGCGCCGGCAGGCGGCCCAGCCATGGCTTCAGCGCATCCGCGCCCTGCAACTCCAGGCTGCGGCACAACTCCTGCGCGGTCAGGCCGTCGGCCTGCGCCAGGACGCCAAGCGTTATGCGCTCGCGCTGGTTCAACTGGTAGCGCTGGTCGGCACCTTCGATCAATGCCACCACCTGCGGCCGCGGCCGGCGGCGCTGCACGGTCACCGCCACCGAATCCACGCCTTCGACCAGCGCGGGGGGCGGGCGATCCGCCGCCAGCAGCTGCTCGTACATCAGGTCGTAGCCGCTGCCTTCGCGCTCCATCAGGCCCAGGTCGTGAAACACGCGCGCCAGCGCATCGTTGCGGCGACGGCTGGCGTGCAGGATGGTCTGCGGCGTCACGCCCAGCGGCAGCCTGCCCGGGTTGACCACCTCAAGCCGGTCCGGGTGCAGGTTCAGGAAGATGTCGCCGCGCTGGGTGTAAGGCCGGTGCACCAGCGCGTTGACCAGCAGCTCGCGCAGTACCTTTTCGTCGTAGGCCGGCACGCTGCTGCGGTACAAGCCGTCGGGCAAGTCATAGGCCTCGCGGAAGTCGGGCACGCCGCGCCAGACGGCCTCCACCAGCTCCACCGGCGACAGGCTGTAGTCGTCCCACAGCCACTTGTTGATGCGCGCGCCGTGCTCATCGAACTTCAGGCACTGCACCACCGGCGCCGTGCCCAACGCCGCGCGGTCCTGACGCTGGCCCAACAGCAGTACACCCAGCCGCGTGGCGGTGCCGCCGGCCAGCAGGTCGTAGTGCGCCAGCAGTTCGTCGACCGACTTTTCCTTCACCGAGGCCTTCACCCGGTCCGAGGCCCGGATGGCGGCGACGAAACCCGCGCACTTGTCGGGATCGAGATCCTGGCGCTGTACCCCAGGCTCCGGCTGCAACTCCCAGGGCCGGGCGGGCCGGTCGTTCAGCAGCCGCGTCACGTCGTCGCCCACCACCGGCTTGCACTCGGGGCCGATGCGCAGCGCGTAGCGCCCGTCGCTGGTGGACGCCAGCCCCGGTGCCCGCGCCACCCGCAGCGTGATGAAGGCGCCGCCGTTGGCGTGCCGCTCGACGGTGGCCGCCACCTCGACGTTGACGGTGAGCTCGCGCACGCGCCGCAGCAAGGTCTCCGGCAAGTCGGGGGCGATCGCCTGCTCCGGCGGTGGCGCATCCTGGCCATCCTCGATGCCGATCAGCAGCCGGCCGCCGGCGGCATTGGCGAAGCACACACAGTCCAGCGCCAACTCGGCCCAGGCCGGCGACCGTCCGGTCACCTTGCGCAGCGACTTGCGGTCGAAGTGCTGGTCCTCGGGTGTCATGGATCAGATGGTGAGTTCGCCGCTCAACAGTCGGGGGAGGAGTAGGTCACGAGCAGTGGTCAACTTCTCAATCTGTCGAAACAGCGTGACCCGCTGAGCAAAGACGTCCGCTGCTACGGCGTGGAATGCATCCTGCACGGCCTTGTCAGGTATCAGCAACGGCAGCTCGGCCAGGTTCCTTCGCGTCACTCTCGGCCGCGTCGCGCCGACAGTGAGCGCATCGCATCGCGCGAGATTGGCATCGGAGTTCAGGTGATACAGGAGATAGTGCCCATCGACCTGCTCATCATCGGGTTCGATGATCGCCACGTCGACCGCCGTCACCATTCGCCACGGCATCTCAGCCAGCATCATTGCGCGGCCGATTGGCATAGGCATGCGCGCGACCAGGATCATCCCTGGCGTGACCTCCCTGCAGCGAAGGCGCCTGAAGGTCTCTTCCGTGATGTAGCGAAAGTTTCCGGTCTCGCGGAACTCGTTCTGCCCAATGTTCGAGATCTGGAGGATCCGGAAGTCATCGCCGCCCTGGTCCTTACTCTCGATCCAGTCCCCGTCCTCAAGGCTCCGGACCACGCTTCCGACAGTACTACGCGACCAACCGAAAGGCAGGCCATCAACAAGCGGCAGTCTCTCGTGGCCAGGAAACCGCAGCCGAACGAACCACTCGTCGAACACCAGCCGCACCGAGTCGTCCAGCAGTTTGATTCGGCGGCGGTTGTTGTCGATCAGTTCGTCGTATGCCGATGCGGCGTGCACGATGGCGGCCTGCACCTCAATAGGGGGCACGCGCAGCTCCAAGTCTGCCAAGATGCCTGCGCTCAAATTCAGCATCGTCGTTCCGACTGCCCGACGTTCGAGCCAGGAGCCAACCTCATCACTGGACAGAGCGTAGTAGAGGAAGCGGGGTAGCACGAGCTCCCGGTCGACACGAATCTTCAGGCAGCCTGTGCCGCACAAGAAGCCCTCGGTCTGGGGTGTGATCAACGCGCACTTGCGAATGTCGCCTCGCCTGGGAAAGACAATGTCGCCGGCATCGAGGACATGCCGCCCCAGCTCCTGGGCTTTGTTGTGACCAACCTTGGCAATGCCGCTCTCGTCGATGCCGCCTCCAACGATGTCCTTCGGCATAACGACTGGAACGCCATCGTCAACGTAGTCATGCTGATGGAGCTGGGAACCGAAGGGGCCTGTTTGGATGACCGCTTTGCCGGCTTCGGCCGCACTGCCGAGGCGAAGCGCCAGCCAACTCATGACAACAGCCTCACCGCAGTCGCTTGGATTCGTACTGCAAGCGTTGATGCCTGAGCATTCAAAACGCTCAGTTCCTCATGAAGGTCGTGGAGCACTTCCTGGAAGTCGAAGTCCTCGTCCTCCTGAACCGGTGCCACGCCCACATAGCGCCCGGGCGTCATGCTCCAGTCTGCGGCCTCGATTTCGACCCCCGTCACCACCTTGCACAACCCGGTCACATCGCGGTAGCGCGCCTCCGGGAAACGCTCCAGCAGCCACGTCACGTGCCGCTGGAAGTGCCGCACCCGCTTCAGGCGATCCACCGCGACGACGCGCACCGCGTCAAGCGCCTTGCGTGCGCGGCCGATCTCGCGCGTAGGCCACCTGTTGTCGACCTTGGCTCCCAACTCCTTCTCCGCGAGATCCACCAGCCGCAGCGTCGATCGCACGGCCTGCTCCAGCGTAGTGGTCAGTGACCGCGCCTCGTCGGCATAGCGGTTCAAACGGTCACCCAGAAAGTTCGTGCAGGGCCGGATGCCGGGTTCGAGCGATTGATGCGCAGCGACCAGTGGCCCGGTGCTGCCGCGCAGCGACTCGATCGCGTCGATCGGCACTCGCCGCTGCGCATGGAACTCGGCAATAGCGGCCGTATGGGGTGATTCCGCGGGCAGCGACGAGACCCAAGCCTGCATCAGGGCACGCAGGTCTTGGTACGCCTTCACGAATTCATCCAACGGCTCGGCAGGTGCGGCGTTCGCTGAATCGTCCGTATCGCTCTTCCAGCAGGCCTGGGCAGCCGCTACAGCTTGGCCGATGTGTTGCGCCAACAAGGCCTCGAAGCGCGCGCTTTGCCCGCGGTAGAGCCACACGACCGCCGTCAGGTCGGCCAGCTGCTCGGGGCTGAAGTCGTAGATCTTGCGCGTGACCTTGCGGAACACCTGCCGCGCGTCGAGCATCAGTACGGTATCGCGTCGCTCGGCCGGCTTGCCGCGGTCATAGAACCAAAGCTCGCAGGGCACGGTGCGCGTATAGAAGAAGTTGGGGCGGATGGCCACCATCACGTCCACGTCGCCGGTCTGCACCAGCTTGCGGCGCACTTCGGCCTCGCCATGCCCGGCGCTGCTGGCCTGCGACGACATGACGAAGCCCGCGCGGCCGCTGGCCGACAGGTAGCTGTGGAAGTAGCTGATCCACAGGTAGTTGGCGTTGCCCACCTTGCGCGCCTTGTTCACGCCCGGCAGGCCGAAAGGCAGGCGGCGGTCGTCCTTGACGCGGTCGGCGTCGACCATGTCGACGTTGAACGGCGGGTTCGCCATTACGAAGTCGCAATGACCCCACAGCGGCCGGCCGTCGGGCAGGCGGTGCGGGTCGTCGTAGAAGGTGTTGGCCTCCAGGATGTCGCCTTCCAGCCCGTGCACAGCCAGGTTCATCTTGGCCAGGCGGATGGTGGTGGCGGTCTTCTCCTGGCCGTAGAAGGTGACGCGCTTCATCGTGTCCAGGCCTTCGTGCTCGATGAAGTGGCTGCTCTGCACGAACATGCCGCCGGAGCCGCAGGCCAGGTCAGCCACCACGCCATGGTCGGGCTCGATGACGTTGACGATCATCTGCACAAGTGACGGCGGGGTGAAGAACTCGCCGTTGTCCTGCGCGCCCTGCATCGCGAACTTCATCAGGAAGTACTCGTAGATGCGGCCGAACACGTCGCCCGAGGCCTGGCGCAGCGCATCGGTGTCGAAGGCGCGCAGCAGGTCTTCCAGTAGGCGCGACTCGAAGCGATCGTAGTCCTTAGGCAGTTGGCCTGCCAAGGGCTCGAAGTCGGCCTCGATGGCCTCCATCGCCGCCACCAGCGCGGCGCCCAAGTCGCTGCCCTTGGGCAGCGCCAGCAGGTGGTTGTAGTGCGCCTGAGGCGGCAGCATCAGCGCGCGGCGGCGCACGAAGTCGGCGGCCACCAGCTTGCGTTTCGGCATGCGGCCGGCCTCCTGGTCAGCCTGGATCGCCGCCAGCGCGGCGTCGTAGCGATTGCTCGCGTGGCGCAGGAAGATCACGCCCAGCACGGGCATGCAGTACTCGCTGCTGGTCAGCTTGCTGTTGGCGCGCAGCTGGTCGGCGGCCTCCCACAGGCTGGCCTCGATTTTGTCGATGCGGTCGAGCGCGGTGGATGTCATGGCGCCTATTCTGGCCGCGCCTTGGGCCGCCTCTACTCGGGGGACTCCCACATCACGTCGAAGGCGTAGTGCGCGTCGTCTTCGTTGTCGAACGGACCATGCGTAACGCCGGCCTCGCCCGGGAAGCGGCGCACGCGTTTCGCCAGCTCCTGCGTCGCACAGACACCGCCTCCCATCCCACAAACCCAATACGCGTCGGCAACAGCTGTCAAGGGGTAAGGCTCCGTCAGGCCTCGAGCCTGGAGTTGCTTGCAGACCCAGGGCTCGACGCGGCCGACGGCTGCGCGCGGCCCTAGCCAGGCGGCGTCGAACTCAATTGACGCGAGGTAGGTCGCCGTGGCATCCGCCTCCTGGTCGAAGGGGCCGGCCACGATCTCGCACCAATACAACGCATGGTTCGCGCCAATGGCTTCCGATGTTGCGTCGATGCAGCGGTAACCGCATCCTGGCTCGTTCGCCTCGTCCAGCGCCGCCAGATCGACGTTGATGGACCACCACTTGCCTGGCAGCGCCGACAACAGGACGGGTTGGGCGTGCCCAAGCAGTGCCAATCGCCGAACCACGGGTTCGCTCATTTCGACGACGCGCGGCGCGTGACGAACCTCTTTGCTGCCGAAGGACTTGGCCACCAACACCACCTTGTCCATCGAGTTGGCGGCCTGGCCCATGGTTTTCATGGGCGCGCCGCATAGGCGCGGTCGAAGGCGGCTTCCAAGCGGGCATCGACGCCGCGCAGTTGGTCGATGACCTGCCTGGCCCAGTCAAAGTACTCGCGGCGCCGATCCTGACCCCAGTTAGCCGGCGGCGCAGTCGCCACGTCGTTCAAGTTGCAGATCTTGTCTGCCAGCTTTACCCGCTGGGCCTTGGGCGAGATGGTGGCGGCGTGTTCCACCTGCTGGCGCTTTCGTTCGGCCTTGGGCAGGGTCCGGTCGTCGCTAACTTCCAGCACCAGGGCCGCGACTTCGGCCCCAAACTCGCGAACAAGCTCGTCTTCCGTGGTGGCCGTGTCCTCGATCGTGTCGTGCAGCAGCGCCGCACACAGCGTGGCGGCGTCGGTGACACCACCTTCTTCTGCCAGTACGCGCGCCAGCTCCAGCGGATGGTTGATGTAGGGCGAAGCCTCGGCGTCCTTGCGTCGCTGGTCTCGGTGTTTGCGCGCGGCAAAAGCCGCAGCCTTCAGGATCAATGTCACATCACTCATGTCCTGCTTTCCTTATGCGACCTGCAGAAAGCGCCCTCTGATGACTCGCCCAGTTTCGAGCAACTGGTCGATGTAGTCGGCCCACGACTGCAGCATCTCGCGCCGCTGCGCTTCGTACTCGGCCCGGTTGTAGACGCCGCGCACGCCACCGATGGTGTGGTTTAGCGCTTTTTCGACGACATCCGAAGGCCAACCTTTCTCGTGCAGCAGCGTCGAAGCCGTGCGGCGCAGGTCGTGGATCGTGAAGGCCGGTATCGCCTGCCCCTTCAGGGCCACCTTCAGCGCGCTATTGATCGCGTTGTGGGCGAAGGGCTTCGTCAGGCTGCCGCGCCCCGGCAAGACCAGCTCGCTGCCGCTGGCCAAGGCCTGCAATTCCTTGAAGCCGGCCAGCGCCTGCGTAGACAGGTAGACGATATGGGGTTTGCCGGTCTTCGAGTGCTCGGCCGGGATGTGCCACTCGGCCTTCTCGAAATCCACGTCCGACCACCGGGCCAGCAGCAGTTCCGACTTGCGAACCATCGTCAGCAGGATCAAGTGGAGACCAACCTTGAATTGGCGGCGGATATTGGACTCGAAGGCGGCGCGAAGGAAGGTGCGTATCTCCTCCGGCGAAAGCGCTCGCTCGCGCGCCTTGGCCTTGTGGACGTGGCGCATTGGCAGCGCCAGTACGGGATTGGTCGACACCAAGCCCGCCGTCATCGCAAAGTCAAACAGGCGCTTGAGCAGACCCCGAACCTGGCCGGCAGCTGCATCGAAGCCTTCGTCCTTCTTCTTCCAGATGATCGCGCGGACATCGTCGGTCGACACCTCGCGTACCGCCTTGGTGCCGATAGCAGGGACGACGGACTTGTCGAAGTAGCGCCTCGGCATGGTGGCATCGGCTCGATCCTTGGCAACGATTTCGCGGAAGAAGCGCTCGCCAAACTCGGCGACGGTCGTCTCCTCAGCCGCTGCCTGCTTGGCGAGCTGCTTCTGTGCGGCCGGAGAGGTGCCCATCGCCGCCGCCTGGGCGGCGTCATCGCGCTTAATGCGGGCGTTCTTCAGCGTCAGGGCCGGGTACTTGCCGAGGGTCAGCTTCTCGAGCTTGCCGTTCAGTCGGTAGCGATAGCGCCAGACGATGCCGCCCGTCGGGAACACCTCTACGTAGAGGCCGCGGCCGTCGGCCACCGTGTAGACCTTGTCCCGGGGCTTCAGGGCCTTCAACGCCGTATCGGTCAGTGCCACGTTGGCTCCATGTGTCCAAGTAGCTGCCACTCGAGGCACAAGATTCGCAGCTTGGTCACTAACTTGGACATCGTGACGGTCGGCTCTTGTGCCCTCTACTTGGACATTGTAGGACGACTTACGCCATGTGAATCAATGGCTTACAGACGATCTTCGGAACTCAAAGGATCTGCCTGGAATTGACTTTACTTGCCTATGCAGAAGCGGCTGAAGATCTCACCCAGCAGGTCGTCGGCGCTGAAGGCGCCGGTGATCTCGGCCAGCGCGTCGTGCGCCAGGCGCAGCTCTTCGGCCAGCAGCTCCAGCGCAGCGGACGGCTCGGCCAGCCGATGTTGCGCCAACTGCAGATGGGCGCGTGTGCGCTGCAGCGCCAGCACATGCCGCGTGCGGGCGATGAACAGGCCCTCCGGCGCGGCATGCCAGCCCACGCGCTGCAGCAGCGCCTGGCGCAGCACGTTCAGGCCATCGCCGGTGCGCGCCGACAGCGCGATGCCTTCGTCCGGTGGTGCGTCGGCGAGGTCGCGCTTGGTGTGCACATGCAGCAGCTTCGCCTGCGGCGGCAGCTGCGCGGCAATCTGCGCCTCGGCGGCTTCGTAGTCGGGCTGGCCGCGGCGGCTCAGGTCGTGCAGAAAGAGCACCGCATCGGCCGCGGCGATGGCCTCCCAGCTGCGCGCGATGCCGATGCGCTCGACCTCGTCGTCGGTCTGGCTGCGCAGGCCTGCCGTGTCCACCACGTGCAGCGGCACGCCTTCGATCTGGATGGTCTGGCTGACGCGGTCGCGCGTGGTGCCGGGGATCGGTGTGACGATCGCCAACTCGGCGCCGGCCAGTGCGTTCAGCAGCGAGCTCTTGCCGACATTGGGCTGCCCGGCCAGCACCACGTGGATGCCCTCGCGCAGCAGCGCGCCCTGCTGGGCACCGTCGAGCAATGCGTCCAACGCGGTGGCCAACGCCTGCAGCTGCGCCTGTGCGCCGGCCTGCTGCAGGAAATCGATCTCCTCCTCGGGAAAGTCCAGCGTGGCCTCGACCAGCATGCGCAGCCGCACGATGCGCTCGCGCAGGCCGTCCACCTGCTGCGAGAAGGCCCCGCTGAGCGAGCGCCCGGCCGAGCGCACCGCGGCTTCGGTGCTGGCGTCGATCAGGTCGGCCACTGCCTCGGCCTGGGCCAGGTCGAGCTTGCCGTTCAAGAAGGCGCGCTGCGTGAACTCGCCAGGCTCGGCCAGGCGCAGGCCCAGCGCTTCGCCGGCCTGGTGGCAGCGCGCCAGCAGCATCTGCAGCAGCACCGGGCCGCCGTGGGCCTGCAGCTCCAGCACGTCTTCGCCGGTGTAGGAATGCGGCGCGGGAAAGTAGATCGCCAGGCCCTGGTCGATGGCTGCGCCGTCGGCCGCGCGGAAGGGCAGCAGCGTGGCCATGCGCGGCGCCAGTTTGCGGCCGCACAGCGCCTGCACCAGCGGCGCCAGCCCGCGGCCGGACACGCGCACGATGCCGACCGCACCGCGCCCGGT
>JAFLDH010000340.1 GCA_017302505.1 Burkholderiales bacterium
CGATCGAGTGCAGCGAATCCACGCCCTGCAGATGGCGGCTGGGCACCGGCACGCCGAGCACCGGCACCACCGTCTTGGCGGCGAGCATGCCGGGCAGGTGCGCCGCACCGCCGGCGCCGGCGATGATGGCCTGCAGCCCGCGGCCGGCGGCGGCCTCGGCATAGGCGAACATGTCGTCGGGCATGCGGTGCGCGCTGAGCACGCGGGCTTCATGCGGCACGCCGAATTCGGCAAGGATCTGCGTCGCGTGCTGCAAGGTGTCCCAGTCGCTGGACGAGCCCATCACCACGCCGACCACAGGGGCAGCGCTGGTCACGGCCGGCTCCCGGTTCGGAAAAGGCTTCGATTGTAGGAGGCCGGTCCAGGGTGCTCCGATATGATCCCGCCGCCATGTCGCACCGCCTGCTGGTCTTTCCCGACGACACCGCCAAGTCGCTGATCGACGCCCTGGACGGCGCCAAGCAGTCGATCAACATCCGCATGTTCCTGTTCACCGACCCGGACATGCTGGCGGCGGTGAAGGCGGCGCGCCAGCGCGGCGTGAAGGTGCGGGTGATGCTGAACCCGCAGCGCCGCGACGGCAGCTCGGACAACGAGGAGACTCGCCAGGCGCTGCTGGACGCCGGCATCGAGGTGCGCGACAGCAGCCCGGCCTTCGCGGTGACGCACCAGAAGTCGATGGCCATCGACGGCAAAACCGGCTACGTCGAATCGCTGAACTGGGAGACGCGCGACCTGACACAGACCCGCGACTATGCGGTGGTCACCGACGACCCGCTGGAGGTGGCGGAGATGCTGCGCTGCTTCGACGCCGACTGGACGCAGACGCCCTTCAAGCCCGACCCGAAGTCACGCCTGATCTGGTGCCCGGACAACGGCCGCACGCGGCTGGCGCACTTCATCGATTCGGCGCGCACCACGCTGTGGCTGCAGAACGAGCGCTACCAGGACACGGTGATCATCGAACGCCTGGTGCGGGCCATGGCGCGCGGTGTCAAGGTCTACATCATGGCGCGGCCGCCGCACAACCTGAAGAAGGACAAGCTGATCGAAGGCGTGGGAGGCCTGCGCATCATGCGCGACGTGGGCGCCAAGATCCACCGCCTGAAGCACCTGAAGCTGCACGGCAAGATGCTGATGGCCGACGAGGCGCGGGCGGTGATCGGCTCGATCAACCTGGCGCCGGGAAGCTTCGACGAGCGCCGCGAACTGGCCATCGAGACCGACGCACCCGAGGTCATCGCCCGGCTGCGCGAGGTGACGCGCCACGATTGGGAACACTCGGAGATGCTCGACCTGAGCGACGAGGGCGTGCTGGCCGACCTGGCCAAGCGCCACCAGGACCGCGCCGGCAAGAAGCAGCTGGCGCTGAAGAGCGGCAAGAAGAAGTAGCCGCCCGCGGCGCAACGCCTTGCGCCGGGATGGATCCAAAGGCCTTGATTTGTGCCGCGATGCGGCGCATTGCTGTCGTCGAATGTTCGCACTGCGTGTTGGCGCCGCTGAGCAAAGCCGACGAGGGGGTCGCCGGCTCCGTTCAGGAAATGCTTATTCACTCCGCCGGCCACCCCCTCGCCGCCTTTGCTGGCCCCCGCAGCGCGCTACGGCAGCAGGAACACGGCCTGCGAACACCAAAGGCCCTGGCCGGCAGCGGGGTGGCCAACGGAGTGAATGAGAATTTGGCTGAACGGAGTTGGCCACCCCGCTGGCGGCCAGCGTGCACCTCAAAGATGAGGCTTGTTGATCAGCAGCAAAACGCCAGAACCCGCCAGCAAGATCGAAGCGGATGAGGTCCAGCGGACTCAGACCACCGTCTGCGCCAGCTTGCCGGCGCGGTACAGCGATGCCACCTCGGGCAGCGCCATCGCCTTGATCTTGCCGGCCTGGCCCTCGCAGCCGAATTCCAGGTAGCGCTGCTTGCACACCTTGTAGGCCGCCTCGCGCGCCGGCTTCAGCCATTCGCGGGCATCGAACTTGTCGGGGTTCTCGGCCAGGAACTTGCGCACCGCGCCGGTCATCGCCAGCCGGATGTCGGTGTCGATGTTGATCTTGCGTACGCCGTGCTTGATGGCCTCCTGGATCTCCTCGACCGGCACGCCGAAGGTCTCCTTCATCTTGCCGCCGTACTGGTTGATCATCGCCAGCAGTTCCGGCGGCACGCTCGAGCTGCCGTGCATCACCAGGTGGGTATTGGGGATGCGCTTGTGGATCTCCTTGACGCGGCTGATGGCCAGGATGTCGCCCGTGGGCTTTCGGCTGAACTTGTAGGCGCCGTGGCTGGTGCCGATGGCAATCGCCAGCGCATCCAGCTGGGTGGCCTTGACGAACACCGCCGCCTCTTCGGGGTCGGTCAGCATCTGGCTGTGATCCAGCTTGCCCACCGCGCCGATGCCGTCTTCCTCGCCCGCATCGCCGGTTTCCAGGTTGCCCAGGCAGCCGAGTTCGCCTTCGACCGTGACGCCCACCGCATGCGCCATGTCCACCACCTTGCGAGTCACCTCGACGTTGTAGTCGAAGGAAGCCGGCGTCTTGCCGTCGTCCATCAGCGAGCCGTCCATCATCACCGAGCCGAAGCCCAGGTTGATGGCGCCTTCACACACCTTGGGGCTGGTGCCGTGGTCCTGGTGCATCACCAGCGGGATCTGCGGCCAGGACTCGGCTGCCGCCTGGATCAGGTGCTTGATGAAGGGCTCGCCGGCGTACTTGCGCGCGCCAGCGCTGGCCTGCAGGATCACCGGCGCGCCCACCTCGGCGGCCGCGGTCATGACCGCCTGCACCTGCTCCAGGTTGTTGACGTTGAAGGCCGGGATGCCGTAACCGTTCTCGGCAGCATGGTCGAGCAGTTGGCGCATGGAGACGAGTGGCATGGCGGACCTCGGCAGGTGGGTGGAAGAGACCGAAATTCTAGCGACGCACCCGGCCGCGGAACCCGTGCCAAATCAAGCAAACACCCCGAAACCGGGGGCCTCGCTCAGGCCACGCGACACACTTTCAGCATGTTGGTGCCGCCGGGGTAACCCATCGGCTCGCCGCAGGTGATGGCATAGGTGTCGCCCGGCATCAGCACGCCGCGCGCCACCAGCAGCCGCTCGGCATCGGCCAGCGCCTCGTCGCGGTCGGTGTGCGCATCCATCAGGATCGGTTGCACGTTGCGGTACAGCGCCATGCGCCGCTCGGACTGCGGGGACGAGGTCACGCCGAAGATCGGCACGTGGATCGAGTGCCGGCTCATCCACAGCGCGGTGGAGCCGCTCTCGGTCAGCGCGACGATGGCCTTGCAGCCCAGGTGCACGGCCGTGAACAGCGCGCCCATGGCGATGCTCTGGTCGATGCGGCCGAAGCGCTTGCGCGAAAAATCCCCATCCAGCACCGAGTCCTCGGCACGCTCTGCCTCCAGCGCGATCAGCGCCATGTGCTCCACCGTCTGCACCGGGTACTGGCCGGCGGCCGTCTCGGCGCTGAGCATCACCGCATCGCTGCCGTCGAGCACGGCATTGGCCACGTCGCTGACCTCGGCGCGCGTGGGCACGGGCTGCAGCACCATGCTCTCCATCATCTGCGTGGCGGTGATCGTGATCTTGTCCAGCTCGCGCGCCATGCGGATCATCTTCTTCTGCAGCGCCGGCACGGCCGCGGGGCCCACCTCCACCGCCAGGTCGCCGCGCGCCACCATGATGCCGTCGCTGGCCTTCAGGATGGCCTCCAGCTGCGGGATGGCCTCGCTGCGTTCGATCTTGGCGATCAGCGCCGGCTTGTGGCGGTAGGGCTCGCCGGCCACGTTGGCCAGCTGCCGCGCCATTTCCATGTCGGTGGCGTTCTTCGGGAAGCTGACCGCCAGGTACTCGCACTGGAAGCTCAAGGCGGTCTTGATGTCCTCCATGTCCTTGGCCGTCAGCGCCGGTGCCGTCAGGCCGCCGCCCTGCTTGTTGATGCCCTTGTTGTTGGACAGCACGCCGCCCTGCGTGACGGTGGTGTGCACCTGCTCGCCGCGCACCGCCTGCACGGTCAACACGATCAGCCCGTCGTTCAGCAGCAGCCGGTCGCCGGGCTTCACGTCGCGCGGCAGTTCCTTGTAGTCCAGGCCCACGGCATCCACGTCACCGGGCTGTTCGCGCGCGGCGTCGAGCACGAAGCCGGCGCCGTCGACCAGCTGCACCTTGCCTTCGGCAAACTTGCCGACACGGATCTTCGGGCCCTGCAGGTCGGCCATCAGCGCCACGGGCTTGCCCACACGCAACGCCGTCTCACGCACCAGGGTCGCGCGGTCGCGATGGTCCTGTGCCGTGCCATGGCTGAAGTTCAGCCGCACCACGTCGACGCCGGCGCGCAGCAGCCGCTCCAGTACGGCTGGGTCGCTGGAGGCCGGGCCTAGCGTGGCGACGATCTTGGTGGCGCGGGGCATGGCGGGAACCTTCGGTGGGCGCGGGTCGGCGCGGGGCGTTGGATTATGGAGCCCTGGCTGCAACAGCGCGGCAGCCCGTGAAAGCGCCACCACGCCGCTGTCGGGCCCAGGCCAGCCACCGGTTTCCGCAGCTCGAACCGTGCTTTTGGCATGGTCCTGCGACATCACGCTGGCCGGCCCTCAAGCCGGCAGGCCGCGAGCCGATGCCCGAGGGGTGCAAGCTGCGTTCAACAAACCTTGATGGCCACCCCGACGTATGGCGATTGGCTCGGCATGCTGGCGCGCGAGCTGCCGGGATGGGCCGCGTCCGTCGTGGCCGACGCCACGGCCCGCCTGGCTCAGGATGCCGTCGGCGGCCACAGCGCCGGCGATCGCCAGGCCGCTGGCGACACGGCCGCCCTGTTGCACGAGGCCGCACCGCGCCTGGGCCGTGATTTCGCCCAGGCATTGCAAGCCGCACTCGGCGCGCCGACTGCGACCACGCAAAGCCCGGCCGAGTCGCCGGATGCGCTGTCGCTGGTGGACGAGGACCAGATCGACGCCGACATCGAGATCTATCGCACGGCCCGCGCCGCCGAAGACACGGCCGAGGCAGAGCTGCGCCACCTGGCCCCGCTGGCCAGCGCCTTGCAGCAGCGCGACGGCGTGCAGGCCGAGGCGGTGCCGCTGTTGCCGGCGGCCTGTGCCCGCGCGCTGCGCGTGGCGCTGAGCGCCCTGGACCTGCCGCGCG
>JAFLDH010000341.1 GCA_017302505.1 Burkholderiales bacterium
GGCGCGCCAGCCCGCCCGCGGCAGCTACCAGCGCGGCCGGCACCGCCAGCGCCAGCGCACAGGGGCAGGTGACGATGAGCACCGACACCGCCACCCAAACCGCCCGCGACGGGTCGATGACACTCCAGGCGGCAGCGGCGCCACCGGCCAGGATCAGCACCACCCAAAGAAAGGGGCCGGCCACGCGGTCGGCCAGGCGGGCCATCGAAGGCCGCTGGCTCAGCGCATCGCGCATCAAGGCTACGATGGCCTCGTGCCGGGTGTCGGCGCCCACGCGCTGCACCTGCATCGTCACCGGCGCGCCCAGGTTGACGCTGCCGCCCACCAGCGCATCGCCCGCGGCCTTGGGAACAGGCGTCGATTCACCCGTGAGCAGGGATTCGTCGGCTGCGGTGGCGCCCTGTTCCAGCGTGCCGTCGGCCGGAAAGGCCTGGCCCAGGGCCACGCGAACCCGATCGCCCGGCGCGAGCCGCATCACGCTGACCTGCTCGGTGCGGCCGTCGTCCAGCAGCCGGGTGGCCTGCTGCGGCATGCCGTCGACGGCGTTCTCCAGCGCCTGCGCGGCACGCTGGCGCGCCAGCAGCTCCAGGTAGCGTGCCGCCAGCAGGAAGCTGACGAACATGGTCATCGAGTCGAAGTAGACCTCGTGCCCGAACACGCCGCCCGGCGCAAAGGTGGCGCCGCTGCTGGCGACGAAGGTGACGAGGATGCCGATGGCCACTGGCACGTCCATGCCGATGCGCCGCGAGCGCAGGCTGTGCCACATGCCGCTGAAGAAGGGGATGGCCGAGAACAGCAGCACCGGCAGGCTCAGCACCCAGCTGCTCCAGTTGAGCAGCTTCGCCAGGTCGGGCTCCAGCTCGCCCGGGCCGGCCACGTAGGACGGCGTGGCCAGCATCATCACCTGCATCATGCAGAACGCCGCCACGAACAGCCGCCACAGCGCCTTGCGGCCCTCGGCACGGCGCAGCTCGCGCGCCGGTGCGGCGGCATCGGGCGCAGCGTCGTAGCCGGCTCGCCGCACCGCTTCGATCAACAACGAAGGCCGGGTGCGCTGTGGATCCCAGTGCACGGCGGCACGCTGCCCGGCGGCACTGACGCTGGCGGCCCGGACTCCTTCGACGCCGGCCAGTGCCTGCTCGATAGTGCCGGCGCAGGCCGCGCAATACATGCCGGAAACGCGCAGCGTCGATTCGGCGATGCGCCGACCGTCGCTGCCGGTGGCAAAGCGGGTGAAGCGCTGCAGTTCCAGCGGATCGTCCAGCACCGACAGGTCGGCGCCGGCCTGCGGCGTCGGCAGCGCGGCCGAAGGCGCACTCATGCCGCCGCCGGCGCGGGCCGTCGCCCAGCGATGATCGACAATGCGCGCTCCACGTGAGCGACCTTACATGAACCCAATCCGCTCGATCAAGACATTGATCAACACGTCGATGGCCGCAATGTTGTTGTCCGGCGGACCGGCGTGGGCGCAGGACGCCGCGCAGCCGAAGCTGGATACCGTGTCGCTGAACGCGGGCATGCACGTCATCAAGGCAGAGCTGGCACGCACGCCGCAGCAGCGGCAGATCGGCATGATGCACCGCACGCAGATGGCGGCTCACGAAGGCATGCTGTTCGTCTTCGAACAGGCTTCGCCTCAGTGCTTCTGGATGAAGAACACGCTGCTGCCGCTGAGCATCGCGTTCATTGCCGACGACGGCAGCATCGTCAACATCGCCGACATGCAGCCCAAGAGCGAACAGTCGCACTGCTCGGCGCAGCCGGTGCGCTTCGCGCTGGAGATGAACCAGGGCTGGTTCGACAAGCGGGGCATCAAGCCCGGCTTCAAGTTGAAAGGCCCGCCCTTCGGCAACTGAAGGACGGGCCTGCGGGGCGGGCGCGGATCAGCCGAAGTTGCGCTGCGCGAAGTCCCAGTTGACCAGCGAATTCAGGAAGGTCTCGACGAACTTGGGCCGCAGGTTGCGGTAGTCGATGTAGTAGGCATGCTCCCACACGTCGATGGTCAGCAGCGCCTTGTCGGCGGTGGTCAGCGGCGTGCCGGCCGCACCCATGTTGACGATGTCCACCGAGCCGTCGGGCTTCTTAACCAGCCAGGTCCAGCCCGAGCCGAAGTTGCCCACGGCCGACTTGGTGAAGGCTTCCTTGAAGGCCGCGTAGCTGCCCCACTTGGCGTTGATGGCCGCGGCCAGTGCGCCGCTGGGCTCACCGCCGCCGCCCGCCTTCAGGCAGTTCCAGAAGAAGGTGTGGTTCCAGATCTGCGCAGCGTTGTTGTAGATGCCGCCGCTGGACTTCTTGACGATTTCTTCCAGCGACATCGACTCGAACTCGGTGCCCTTCTGCAGGTTGTTCAGGTTCACCACGTAGGCGTTGTGGTGCTTGCCATGGTGGAACTCGAGCGTCTCGCGGCTCATGTGGGGCGCCAGGGCGTCCGCGGCAAAGGGCAATGCAGGCAGGGTGTGTTCCATCGGGTGTCCTTGGGTGGTGGCCACGCGGCCCATACGGACCGGCTGGGTTGAAGGCGGGCCGCATTGTAGGCAAGCCCGTCGCGGTGTGCAGGGCGCGCTCAGCGCCCCTTGGGCGGGCGTCGACGCACTTGTTGCACCTGCAACGTGGCGCTGCCATCGGACCATTCGGCTTGCAACGCGTCGCCCGGCTTCAGGCTGGCCGCGGCAGTCACCGGCTGGCCCTGCGCATCGCTCACCCAGGCATAGCCACGGGCCATGACTTGCCGTGGGTCCAGCGCCATCAGCCGCTGCGCCAGGGCTTGCAGCCGCTGGGCCTGACGCTCGGCCTGCAGCGACCGGGCACGCTGCAGCCGCGCGGCCAGCCCCGGCAGCTGCAACCCGGCCTGCAGGACGTGCTGACGCAGCGCCAGCAGCAGGCGCTGGTGTAGCGACTGCAGGCGCTGCTGCTGCAGCGCCAGTGCACGGGCCGGTGCGCCCAGCCGCAGCGCCAGCGCATCCAGGCGCTGCGCCTGCGTATCCAGTTGTTGTCGCAGGCGACGCTGCAGACGCAGCGCCAGCGCATCCAACTGCTGCAGGGCCGCCTGCCGTTCCGGCGCGGCTAGTTCTGCCGCGGCGGTGGGTGTGGCGGCGCGCAGGTCGGCGGCGAGGTCGGCCAGCGTGACATCGCTCTCGTGGCCAACGCCACAAACCACCGGGATCGGCGAGGCGACGATGGCGCGCACCAGCCCTTCGTCATTGAAGCTCCACAGGTCTTCCAGCGAGCCGCCGCCGCGCACCAGCAACAGCGTGTCCACCTCGCGCCGCTGGCCGGCGCGCTGCAGAGCCGCCACCAGCGAGGCCGGCGCATCGCTGCCCTGCACCGGGCTCGGGTAGATCACCACCCGCACCTGCGGCGCCCGCCGTGCCAGCGTCGCCAGCACGTCATGCAGCGCGGCGCCGGCAGTCGAGGTGATGACGCCCAGCGCCACCGGCCAGCGCGCGATCGGCCGTTTGCGCGCCTCGTCGAACAGACCTTCGGCCTGCAGCCGCGCCTTCTGGCGCAGGAACTGCTCGTACAGCGCGCCAGCGCCCAGCGGGCGCATGGCCTCGACCACCAGTTGCAGCTCGCCGCGCGGCTCGTACACCGCGAGCCGGCCGCGCACCTCGACCTGCTGACCGTCACGGGCCTCGAAGTCCAGCAGCGCCGCGGACCGGCGGAACATGGCGCAGCGCAGCAAGGCCCCGGACCCGGCCATGTCCTTCAGCGCGAAGTAGCGGTGCCCGCTGGCCGCGCGCACCAGGCCCGACAGCTCGCCGCGCACGGTGAGCGCACCGAAGCGCGCCTGCAGCAGGTCGCCCGTGGCCAGCAGCAGCGCGCCCACGTCCCAGGCCGGGCGCATCGGCGCCGAACCGCCGGGCTCAACCATCGGCAAAGCCAGTGCCCATGCGGCTGCGGACATCCACAGGCGCGCCAATGCTGGCCCAAACCCGGCATGAGCACGTCATCGAAGCGTCATCTTCGTGCAAGTGATTGATTTGCAATGAGAATCTTCTGACTAATTTTTGGGCATCCAAACCCCGGTGCAGCAACCATGCGGATTTGCAGCCGCCCCCCACGGGTTGCCCACATTGTTATCCACAGCTACGGTGGATTACTTCGGCAACCCAGCCGTGGGCGGAAAGTGACACTGCATCCAGGGGCCATAATCCCGCGCGTCGCGCCTGCCACGAGACTGCTCCGAGGACGTTTTGCTGTCGATCATCCAAGCCGCCGGCTGGCCCATCTGGCCCCTGATCCTGTGCTCGATCGCGGCGCTGACGATCATCATCGAAAGGCTGATCAGCCTGCGCGCCAGCCAGATCGCGCCGGCCAACCTGCTGGACGAGGTGCTGGCTGTCACCCGCAGCAGCCTGCCGGGCAACGACGTGGTCAACAAGCTGGCCGAGAACTCGCTGCTGGGTGGCGTGTTCGCCACCGGCCTGCGCAGCGTGATCGCCGAGCCGCGCATCACCGAGGAAGCGGTGCGCCAGTCCTTCGAAAGCGCCGGCCGCATCGCGATGCACCGGCTGGAGCGCTACCTGAACACGCTGGGCACCATCGCCGCCGCGGCGCCGCTGCTGGGGCTGTTCGGCACCGTGATCGGCATGATCGAGATCTTCGGCTCGCAGGCGCCCACCACCGGCAGCACCAACCCGCAGCAGCTGGCGCACGGCATCTCGATCGCGCTGTACAACACCGCCTTCGGGCTGATGATCGCGATCCCCTCGCTGATGTTCTACCGCTACTTCCGCGGCCGCGTCGACGAGTACCAGCTGACGATGGAGCTGGCCGCCGAGCGGCTGGTGCCGCACCTGATGCGCTTTGCGGTGCGCACGCCGCCAGTGCCGGCGCAGCCGCCCGAGACCACGCCATGAACTTCGGGCGCCATCGCCGCGCCGAAGAGCCGGAGATCAACCTGATCGCCTTCATCGACGTGCTGCTGGTGATCCTGATCTTCCTGATGCTGTCGACCACCTACTCGCGCTTCACCGAGCTGCAGCTGAACCTGCCTGCCGCCGATGCCGATGCGATGCGCGAGCGGCCCGGCGAGATCGTCGTCGCCGTTGCCAGCGACGGCCGCGTGATGCTGGATCGCAGGCCGGTCGACGGCCGCAGCGTCGAGGTGCTGGCTGCCGCGCTGCGCAGTGCCGCGGGCGGCCGCGCCGACACGGTGCTGATCATCTCGGCCGACGCACTGGCCACCCACCAGTCG
>JAFLDH010000342.1 GCA_017302505.1 Burkholderiales bacterium
TGACGACGCTGGCCAAGAGCCTGGCCGGCGGCTTCCCGCTGTCAGCGGTGGTCGGCCGGGCCGAAGTGATGGACGCGCCGGGCCCCGGCGGGCTGGGCGGCACCTACGCCGGCTCGCCGCTGGGCTTCGCCGCCGCGCTGGCGGTGCTGGAGGTGTTCGAGCAGCAGGACCTGCTGGCGCGCAGCCGCGCCGTCGGTGAACGGCTGCGCAGCGGGCTGCAGGCGCTGGCCGCAAAGCACCGCGCCATCGGCGACGTGCGCGGCCTGGGCGCGATGCTGGCCATCGAGCTGTTCAAGGGCGGCGATGTGCACCAGCCCGATGCCGACCTGGCCAAGGCGGTGGTGGCTGAGGCCGCGCGCCGCGGGCTGATCCTGCTGAGCTGCGGCGTCTACGGCAACTGCATCCGCATCCTGGTGCCGCTGACCGCCAGCGACGCCCACCTCGACGAAGGCATGGCGATCCTGGGCGACACCTTCGCCGCGCTGTGCTGACCCCTTACCTTACGGAGACCCGATTATGAGCAAAGCCCAGTTCCAATGGGACGACCCGCTGCAACTCGACGCGCAGCTCAGCGACGACGAGCGCGCGGTGCGCGACGCCGCGCACAGCTACTGCCAGGAGCGGCTGGCGCCGCGCGTCACCGAAGCCTTCCGCCACGAGAAGACCGACCCGGCCATCTTCCGCGAGATGGGTGAACTGGGCCTGCTGGGCACCACCATCCCCGAGGTCTACGGCGGCGCCGGCCTGAACTACGTCTGCTACGGCCTGGTGGCCCGCGAGGTGGAGCGCGTCGATTCCGGCTACCGCTCGATGATGAGCGTGCAGAGTTCGCTGGTCATGGTGCCGATCAACGAGTTCGGCACCGAAGACCAGAAGCAGAAGTACCTGCCCAAGCTGGCCACCGGCCAGTGGATCGGCTGCTTCGGCCTGACCGAGCCGAACCACGGCTCCGACCCCGGCAGCATGGTCACCCGGGCGAAGAAGGTGCCCGGCGGCTACGCCTTGAGCGGCGCCAAGATGTGGATCAGCAATTCGCCGATTGCCGACGTCTTCGTGGTCTGGGCCAAGGACGACGGCGGGCAGATCCGCGGCTTCATCCTCGAGAAGGGCTGGAAGGGCCTGAGCGCGCCGGCCATCCACAGCAAGGTGGGGCTGCGCGCCAGCATCACCGGCGAGATCGTCATGGACGAGGTGTTCTGCCCGGAGGAGAACGCCTTCCCCGAGGTGCGCGGCCTCAAAGGGCCCTTCACCTGCCTGAACAGCGCGCGCTACGGCATCGCCTGGGGCGCGCTGGGCGCGGCCGAGGACTGCTACCAGCGCGCCCGCCAGTACGTGATGGACCGCAAGCAGTTCGGCCGGCCGCTGGCCGCCAACCAGCTGGTGCAGAAGAAGCTGGCCGACATGCTCACCGAGATCAGCCTGGGCCTGCAGGGCTGCCTGCAGCTGGGCCGCATGAAGGACGCCGGCACCGCCGCGGTGGAGGTGACCAGCATCCTCAAGCGCAACAGCTGCGGCAAGGCGCTGGACATAGCGCGGCTGGCCCGCGACATGATGGGCGGCAACGGCATCAGCGACGAGTTCGGCGTGGCCCGCCACCTGGTCAACCTGGAAGTGGTGAACACCTACGAGGGCACGCATGACATCCATGCGCTGATCCTCGGCCGGGCGATCACCGGCATCCCGGCCTTCAACTGACGGTGCCGCCATGAGCCGACCGCAGGCCGTGCCCACGGTGCAGATCGACAACGACAGGGTCATCGTCACCGAATGGCGCTTTGCGCCCGGGGCCGAGACCGGCTGGCACCGCCACGGCCACGACTACGTGGTGGTACCCACCACCAACGGCGAGCTGCTGCTGGAGACGCCCGAGGGCCCGCGTACCGCGCCGCTGGTGGCCGGCCGCTCCTACACCCGCCAGGTGGGCGTGGAGCACAACGTCATCAACAACACCGACCACGAGGTGGTGTTCATCGAGATCGAACTTCGCTGAGGGAACCCCGCCATGGATGCCAAGACCAGCCCGCTGTCCACGCTGAACGACCCCAGCCTGCTGAAGACCGATGCACTGATCGGCGGCGAATGGTTTCGCGGCAGCGCCCGTTTCGAGGTCTTCGACCCGGCCACCGGCCAGCGCCTGGCCGACGTGGCCAACCTGGGCGCGGCCGAAGCCGAGGCAGCGGTCGCCGCGGCCGACAAGGCCTGGCCGGCCTGGCGCGCCAAGACCGCCAAGGAACGCCATGCCGTGCTGATGAAGTGGTTCCAGCTGCTGCACCAGCATGCCGACGACCTGGCCCGCATCATGACGGCCGAGCAAGGCAAGCCGCTGGCCGAGGCCCGCGGCGAGGTCATCTACGGCGCCAGCTTCCTGGAATGGTTTGCCGAAGAAGGCCGGCGCATCTATGGCGAAACCATTCCCACCACCGATGCGAACAAGCGCTACCTGGTGCTGAAGCAGCCGATCGGCGTCTGCGCGGCGATCACGCCGTGGAACTTCCCGATCGCGATGATCACCCGCAAGGTGGCGCCGGCGCTGGCGGCAGGCTGCCCGGTGGTGATCAAGCCGGCCGAGGCCACGCCGCTGTCGGCGCTGGCCGTGGCCGAGCTGGCGCAGCGCGCCGGCATGCCGGCCGGCGTGCTGAACGTGCTGAGCGCCGACGCGCAGAACTCCATCGCCATCGGCCACGTGCTGTGCGCCAGCGACACGGTGCGCCACCTGTCCTTCACCGGCAGCACCGAGGTCGGCCGCATCCTGGCCGCGCAATGCGCGCCGACGATCAAGAAGCTGAGCCTGGAGCTCGGCGGCAATGCGCCCTTCATCGTCTTCGACGATGCCGACCTGGACAGCGCGGTCGAGGGCGCGATGATCAGCAAGTACCGCAACGCCGGCCAGACCTGCGTGTGCGCCAACCGGCTGTACGCGCAGGAGGGCATCTACGACGCCTTCGTGCAGAAGCTGGCCGAGAAGGCCAAGGCCATCAAGGTGGGCAACGGCTTCGAGCCCGGCGTCAACCAGGGTCCGCTGATCGACGCGCAGGCCATGGCCAAGGTGGAATCGCACGTGGCCGATGCACTGGCCAAGGGCGCCAAGCTGGTGGCGGGCGGCAGCCGGCTGGGTGAGCGCTTCTACAAGCCCACCGTGCTGGCCGACGTCACTGCCGACATGCTGTGCGCGCGCGAAGAGACCTTCGGCCCGGTGGCGCCGGTGTTCCGCTTCGAGACCGAAGAGCAGGCCATCGCCATGGCCAACGCCACCGAGTTCGGCCTGGCCAGCTACTTCTACAGCCGCGACATCGGCCGCATCTTCCGCGTCGGCGAGGCGCTGGAATACGGCATGGTCGGCATCAACACCGGGCTGATCTCCACTGCCGAGGTGCCTTTCGGCGGCGTCAAGCAGAGCGGCCTGGGGCGCGAGGGCGCGCACCACGGCATCGACGACTATGTCGAGGTCAAGTACCTGTGCCTGGGGGACGTGCTGAAGTAGCTTTCAGCGCGGCATCAGCCGCACCGAGCCCAGCTCGGCCAATGGCCGGGGCATGCCCAGGTGGTAGCCCTGGCCGTAGTCGACGCCGATCTCGCGCAGCTTCTGAGCGATGGCCTCGCTGGCCACGTATTCGGCGATGGTCTTCAGCCCCATCACGTGGCCGATGGCGTGGATGGCCTGCACCATCGCCAGGTCCATCGGGTCGTCGGCGATGTCCTTGACGAAGCTGCCGTCGATCTTCAGGAAGTCCACCGGCAGGTTCTTCAGGTAGGCAAAGGACGACAGCCCGCTGCCGAAATCGTCCAGCGCGAACAGGCAGCCCAGCGCCTTGACCTCCTCGATGAACTGCACCACCTTCGACAGGTTAGCGACCGCCGCGGTCTCGGTGATCTCGAAGCACAGCATGCCCGGCGGCAGCGGCAGCTGCTGCAGCCGCTGGCGCAGTGACTGGCGGAAGCGCTCGTCCGACAGCGACGCGCCCGACAGGTTGATGGCATACACGCCGTCGATGCCGCCGTGCTGGCGCAGCCGGTCGCTCAGCCAGGACAGCGTGTTGTCGATGACCCACTGGTCGATGCGCGGCATCAGCCCGTAGCGCTCGGCCGCCGGCAGAAAGGCGCCGGGCGGGAACAGCTGGCCATCCTCTTCCAGCCGCACCAGGATCTCGTAGTGTGGCGGCGCGGCGCCATTGCTGGGCTGCAGCGGCAGCACCGGCTGCACGTACAGGCGCAGCCGATCGGACTGCAGCGCGGCGGTCAGGCGCGTCACCCATTGCATCTGGCCGCGCTGCTGCTCCACCTGCCGGTCGTCCGGCTGCAGCACGTGCACACGGTTGCGGCCGCCCTCCTTGGCGGCATAGCAGGCGGCGTCGGCCGCGGCCAGCAGCGCGCCCAGGTCCTGGCCGCGGCCGGGCACGCGCAGCAGGCCGATCGACACACCGATGGCGAACTGCTTGCCTTCCCAGGCAAAGCGCAGGTCGGCAATGGCCTCGCGGATCTTCTCGGCGATGCGCACCGCATGGTCCAGCGGGCAGGCCTGCAGGATCAGCCCGAACTCGTCGCCGCCCAGCCGGGCCAGCAGGTCGCCGGCGCGCAGCATGCGGCGCATCAGCTGCGTCACCTGGCACAGCAGCTCGTCGCCGGCCACATGGCCGCAGGTGTCGTTGACCACCTTGAACTGATCCAGGTCCAGGTAGCACACCGCATGGCCCGGGCCGTCGTGCGGGCCGTGTTCCAGCAGCTCGCCCAGCCGGCGCTCGAACTCGCGGCGGTTCGGTGCGCCGGTCAGCGCGTCGTGGGTGGCCTGGTGCGACAACTCGCGGGCCAGGGTCAGTGTCTCGGTCACGTCCTGGAAGACCAGCACCGCACCGATCAGGAAACCGTCGCGCGAGCGGATCGGCGCGGCCGTGTCGATCACCGGCACGCTGCTGCCGTCGCGCCGGCGCAGCACCGCATGCTCGTGCCGCGGCAGCGGCTGGCCGCGGCGCAGCACCTCGCGCACCGGGTGCGGCAGCGGCGTGCCCTTGGCTTCGTCGAACAGCTGGTAGACCTCGCTGGCCAGGCGGCCGGTGGCCTCGCCGGCCTTCCAGTCGGTCAGCTTGGCCGCCACCGGGTTGATGTACTGCACGATGCCGGCTTCGTCGGTGGTGATCACGCCGTTGGCGATGGAGGCCAGTGTCAC
>JAFLDH010000343.1 GCA_017302505.1 Burkholderiales bacterium
ACGAGACTTCCCAGCATGTCGGGCTGGAAACGCGCACCCTCCTCGTTCGTGAAAAAGGCGACCGCGATCGGCCTCCGCGTGCGTATGCCCGCGCGGTCGAGCGTGGCGCAGGTGTCGCGCTTGTGCAGCGCAAATTCGCGCAGCAGCCGCAGGTAGACCTCGGTGGTTCCGCCGGTGCGCTCCAGTCCGAGGGCCGCGTCCAGGCCTGCACAGCCCAGCAAGGCTGCCGGCAGGCCGGGCGGCTGCCGATGCGGCAAGGGCGCCACGGCCGGCTCGCGGCCTGGCTGCAGCCAGCGCCCCAGCGTGCGCACCAGATGGGCCGGCTCGAAGGGCTTGGTCAGGAAATCGTTCATGCCGGCTTCCAGGCAAACCGCCCGGTCGTCGGTCGTGGCATTGGCGGTCATCGCGATGACTGGCAGCGATGCCAGCTCGGGCCGCTGGCGCAGCCGGCGCGTGGCCTCCAGGCCGTCCATGCCGGGCATCTGCATGTCCATCAGCACGATGTCGTAGCGCTGCCCATCCAGGCGCGCCAGCGCCTCCAGCCCATCCACCGCCTCGTCGACCAGGAAGCCGGCGTGGCTGAGCAGGTCGTTCGCCACCTGGCGGTTGACCGGGTTGTCTTCCACCAGCAGAACCCGCGGCGAGGTTCCCGGCGCCAGCGAATCCTGCGGCATCGGGGGCGCGGCCGCCGGCGCGACGGCGGCCTGCGATCGGGCAAAGGGGGCTTCGAACCAGAAGGTCGCGCCCTGGCCGAGGCTGCTTTCCACCCCTACGTCGCCGCCCATCATCGTGGCCAGCCGCTTGACGATGGCCAGCCCCAGGCCCGTGCCGCCATACTGGCGGCTGGTCGACGAATCGGCCTGGCTGAAGCGCTGGAACAGCCCGGCGATCTGTGGTGCCGACAGGCCGATGCCGGTGTCCTGCACCTCGAAGCGCAGCGTGGCGGCCGCGGCCGTGACCGCCGATGCACGCACGCGCACCTGGATCGAGCCGCGATCGGTGAACTTGGCCGCGTTGTTGCCGTAGTTGACCAGGATCTGGCCGAGGCGCAGTGCGTCGCCGCGCAGGCTGTCGGGCACATCGGGCGCCACGTCGAACACCAGGGTCAAGCCCTTGGCATGGGCCTTCTCGCCCACCAGCATGCCCACGTTCTCGAGCACGGCCGCCAGCCGGAAATCGGCGTCCTCGAGGCGCATGGCGTCGGCTTCGATCTTGGAGAAGTCCAGGATGTCGTTGATCACGCCCAGCAGGTGCTGCGCCGAACCGTGGATCTTGTCCAGGTAGTCGCGCTGCCGTGCATCCAGCGGGGTCTTCTGCACCAGGTAGCTCATGCCGAGGATGGCATTCATCGGCGTTCGGATCTCGTGGCTCATGTTGGCGAGGAAGGCACTCTTGGCCCGGTTGGCCGACTCGGCGAGCTCCTTGGCGCGCTGCAGCGCGTCGGCGGCTTCGTGCTCGACGGTCACGTCCTCGATGATCGCCAGCAGGGCGTCGGCACCGCCGTGGCGAAAACTGCGCGCCGTCACACGCGCCCAGAAGGCGCTGCCATCGCTGCGCAGGAAACGCTCCTCGCGGCGCAGCATGCCGCCCTCGCGCAGCACCTGGGCAATGGCCTCGCCGACGGCCAGCCATGCGCCTTCGCTGACATACCAGTGGCGCGTGCTCATGCCGTCCAGCGCGCCCGGTGCGTAGCCCAGGATCTCCTCCAGCCGCCGGTTGCAGCGCAAGGCCGTGCGTTCGCGCACCAGTGCGATGCCTACGGTCACGGTGTCCAGGATGGCGGCCTGCTCGTCATGCGTCACCTGCAGGCGCAGGGCCTGGACTTCCAGCGCCTTCTGCGTTTCGCGCAGCCGCGCCGTGCGCCGCTCGACCTCGGCCTCCAGGTCGGCGTTGAGCGCGTGGATGCGGTCCTCGGCCGCCTTGCGTTCGGTGACGTCGCGCAGGATCACCGTCAGCAGCACCTCGCCGTCGACCCGCAGATGCGAGATCGACGCCTCGGCAGGAAACTCGCTGCCATCGGCGCGCAGCCCGTGCACCACGGTGGCACGGCCCATGCGACGCGTGGTGCCGGGGTCGGCCGCGAAGTCCTGCACGGCCGCAGCATGGCCCGCACGGTGGCGCTGCGGCATCAACGCTTCGATGTCCATGCCCAGCATCTCGTCCTGGCTGCGGCCGAACATTGCGCAGGCTGCGGCGTTGACCATGGTGATGCGCTGGCGTGCGTCGGCGGTGACGATCGCATCCATCGCCGCGCCGACGATGCCCGACAACCGCCCCTGGTCGGCCTCGGCGGCCAGCCTTGCGCTTCGCAGCTGCAGCGCCATCTCGTTCAAGCAGCGCGCCAGGGCCGCCACTTCGCGCGGGCCGCGCTCATCCAACGGCTGCGCCAGCCCACCGGCCAGCGCCAGCTCGGTGCTGGCCTGCTGCATGCGCGACAACGGGTAGGTGACCCAGCGCCGCAGCAGCCAGGCCAGCAGCAGCGCCACGCCGAGCACGGCGATCGCTTCCGGCAGCACTGCCCGCCAGGCCGCGTGGGTGATGGCTGCGTATTCCTGCGTCAGGTCGTAGGCCACGTACACCGCGCCGCGCCGCCCATCGCGAAGGCGCGTCGATACCGGCGCATCCACGTAGGGCAGCAGCACGCTGACCCGCACGTCGCCCGGGTCCGACCACAGCTTGGGCAGGCTGCCCTGCAGGGCTTCGGCAAGCAGCCGCTCGTCGACATCCGGCAGCGGGCCGGCCGCCGGCTGCCCCTCCCAGGCGATCCGGTGCGCCGCGACGATCTGCCCGTCGCCGCCGATCACCGCCGCTGCCGCCACGCGCTGGGCGGTGGACAGGGCAGAGACGCTCGAGGCCACGTATTCCCCGTTGCCGTCGGTCTGGCGGTCGTAGGTGACGGCACGCGCCAGCGCCATGGCGTCGCGCACCAGGTCGCGCCGCGCGTCTTCCAGCGCCGCCCGCCGATTGCTGTCGGCCGTCGCCGACGCCAGCAAGGCCAGCACCACCACCGCCACGGCCAGCACCAGGGCGGGCACGGCTGTGCTGAGCGACAGGCGCAGCCGGCTCATGATTCCACCGGCAGGAAGCGGGGGTCCACCAGACGGTCCACCGCGCCCGGGTCGCGCGGCAGCAGCCCTTGTGCCAGCATCAGCTGGCGCAGGGCTTCGGCCGAGCGGCGCAGGGCGTCACCGCCCAGCAGGGCCCGGACCTGCGCGACATCCGGCTGATGCAGGCCGCGGAACGCCGCTGGCACCTCGGCCGGTGGCACGCGCAGCCGGGTGGCCACCACCTGGGCAGCCTCGGCTGGCTGGGCGCGCATCAGGCGCAGGCCATCGAAATGGGCGGCCACCAGCCGTTGCACCGATTGGGGCTGCCGCTCGATCGCCTCGGCCGTCACGGCCAGCACGTCGACGATGCGGCCGGGCACGGCGCTGCTGTCGAACACCCGGGTCGCGCCGCCCCGCTCGAGCGCCGACACGAAGGGCTCGCAGGTGACGACCGCATCGAGCCGGCGCTCGTCCCACAGGCGAACGGCTGTGGCCTGCGTCACCGGAACCTTGATGATGTCGTGGGCGCCAAGACCGGCGCTTTGCAGCATCGCGTCGAGCATCACCGCGCTGACCGCGCCGGCTTCGACGCCGACACGCCGGCCCGCCAGGTCCCGCGGCACCCGCCACGGCGCGCGCGCCACCACGGCATCGGCGCCGGCGGATTCGTCGAGCACCGCGACGACACGCAGGTCCAGCCCTTCGGCGCGGCAGACCAGCACCTCGTCCAGCGTCATCGCCGCTGCCTCCAGCTGGCGCACGCCCAGCGCCTGCTGGGTGTCGGTGCTGGAGCGCATCTCGACCAGGCGCACCACATGAGGGTCGACCCGGCCGGCCTCCCGGGCGACGAAGAGCGGTTCGTAGCCGGGGAAGACGATGACGCCCACCCGCAGTGTCGGCACGGGCGGTGCACACGCGGCCAGCGGTGCCAGGCAGGCGCCCAGGCCGGCGCGCAGGAGGCTGCGGCGTGGCAGCCAGGGTGGGCTCGAAGGGCGGCGTTGGAGAGGCGTCATCGTTGCTTCAAGGCGGGCGAGCGGCCGCGATCACTGGTTTCGGCAGCCCCGCAACCTGCTGGAAGACATGACGCCGTGCGCGCGACGATTGTGATTCGGCCAGCGCTGCACCGGCGTTGCGCGAACGCCCCTTCGAAGGGGGAATCCAGATCTCCCCGCAGGCCAGCGCGGCAGCACCCGGCAGCCCGCATGGCGTTGCCTGTGCAACACCCGGTTCCGCAAACGGGAATGGGGGAAGTGCGGGCCTCGGCGGCTCAGCGCCGCGCCTTGACTGCCTCGCCGAGCGTGATCACCGCCATGGCGTAGTAGCTCGACTGGTTGTAGCGGGTGATGGCGTAGAAGTTCTGCGTGCCGGCCACGAAGCTCGGCGCCGCCTGGCCGTTTTGCAGTTCCACCAGCGCCAGCAGGCCTTCGTGTCCGCGCGCGGCGTCGTCCAGGCCAGCGCCTAGCGCCACCATCTGCTCGGCGCTGAAGCTGGGCAGGATGTCGGGCTGCAGCAGCGTGGCGCGCTGGCGGGTGTCCACCGGTGGGGCCACCGGATACACCGGCGGCATGTCGCGCTGCCAGCCGTGCGCGGCCAGGTAGTTGGCCACGCTGCCCACCACGTCGGCGCCGCTGCCGTCCAGGTCGATGCGGCCGTCGCCATCGAAATCCACTGCCCATTTGTTCAGGCTGCTGGGCATGAACTGCGGCAGGCCCATCGCGCCGGCGAAAGAGCCTTTCGGCAGTGTCGGGTCCAGGCCCTCGCGCTGGCAGCGCAGCAGGAATTCCTCCAGCTCGTTGCGGAAGAAGGGGCTGCGGTCGCTGCGGCCGCTGGGGAAATCGAAGGCCAGGGTGCTCAGCACGTCGAGCACACGGAAGTTGCCGGTGACACGGCCGTAGAAGGTTTCGACGCCGACGATGCCCACGATCACGTGCGCCGGCACGCCGTACCGCGCCTGCGCGCGCTCCAGCCAGTCGGCCTGCTCCTGCCAGAAGCGCAGGCCGGCGCCGATGCGCTGCGGCTCGACGAAGCGGTCGCGGTAGGCGGCCCAGTTCTTCGCGGTGCCGGCCGGCGGCGGCATCATCAACCGCTGCGCCGCGGG
>JAFLDH010000344.1 GCA_017302505.1 Burkholderiales bacterium
CTTGAACATCTACCCGCCCGACTTGCGCGGCGTCATCGTATTCCAACTCGACGCCGGCGGCGCCTTGCCGCCCTCCGGCCGCCACTCGCCCGACTTCTTCAGCGCCTCGGCCACCTCGGGCGGCATGGTCGAGAACGGAATGCCCGAGATCACCACGTCCGGCGCCGGCAAGCCGTGCGCGTGCAGGTACTCCGCCACGCGCTCGGCACTGCCGTGCTGCACGCTAAGGCGCGGGTCCGGTTGCAGCCGCGCCAGACGCTCGGCGAAGGCCGGCGACAACTCGATCGCCAGCAGCCGGGCCTGCGGGGCCATGGCGCGCAAGAAGGCGCGGGTGGTCCCGCCCGTGCCCGGGCCCAGCTCGACCACCGTGCGCGCCTGCGCCAGCCGCGCCGTGCGCACCAGCCGCCGCTCGAGCCGGCCTGAACTGGGGATCACCGAGCCGACTTCGCCCGGGTGCTGCAGGAAGCCGGAGAGAAAGGCCCACCGGTCCGCCCATGGCCTGACCGCCGGCGCGGCGCGGGCCCGTTCGGCTGCCTGCGGCCGCGCGCTGTCGACACGAACGCTGTCCTGCGTCTTCTCTTGTACCGGGTGCTGCATGCCACGGGCCGTGCGATGGGGAGCTTGCCCGCGGGACCCGCGTGCGCTCGCGACGGTGTTGCCAAAGGGACCCGCAGTCTACCGGCCCGCCATGCAGCGCTATTCTTGGCGGATACACGCCTTGTCTTCAATGTCCTACCTGTACCTGGCCATCGCCATCGTTGCCGAAGTCATCGGCACGTCGGCGCTGAAGGCCTCCGAAGGCTTCACCCGGCCCAAGCCCTCGCTGGTGGTGGTCGCCGGCTACGGCGTGGCCTTCTACGCGCTGTCGCTGGCCTTGCAGACGCTGGCCGTGGGCGTGGCCTATGCGGTGTGGTCGGGTGCCGGCGTGGCGCTGATCACGCTGATCGGCTGGCGGGTGTTCAAGCAGCGGCTGGACGCCGCCGCGCTGCTGGGCATCGGCCTGATCGTGGCCGGCGTGGTGGTGCTGCAGCTTTCGGGGACACGCACTTGAGTTCCCGGCCCACGCCCGCGACGCCCGCCCGCGCCGCCGCGCCGGCCAACGACGATGTCTTCCAGGTCGAGCCCGGCGTGCACGAGCCCTTGGCCGACCTGGCACGCGAGGCCGGTGCCCTCCTGCCCGATGCTGAGCCGCACGATGCCCACCCTGCCCGGCGCCGCTGGGTGGCCTGGCTGATGCTGGCCGTGGCGATCGTCGGCGGCGCGATCGGCACCTCGGCGCTGGCGGCCAGCGCCGGCTTCACCCGCATGGGCCCGATCGCGCTGATGGCGGCGGGCTATGCGGTGTGCTTCGTGGCGCTGACGCGCGCGCTGCGCGTGATCCCGATCTCGGTGGCCTATGCAGTGTGGTCCGGCGTCGGCATCGCGCTGGTCTCGGCCATCGGCTGGCTGTGGCTGGGCCAGCAGCTCAACCGCGGCGAGCTGCTGGGCATCGCGCTGATCCTGGCGGGCACGGTGGTGATCCAGCTGTTCTCGCGCTGCCACGACGGCGCGCGCTGATCATTCGGACACTGCGCGCTGGCGGCCCAGCGTCGGCACCACCTGGTGGGCCCGGTGCTGCAGCGTGTACTCCGCATGCTGCTGGATCAGCTTGGCCACCAGCGCGGTCCAGCCGGTCTGGTGGCTGGCGCCCAGCCCGGCGCCGGTATCGCCGTGGAAGTATTCGTAGAACAGGATCAGGTCGCGCCAGTGCGGGTCGGTCTGGAACTTCTCGTAGCGGCCGTGCACCGGCCGGCGGCCCTGCGCATCGCGGGTGAACAGCGCGATCATGCGCTGCGACAGATCGGCCGCCACCTGCCACAGCGACACCGGCCCCTCGGCGCTGCCGCTGGGCACCTGGAAGCCGTCGCCCAGGAAGTAGTCGTGCTTCTGCAGCGCCTCGATCAGCAGGTAGTTCAGCGGGAACCACACCGGCCCGCGCCAGTTGCTGTTGCCGCCGAACATCGCGCTGGTGCTCTCGGCCGGCTCGTAGTCGAGCATGAACTCGCGCTCTTCCAGCTTCATCACGAAGGGGTGCTCGGCATGGCGGCGTGACACCGAGCGCACGCCATAGGGCCCCAGCAGCTGCGCCGGGTCCAGCACATGCTGCAGCAGGCGCCCCAGCCGGTGCGAATCCACCAGCGCCAGCCGCACGCGCTGGTCCACGCCGCGGTGCGTCAGGTCGGCCAGGTTGCCCAGCAGCTCGGGCCGGTTCTCCACGAACCAGGCAAAGCGCTCGCGAAAGCCGCTGAAGCCGCGGAAGCTCTGCGGGTCGCCCACCGCGATGGCCAGCAGCGGGATCAGCCCGGCAATCGTGTAGGCCTCGATCACCCGGCTGTTGCCGTCGGGCGTCTTCAGCAGGTCGAAGTAGAAGCCCTTGTCCTCGCTCCACAGCCCGCTGCCGTGCCGGCCCGGCCGGTTGACGGCCGCGCCGATGTAGACGAAGTGCTCGAAGAACTTCGTCGCCACGTCCTCGTAGGCCGGGTTCTCGGTGGCCAGCTCCAGCGCCAGCGTCAGCATGTTCAGGCAGTACATCGCCATCCAGCTGGTGCCGTCGGCCTGCTCCAGCTGGCCGCCCGAAGGCAGCGGCGCGCTGCGGTCGAAGGCGCTGACGTTGTCCAGCCCCAGGAAGCCGCCCTCGAACAGGTTGTTGCCCTCGGCATCCTTGCGGTTCACCCACCAGGTGAAGTTCAGCAGCAGCTTCTGGAAGATGCGCTCCAGGAACAGCCGGTCCATGCGGCCCGTCATCTTGTGCTCGATCTGGCAGATGCGGATCGCCGCCCAGGCATGCACCGGCGGGTTCACGTCGCCGAAGTTCCATTCGTAGGCCGGGATCTGGCCGTTCGGGTGCATGTACCACTCGCGCGTCAGCAGCAGCAGCTGGTCCTTGGCGAAATCAGGGTCGATCAGCGCGAAGGCCACGCAGTGGAAGGCCATGTCCCAGGACGCGAACCACGGGTACTCCCACTTGTCGGGCATCGACAGCACGTCGGCCGCGTCCAGGTGCCACCAGCCGTGGTTGCGGCCGTGCAGTCGCTGTTCCGGCGGCGGCGGCTGCGTCGGGTCGCCTTTCAGCCAGCGGTCGACGAACAGGTGGTAGTACTGCTTGTTCCACAGCAGCCCGGCAAAGGCCTGGCGCTGCACGCGGCGCAGGTCCTCGGGCATCGGGAACGGGTTCACGCGCTGGTAGAAGGCGTCGGCCTCTGCGATGCGCAACGCGAACAGCGCATCGAAGCCCTCGTCCAGCGGTTGGGCCGTGGCCTCGTCGGGCTGCAGCCGCAGCTTCAGCACCCAGGTCTCGCCGGGCTGCAGCACGCGGTGGTAGTGGCCAGCCGCCTTGGTGCCGCTGCGCGCCGGGTTCACCGCATCGGCGCGGCCGTGCACCAGCCAGTCGTGGAACGCGTCCTTCGCATAGCCGCCGGGTGGCGCGCCCCACAGCCGCTCGGCATTGCTCTCGTTCTCGGTGAACAGCAGCGCCTCGGCCGGCGGCAGGTCCAGCCGGTACGGTGGCAGCTTCGGATGCTGCACGCGCAGGCAGGGCGCGCCGTGCGCATCGGCCGTGATCAGCGGCCGCGGATGGCCGGCCGTCCACGACCAGTCGTTGCGGCACCAGAGCGTCGGTAGCAGGTGCAGCGGTGCGGGGTCGGGCCCGCGGTTGATGGCGCTGATGCGCACGAGCATCGAGTCGGGGCCGTCCTTCGCGTATTCGATGAACACGTCGAAGTAGCGGTCCTCGTCGAACAGGCCCGTGTCCAGCAGCTCGTACTCCGGCTCCAGCCGGCTGCGGCGGCGGTTCTCGGCACGCAGCTGCGCGTACGGGAAGGCCTGCTGCGGGTACTTGTACAGGTACTTCATGTACGCATGGGTGGGCGTGTTGTCGAGGTGGAAGTAGTACTCCTTCACGTCCTCGCCATGGTTGCCCTCCGGCCCGGTCAGGCCGAACAGCCGCTCCTTCAGCAGCGGATCCGCGCCGTTCCACAGCGTCAGCGCAAAGCACAGGTGCTGGTGGTCGTCGCTGATGCCGCCGATGCCGTCCTCGCCCCAGCGGTAGGCGCGCGCCGCCGCCTGCTCGTAGCTCAGGTAGTTCCAGGCGTCGCCGTCGGCGCTGTAGTCCTCGCGCACGGTGCCCCACTGGCGCTCGCTGAGGTACGGGCCCCAGCGCCGCCAGGGCACGCCGCGTTCGCGGGCTTCGGCCAGGCGCAGGTCTTCGGCGGTGGGCGGCAGGGTGTCGGGCATCGTCGTGTCCTTCAGGTCGGGGCAGGGCCGCGGGCATCGGCCAGCGCCTCGTGCAGCGAAGCATGCAGGTGCTGCGGGCCCAGCGCCGCGGCAATGCCGTGGCGCTGCATGTCGGCCTGCAGCGCCGGCGACACCCGGCCGAACACCAGCCCGATGCGCCGGGCCTGCAGCTCGTCGATCAGCGCCCGCAGCGCGCGTGCCGCAGAGTAGTCCAGGTCCGAAACCGCCGAGGCATCGACCACGATGGCGCGCAGCGCCGGCCCGGCCCGTTCGACCAGGCCGCGCAGCTCGTCGGTGAAGCGGCGCTCGTTGGCATAGAACAGGTCGGCACCGAAGCGGTAGACCACCACGCCGGGTTCGCTGAACCGGGCCTCCTGGCTGGGCAGCACCAACCATTCACCACCGCTGCGCACCAGCACGCCGGTGTGCGGTTGGTAGCTGTGGCGCACATGGCGCAACAGCGACAGCGCCATGGCCAGCAGGATGCCCAGTTCCACGCCCAGGCCCACCACCGCCAGCGCGGTCAGCACGGCCAGGCGGAACTCGCCGGGGCTTTCGCGGCGGATGTCGCGCAGCGCCCGCAGGTCGATCATGTGCAGCGCGATGGCGAACACCAGCGCGGCCAGCACGCCGCGCGGCAGGTACTGCAGTGCCGGCGTCAGGATCAGCAGCACCGCCAGCGTCACTGCCGCAAAGGCCACCTGCGCCCACTGGCTGCGCGCGCCGGCGGCTTCGGCGGTAGCGGTCTGCGTCGGGCTGCCGTTGACGACGAAGGCGCCGCTCACGCCGGCGGCGGCATTGGCCGCGGCCAGGCCGAGCAGGTCGCGGTTGAAGTCGTCGGTCTCGCCGTGCCGCTG
>JAFLDH010000345.1 GCA_017302505.1 Burkholderiales bacterium
GGCTATGCCGACAGCGAGGACATCATCGCCGGCATCAACGAGGCCGGCATCTACCAGTACATCCTCAAGCCCTGGGTACCCGAGCACCTGCTGCAGACGGTGCGCCAGGCGGTGGAGGCCAGCACCCTGCAGCACGGCCTGCAGCGGCTGGAGCTGGAGCTGCGTGCCGGCGTGCCGGCGCTGCGCGCGCGCCGCCAGCAGCGGCTGGGCGAGGCGCGCAGCACCTTCGGCTTCGACCGCATGGTGCGGGCGCCGGGCAGCCCGCTGGACGCGCTGTGCGAGCGCGCCGCGCGGGTGGCGAGGTACGACCTGTCGGTGCTGCTGCTGGGTGAATCGGGCACCGGCAAGGAGCTGTTGGCGCGCGCCATCCACTATGCGTCGCCGCGACATGCCGGCGCCTTCGTGGTGGAGAACTGCGCGGCGATTCCCGACAACCTGCTCGAGAGCGAGCTCTTCGGCCACAAGCGCGGCGCCTTCACCGGCGCCGTGGACGACCACGTCGGCCTCTTCCAGCGTGCCGACGGCGGCACCGTCTTCCTCGACGAGGTGGGCGACACCTCGCCCAGCTTCCAGGTCAAGCTGCTGCGCGTGCTGCAGGAGGGTGAGGTGCGGCCGGTGGGCAGCGCGCGCAGCGTGCCGGTGGACGTGCGCGTGGTCGCCGCCACGCACCGTCCGCTGCTCGAGGACGTGCGCGCCGGCCGCTTCCGCGAAGACCTGTACTACCGCGTCAACGGCCTGACGCTGCAGCTGCCGGCGCTGCGCGCGCGCAGCGACCAGAGCGCGCTGGTGGCGGCGCTGCTGCGCGAGATCGAGCCGCACCGCACGCTGACGCTGTCACCGCCGCTGTCGGCGGCCTTCGCCGGCCATGCCTGGCCCGGCAACCTGCGTCAGCTGAGCAATGCGCTGCGCACCGCCTGCGCGCTGCTGGCCGACGGCGAAACGCAGATCGACTGGCCGCACCTGCCCGACGACCTGGCCGAGGAGCTGGCCGCCGCGCGGCAGACGCCGACCGTCGAAGACCCCGGCGCGGACCTGCGGCTGCAGGCCGAGCGCTGCATCGAGCAGGTGCTGCGCAGCAGCGGCGGCAACATGGCCGAGGCCGCGCGCCGCCTGGGCATCAGCCGCAACACGCTGTACCGGCGGTTGAGGCTGCGCGCTGCCGGGTCGCCAACCCAAGCGTAGCCGGCCGCTGAGCGGCGCGCGACTTGCGGTTGAGATCAGCAACGCGCCCGCTCGAGCGCCATCAACGCCGCGCCTTGCGCAACGATGTCCGCCTTGCCGTCCACCCGCACCACGCTGCAGGCTGCTCGCAGTGCCGGCAGCGCCAGGCGATCCAGCGTGGACGCTGCGGCCTCCCAATAGCCGGGCAGGCGAAGCGCGCCGCCGCCCACGGCAAGGCGAGTCGGGTTGAGCAGATTGAGCAATCCAGCCAGTGCGCCCCCCAAGGCCTCACCGCCTTCTCTGACCACGGCCGCCACCTGGGGGTCGCCCGCGACGGCGACGGCATACAGCGCTTCGCCATCCAGACCAAGCCGATCGGCCATCGCCTGGCCACCGGCCACCTCGTCCAGGCGTTTCCAGCGCTCGCCCGCCTTTATCGGCCAGTAGCCCAGTTCGCCTGCCCAACCACAGGCGCCACGCAGCACACCGCCCTCGGCCAGCACGCCGCAGCCGACGGCCGTGCCCACCATCACGGTGGCAGCGGTCAGCCCGGGCTCGAGGTCGACCGTCGTCGCGTGCAAGGCGGCCTTGGCGTCGTTCACCACCCAGCATCGAAGGCCAAGCCCAGAGAGTGCCGTCACGGCCTGCCAACCGTCGAGGCTGGGCAGGACATCGCAGGAGACCACGGAGCCGTCTTCACCCACCAGCCCAGGCACAGCGATGCCCATGGCAGCCGGCGGAGTTTCCAGCCCGGCGAGGAAGTCGCGCAGGATGGCACTCAATGCTGCAGCGCCAAAGCCGGCCCCGGTTGCGTGGCGCAAGCTGTGCTCTCGATAGCGAATCAACAGCTTGGTGCCGCCAATGTCGACGCCCACGCTCTCGCCAAACCCGTAATGCATGCGCGGCTCCTTGGCGCTTCAAGCGACATCGTAGCCGGCGTCGACCGCCCGCACTTGCGCTGCCACCTGCTCGATGCGAACGCACAGCGCGCATGGGCATACTGCGCCGCATGAAACACGATGCCTGGCGCCGCCAACCCGAGACCTACCCCTTCCGCGGCGAGGTCCTGCCCCGCTACACCGATGTGGACCTTTGGGAGCACCTGAACAACGTCGCGCTCATCGGTCTGCAGATCGAGTCGGTGCAGCGCCTGCTGCTGGACGTGGCGGGCGACGCCGCCTGGCGCGCCGGGCCGGCCGCGATTGGGCCCGAGACCACCTCAACCGACTTCATCGCCGAAGCCTACTACCCCACCCCGCTGACGGCCGCCGCCCGCATCACGCATGTGAACGCGCGCGACATTGGCATCGCCTCGGCCCTGTTCCAGAAGGGCCACTGCGTCGGCCTGCACCAGTCGCGCGTGCTGAGTTGGGCTCCCAACGGCCAGCCCGTACCCCTGTCTGCCGAAATGCAAGCTGCGTTCGCCCGACGCATGGCCACCCAGGCCCCGCTGCCGCCCGGCGCTGAACCCGAAGCCGGCCACAAGCCCGCACTCGCACACCCTGGCGGCCCGGCAGGCGGCGCCCCGGCCGACAGCCTGCAGGTCCTGCCCCGTCGCCCGGCGGACTTTCCCGTCCACTACCTGCTGGCCAGCCGGTTTGGCGACCACGACGCCGCCGGCCGCACCAGCGACCAGGCACTGGGCCGCATGGCCGAACAGGGCCGTGTGAACCTGTTGACCGAACTCATGGGTCCGGAGCGCCTGGCCTCCCCCGTAGGTTTCATGGTGGCCCATGTGTCTCTGCGCTGGCTGCGGCGCGGCCGGGCGCCTGCCGCCTGGAGCGTGGGCAGCGGTGTGCTGCGCAGTGGCGATCGCAGCATCACCATCCGGGCGCAGCTTTGCGATGGCGACGAGTGCCACGCGGTGTGCGATTCGGTGATGGTGGCGATCGACCGCGACGCGCGGCAGAGCATTCGCCTGCCTGACGACCTGCGCGCCGCAGTGCAGCGGTTGTCAGTGCGGTGACGGCCTCGGCGCAGGCGCCCGACAACCGATCTCGTCCTGGCAAGCCGCCTGACCCACCCTTGGAACCGCTATGCCTGTGCCCAAGGCCGCGACGCTCGAAGGCCTGCCAAAGCATTGCAGGCCCGCTGGGCGGCTGGCGATGCATCATTGCGGCCGGGGCTTGCGGCCCCGGCCGCCTCGGGCGCCTCGGCTCGACGGGCAGGCCGTTCATTCAACCATCGATCACGGAGTCCAACTTGAGAGCTCGCTTTGCCATCGCATCGCTTCTTTCCACGGCTTTGCTGGTCCCCGCCCTTTCCCACGCGTGCTCGCGCGCCGTGTACTTCGGCAAGGAAGGGCAGACCGTCACAGGTAGGACCATGGACTGGTTCGAGGCCGACCTGGGCTCCAACATCTGGCTGTATCCCCGCGGGCTCACGCGCAACAGCAACACCGCCAAGCCGACCGTCTGGAAGAGCAAGTACGGCAGCCTGGTCACCACCCTGTACGAAGGCGCCACCGCCGACGGCATGAACGAGAAGGGCCTCGTCGCCAACCTGCTCTATCTGCCGGAATCCAAGTACCCCGAGGCCCGGGCCGGCGATGACCGCCCGACGCTGCCGAACTCGGCCTGGGTGCAATACGTGCTGGACAACTACGCCACTGTGGCCGAGGCCGTCGCCGACCTGAAGAAAGAGAGCTTCCGCATGGTGGCCATCAAGGCGCCCACCGGGGAGCCCGGGACGGTGCACCTGTCGATCTCCGACGCGTCGGGCGACTCGGCCATCTTCGAGTATCTCGACGGCAAGCTGGTCATCCATCATGGCCGCCAGTACCAGGTGATGACCAACTCGCCGACCTTCGACCAGCAGATCGCCCTCAACAGCTACTGGAAGAGCATCGGCGGGACGACCTTCCTGCCGGGCACCAACCGCGCGTCGGACCGCTTCGTGCGCGCCTCCTTCTACATCAACGAGGCCAAGCAGTCCGCCGATCCGCGCACGGCGGTCGCCGCGGTGTTCAGCGTCATGCGCAATGTCAGCGTGCCCATCGGCATCAAGATCCCCGGCCAGCCCAACATCGCCGACACGCTGTGGCTGACCGTGTCCGACCAGAAGAACAAGGTCTACTACTACCAGGACACCAAGAGCCCCAGCGTGGTCTGGGCCGACATGAAGAAGCTGAACTTCAGCGAAGGCAGTGGCGCCCGCAAGCTGCAGCTGGCCGGCAACCCCGATGTCGGCGGCGACCAGACCGCCAACTTCAAGCCTGCAGAGCTCTTCAAGTTCATGATTCCCCAAGACTGAACGGTCGCGTGGCGCTGCGGGTGCCTGATCCAGGGCCCGCGCCCCAAGATCGCGCATCGAGCGGCCGTTGCGTGGCACGCTGCTGCGGTCGGCGGCGGCCTCAGCGCGCCGGCGGCGCGGCCGGCATCGAAAGACGTCGGGACCCCAGCGCCTGCAGCCCCGGCAGGTCGCGCACCACCGCACGGCCGTAGCGCCAGACCAGCAGGCCGCGCGCTTCCAGATCGTGCACCAGTTGCATGGCCGTCTGGCGGGTCACGCCGACCAGCTCGCCCAGCCGGGCCTGTGACAGCCGGACGCGGATGGCCACGCCTTCGGGCACGGTCTGGCCCTCGTTCAGCGCCAGGCGCACCAGCACGTTCGCCAGCCGCACCGGCGCCGGGTCGAGCACATGGCCGTGCACGATGTTGAACAGGTTGCGGAAGCGCCAGGCCATGTCCAGCGCCAGGCTTTCCCACAGCGCGGGCCGCGCGGCCAGTTCGGCGCGCAACGCGCTGAAGGGGATCTGCACCACGGTCACCGCATCCAACGCATTCAGGTCGTGCGGCATGCCCTGGCCGTCCAGCAGTGGCAGCAGGCCGAAGATGGCGCCGCTGGCGCCCAGCGCATAGGTGAACTGCCGGCCATCGGCGCTGCTGAAGCTGACCTCGACGTCGCCGCTGGCGATCAGCAGCGCCGCCTGCAGCGCCTCGCCGCCGGACACCAGTC
>JAFLDH010000346.1 GCA_017302505.1 Burkholderiales bacterium
TGCAGCCGGCGGCCTGCGCGGCCTGCAGGTCGCGCAGCGTGTCGCCGACCATCGGCACCATCGCCAGGTCCACGCCGTAGCGGCGGCCGATCTCCAGCGCCATGCCGGGCAGCGGCTTGCGGCAGTCGCACTGCTCGTCGGGCGCGTGCGGGCAGAAGAACACCGCATCGATGCGCCCGCCCAGCGCCTGCAGGCTGCGCATCATGAAGGCGTGCACCGCATTCACCGCGGCCATGTCGATCATGCCGCGGCCGATGCCCGACTGGTTGGTGGCCACCACCACGTGCCAGCCTGCATGGTTCAGGCGCGAGACCGCCTCCAGCGCGCCAGGCACCGGCACCCATTCCTCGGGCGCCTTGATGTGGTCCTCGCGGAACTCGTTGAGGATGCCGTCGCGCCCCAGGATGATCAGCTTTGGAATGGGCTGCATGGTGCGGCGCAGTGCTGGGGGTTCAGGCGGCCAGGCGCGACAGGTCGGCCACGCGGTTCATCGCCGCATGCAGCTGGGCCAGCAGCGCCAGGCGGTTGGCGCGCAGCGCGGCATCGTCGGCATTGACCATCACCTGGTCGAAGAAGGCATCCACCGGCGCCTTCAGCGCGGCCAGGGCCTGCAGCGACGCGGTGTAATCGCCTCGCTCGAATGCGGAACTCGCCTTCGGCGCTACGGTTTCCAGTGCCGCAGCCAGGGCCTGCTCGGCAGGCTCGACGAGCAACGCCTTAGCGACCCGTACATTGGATTGACCGTCGGCCTTCTTCAGGATGTTTCCAACTCGCTTGTTGGCGGATGCCAGCGCTGGCGCCTCAGGCAACGCCGCGAAACTGCGCACGGCCGTCAGTTGTTTCGGCACCAGATCCAGCGACATTGGGTTCGTCGCCAAGACGGCCTCGACCTCGATCACGCTGTAACCCCGCTCGCGAAGCAGGCTGGCCAGCCGTTCCAGGACAAACACGCGCAGTTCGGTCTGGTTGTCGACCAGCATGCCCGCCGGAAAGGCGGCATATGCGGCTCGGGTAAGCCAGTCCAAAGATAGCGGCAGTTCGCGCTCGATCAGCATGCGGATCACGCCCAGCGCATGGCGGCGCAGCGCGAACGGGTCCTTGTCGCCGCTGGGCAGCTGGCCGATGCCGAAGAGCCCGGCCAGCGTCTCCAGCTTGTCGGCCAGCGCCACCGCCACGCCGCAAAGCCCGCGCGGCAGCGCGTCGCCGGCAAAGCGCGGGCGGTAGTGGTCCTCGATGGCGAAGGCCACGTCCTCGGTCTCGCCGTCGTGGCGGGCGTAGTAGCCGCCCATGATGCCCTGCAGCTCGGGAAACTCGCCGACCATGTCGCTCAGCAGGTCGGCCTTGGCCAGCAGCGCGGCGCGGTCGGCACTGGCGGCCAGCGCCGGGCCACCGAGTTGTTCGCCGATGGCGCGGGCCAGCGTACGCACGCGCTCGACGCGCTCGCCCTGCGAGCCCAGCTTGCCGTGGTAGACCACCCTGGCCAGCGCCGGCACGCGCGATTCGAGCGTGCGCTTGCGGTCCTGGTCGAAGAAGAACTTGGCATCGGCCAGACGCGGCCGCACCACGCGCTGGTTGCCTTCGATCACGCGGCTGGGGTCGGCCGGCCGGATGTTGCTGACCACCAGGAAGCGCTGCGTCAGCCGGCCCTGCGCATCGACCAGCGGGAAGTACTTCTGGTTGGCCTTCATCGTCAGGATCAGGCACTCGCTGGGCACTTCCAGGAACTGCGGGTCGAACTCGCAGGCCAGCACGTTGGGCCGTTCGACCAGGCCGGTCACCTCGTCGAGCAGCGCCTCGTCCTCGATGGGCCGCAGGCCCAGCGCGTCGGCCGCCGCCTGCAGCTGGCGCGCGATCTCGGCGCGGCGTTCGGCAAAGGCGGCGATCACCGCGCCTTCTTCGCGCAGCTGCGCGGCATAGCTGTCGGCATGGCGCAGCGTGATCTGCGGCACCGCGGCCTCGAAGCGGTGGCCGTGCGTCAGGCGGCTGGCGCTCAGGCCCAGCGCCTGCACCGGCACCACCGCATCGCCATGCAGCGCCACCAGGCCGTGGGCCGGGCGCACGAAATGCACGTTGTGCCAGCCGTCGGCCAGCTGGTAGCTCATCACCTTGGGGATAGGCAGCTTGGCCAGCGTGTCGTCCAGTGCCTTCTGCAGGCCCTCGGCCAGGCTGGCGCCGGGCAGCCGGCTGTCCAGGAACAGCGTCTCCGCCTTGCCGTCCACCTGGCGGCGCAGCGCCGACACCGGCGTATCGGCAGCGCCGAGGGCGGCCAGCTTCTTCTGCAGCGCCGGCGTTGGCTGGCCAGCAGCGTCCAGCGCCACGGCCACGGGCATCAGCTTCTGCTGCACCTGGCGGTCGGCGGCTTGTGCCGCCACGCCCTGCACCTGCACCGCCAGCCGCCGCGGCGTGGCATAGCCGGTGACGGCCGCATCGGCCGCCGCCAGGCCCTGCGCCTTCAGGCTGTCGGCCAGCAGCGTGGCGAAGGCCTCGCCCAGCTTCTTCAGCGCCTTGGGCGGCAGCTCCTCGACGAAGAGTTCGACCAGCAGGTTGTTCTTGTCCATGGTGCTCAGGCCGCCTTCTTCGCCAGCTGGGCGCTGACCTCGTCGGCCCACTCGCGCGGCGCCATCGGGAAGCCCAGCCGCGCGCGGCTGTCCACGTAGGCCTGGGCGACGGCGCGCGCCAGGTTACGGATGCGGCCGATGTAGGCAGCGCGTTCGGTGACGCTGATCGCGCCGCGCGCGTCCAGCAGGTTGAAAGTGTGGGCCGCCTTCAGCAACTGCTCGTAGGCCGGCAGCGCCAGCTGCTGGGCCATCAGGTGCTGGCTTTGCCGCTCGTGCGCGCCGAAGGCCTGCAGCAGGAAATCGACGTCGCTGTGCTCGAAGTTGTAGGCGCTCTGCTCCACCTCGTTCTGGTGGTAGACGTCGCGGTAGGTGATGCCCTCGGCCCACTTCAGGTCGAACAGGCTTTCCACGCCCTGGATGTACATCGCCAGCCGTTCCAGGCCGTAGGTGATCTCGCCGGTGATCGGCCGGCAGTCGATGCCGCCCACCTGCTGGAAGTAGGTGAACTGGGTGACTTCCATGCCGTTCAGCCAGACCTCCCAGCCCAGGCCCCAGCAGCCCAGCGTGGGGTTCTCCCAGTCGTCCTCGACGAAGCGCACGTCGTTGCGCTTCAGGTCGAAGCCCAGCGCTTCCAGGCTGCCCAGGTACAGGTCCAGGATGTTGGCCGGCGCCGGCTTCAGCACCACCTGGTACTGGTAGTAGTGCTGCAGGCGGTTCGGGTTCTCGCCGTAGCGGCCGTCCTTCGGGCGGCGGCTGGGCTGCACGTAGGCCGCCTTCCAGGGCTCGGGGCCCAGCGCGCGCAGAAAGGTGGCGGTATGGCTGGTGCCGGCGCCGACCTCCATGTCGTAGGGCTGCAGCAGCGCGCAGCCCTGGCGGTCCCAGTAGTCCTGGAGCGTGAGGATGATCTGCTGGAAGCTCAACATCGGCGGGGGCGGGCGTGACGGGAAACCCGCCATTCTACGAAGCAGCCTCCGTGCCCGCCCCTGCGTGGTGCGTGCATCCGGCACGCTGCGCTCAGTGGCCGCGGCGCTGCAGACGGCCCAGGCCGACCAGCAGCACCGCCAGCGCCAGCCAGGGCCACAGGCCGAAACGCTGGCTCCAGCGCGCGAAGGGCGTCAGGCCGTCGCGACCCTGCACCTGGCCATCGAGCACGCCCTGGGTGAAGGGTGGCAGCTGCGCCGTGACCTGCCCGCGATGGTCGATGATGGCGGTGGCCCCAGTGTTGGTGGCGCGCAGCATCGGCCGCTGGAATTCCAGCGCGCGCATGCGCGAGATGTGCAGGTGCTGCGGCACAGCGATGCTGTTGCCGAACCAGCCGATGTTGCTGACGTTGGCCATGATCGTCGGCGCGGTGGCGGGGTCGGCAAAGCGCTGCGCCAGCTCATGGCCGAACAGGTCTTCGTAGCAGATGTTCGGCGCGATGCGCTGGCCGGCGAAGGCGAAGGAAGGCGCATCCAGCCGGCCGCGGGCAAAGTCGCCCAGCGGGATGTCCATCATCTGCGTGAACCAGCGGAAGCCCGTGGGGATGAATTCGCCGAAGGGCACCAGGTGCACCTTGTCGTAGCGGTAGGGTGCGGCGTCGCGGCTGGCCGCCGACAGGCCGACCACGGAGTTGGTGTAGCCCTGGGTGTAGTCGCCCAGCGGCACGCCGATCAGCGCCGCCTGGCGCGAACTTTCGAAGCGCTGGCGGATGGCGGGCCAGTAGTCGGGCGCCATGTCGGCCAGCTGCTCGGGCAGCAGCGGCATCGCCGTCTCCGGCGCCACCACCAGCTGGCCGCGGGCGTCGCCCAGCGCCTGCGCCAGCCAGGCCATCGCCGCGGGCACATGCTCCATCGCGAACTTCTGCTCCTGCGGCACGTTGCCCTGGAGCAGGCTGACGCTCAGCTCGCCGGCCGGGCGGCTGAACTCGCGCGGGCCCAGGGCCAACGACAACGCAGGCACCAGCAACACCACGGCCAGCGCACCCAACGCCTGCAGCGGCCGGCGCCGACGCACCCAGGCCAGCGCCAGCAAGGCCGACAGCAAAGCACCGATCAGACCGATGCCGGTGACACCGACCCACGGCGCCCAGGCGGCCAGCGGGCCGTCGATCTGCGCGTAGCCGCTGGCCAGCCACGGAAAACCGGTGAACAGCACCGTGCGCGCCAGCTCGGCCAGCAGCCACAGCGCCGCGAACAGCGCCACGTCGGCCACCGCACGGCCACGCCGCAGCAGCGCGAACAGCGCCATGGCCAGCCCCAGGTACAGCGACAGCGCCATGCTCAGCAACCCCACCGCCGCCACCGCCATCCAGGCGGGCAACCCGCCGTATTGGTGCAGGCTGATGAACAGCCACCAGGTGCCCGCCCCCAGCCAGGCGGTGCCATACAGCCAGCCCAGCCACGCGGCCCGGCCCGCCGGCGCCTGCCAGACCAGCACGGCCAGCCCGGCGGCACACAGCAACGGCACCGGCCACCAGGCGGTGTGCACGAAGGCCAGCGTCTGCAGCGCGCCGAGCGCGGCTGCGGCCAGGGCCTGCAGGCCGGGCGGACCGGCGGTGC
>JAFLDH010000347.1 GCA_017302505.1 Burkholderiales bacterium
CGATGAAGATCAGCACGTTGACCTGCGCGCCGATCTGCGGCACCACGCTCTGCTGGTACAGCCCCCACATCACGCCGCCCAGGCCGGCCAGCGCGCTGCCGGCGACGAACACGCCGACGAACAGGCGGCGGATGCGATAGCCCAGCGACTCCACCATCTCGCGGTCCTGCACGCCAGCGCGGATCAGCAGGCCGACCTTGGTGCGGTTCAGCGCATACAGCAGCAGCGCGAACACCCCCAGGCCGATCACCACCGCCAGCACGCGGTACTTCTCGATCGAGGCATCGCCGATGACGAAGCTGCCGCGCAAGGCCGTGGGCAGCGGCAGCGCGATCTGCTGCGGGCCCCAGATGACCTTGATCAGCTCCTCGCCGACGATCATGCCGCCCATCGTGATGAGGATCTGCTTCAGGTGCAGGCCGTAGACCGGGCGCACGATCACCCGCTCGAAGGCCAGGCCCAAGGCGCCGGCCGCGGCCATGGCCACCAGCATCGCGGCGAACACCGCCGCCAGGTTGCGCCACAGCGATTCGCTCGCGGTCCAGTCGGCCATGCCGCCCATCACGCTGGTGGCGACGAAGGCGCCCAGCGCGATGAACACGCCGTGGCCGAAGTTCAGCACGTCCATCAGGCCGAAGACCAGCGTCAGGCCCGAGGCGATGATGAAGATGATCAGCCCCATCGCCAGCCCGGCGACGCTGAGCGTGACCCAGGTGGAGGACGAGCCCACCAGCGGCCAAGCCGCCAGCAGCACCGCGCCCAGCAGCACGATCGGCTTCCAGTCGAACTCGGCCTTCGGGATGGCGGCCGGCGCCGTGGCGGCCGCTGCGGTGGTCGTTGCTGCGCTCATTGGTGCGCCCCCAGTGAAAGCCCCAGCAAGCGGTGCTGCATCGATTCATCCTCGGCCAACTCCGCCATCGCGCCGGCATGCACGATGCGGCCGTTGTCCATCACCGCCACGCCGTCGCCCAGCGCCTTGGCCATCTGGAAGTTCTGCTCGACCAGCAGGATGGTGGTGTCCTGCGCCTTCAGCTGGCGGAAGGCGTCGATCAGGTTGTTGATGATCGACGGCGCCAGGCCCTTGCTGGGCTCGTCGATCAGGATCAGCTCGCGCGGCTCGACGATGGCGCGGGCCACGGCCAGCATCTGCTTCTGCCCGCCGGAGAGCTTGCCGGCCGGGTACAGCCAGAACTTCTTCAGCGCCGGGAACAGGCCGAAGATCCATTCCAGCCGCTGCGTGTCCAGCTCGGCCGCGCGGCGCGCGCTGCGCGCCGCCAGCACCATGTTCTCCTGCACCGTCAGGTCGGTGAAGATGCCCATCGCCTCGGGCACGTAGGCGATGCCCAGTTGCGCGATGTCGGGCGTGGTGAGCTGCCCGCCGGGGCCACCGATCTGCCGGCCCTTGAAGTGCACCGAACCCTGCGAGGTGGCCCACAGGCCCATGATCGTGCGCAGCGTGGTCGACTTGCCGGCGCCGTTGCGGCCCAGCAGCATCGTCACCTGCCCGGCCGGCACCTGCAGGTCCACGCCATGCAGGATGTGGTACGCGCCGATGTGCGTGTGCACGCCTTTCAGATCGAGCACCAAGGTCATACCGCCTCCTCCGGCACGATGCCCAGATAGGCCTGCTGCACCACCGGCGAGGCGATCACCGTGGCCGGCTCGCCGTCGGCCACCAGCGCGCCGTTGTGCAGCACAATGATGCGGTCGGCCAGTTCGCTGACCACGTCCATCTTGTGTTCCACCAGCAGGATCAGCCGGTCCTTGCGCGCCTTCAGTGCGCGGATCAGGTCCAGGATCACCGGCACCTCGTCCACGCTCATGCCGGCGGTGGGCTCGTCGAACATGTAGACCTTGGGGTCCAGCGCCATCAGCAGCGCCACTTCCAGCTTGCGCTGGTCGCCGTGCGGCAGGCCGGCGGCATGGGCATCGCGCTTGTCGTCCAGCCGCACCGATTGCAGGATCTGTCGCGCCTCGGCTATCCAGGCCTTGCGGTCCAGCCAGACGCTGAACAGGTCCAGCCCCGTGCCGCCGCGCCGGCCCGACTCGCGCGCCTGCACCGCCAGGCGCACGTTCTCCTGCACCGTCAGGTTGGGGAACAGCTGCGTCAGCTGGAAGGCCCGGCCCAGGCCGCGGTGGGTGCGCAGCGGCGCAGGCAGCCGGGTGATGTCCTCGCCCCCCAGCAGCACCTGGCCCTCGGTGGCCGGCAGCTGGCCCGAGATCAGGTTGAAGTAGGTGGTCTTGCCGGCGCCGTTGGGCCCGACGATGGCCGTCAGCGTGCCCGGCGCAAAGGCGCAGGACACATGGTCGACGGCCACATGGCCACCAAAGCGGATGGTCAGATCACGAGTCTCGAGCACGGCATTCCCACCCGGCCACAGGCCGGGTGTCGTCAGACTGACTGGAGCCCCCTCTTGGAGGGGGCTAGGGGGAGCGAAACCTTAGGCCAGGCCCTCCAGAACAAGCGCTAGCGCTTGTTCTGGATGGGGACATCCATCTCGCTGGCCTTGATCTCGCGCACCAGCTCCGGCACGCCCCAGGCGAAGGCCGGGTCCACCTTGATGCGGAAGTGGTACATGTCCTGCATCGCCTGGTGGTCTTCCTTGCGGAAGGTCATCGTGCCCTTCGGCGTCTCGAAGCTCATGCCTTCCATGGCCGCGATCAGCTTGTTGGTGTTGGTGTCGCCGTTGGTCTTCTTCAGCGCCTCGACCACCGCGATGCCCGCGGCCATGCCGCCTGCGGTGAAGAAGTCGGGCGGCGACTTGAACTGCGAGTAATGGCGGGCCACCAGCCACTCGTTGACCTTGTTCTTCGGGATGCCGAAGTAGTAGTACAGCCCGCCTTCCATGCCGGGGAACTGCTTGTAGGCCACCATCGCCGGCAGGATGTTGCCGCCCGTGGCGATCTCGATGCCGTAGCGCTTCAGGTCCATGTCGGCGATCTTGAACGGGTTGCCACCCGCCCAGATGATCCACACCACCTTCTTGCCCGGCTGATCCTTCAGCTTGTCGATGATGCGCTGGCCGGCCGCGGTGAAGTCGGTGGTGGCCGCGGGCAGGTATTCCTCGTAGACGATCTTCGACTTCTTCAGCGCGCCCTTGAAGGCCTTGACGCCGTCCTTGCCGAAGGCGTTGTCCTGCGCCAGCGTGACGATGCTGGTGCCGGCCTGGTCCAGTGCCGCGGCGTTGGCGATGGCGTCCTGGCTGCTGCTGCGGCCGGTGCGGAAGATGTACTTGTTCCACTTGTCGCCGGTGATCGAATCGGCCACCGCCGGCTCCACCAGCAGGATCTTCTTGTACTCCTCGGCCACGGGCAGCATGGCCAGCGCCACCGGGCTGGCGGTGGGGCCAACGGCGATGTCCACCTTGTCGTCGGCATAGGCCTGGGCCAGCAGCGTCTTGCCCACGTCGGGCTTGCCCTGGTCGTCCTTCTCGATGACCACCAGCTTCTTGCCGGCCACCGTCATCGTGCCGCCGGTGGCGTAGTCCAGGCCGAGGTTGAAGCCGACGATGGTCTGCTTGGCATAGGCCTCCAGCGGGCCGGTCTTGCTGGCGATCAGCGCGATCTTCACCTCGCCCTTGTTCTGCGCCATCGCGCTGCCCAGCGGCAGGGCCGACAGCGTGGCGGCCACCGCCGCAGCGGCCAGCCAGGAAATGTTGCGTCGGATCACGGGTGCGTCTCCTTCAGGTTGCGAATGCGCGGCAGCCAATGCGCCGCGTCTTGCCGATTTCATCGCAACGCCCATGCCATGCAGCACCATCTAAGTGCAAACCCGCATTTTCCGGCCAGAAACCGGTCCGCAGCGCCCGCTTTCCGGGCTTCGGAGGCCGACCGATGCGCGCAGACACCATGAAATGTTCAGACATCAGACAGTTGTCGGCTGGCGGTCTGTCCAACTTGCAGGCAACCGGCAGGCTTGGGCACTTGGCGACACAATGTCCGAAGGCCCCGGCCTGACCGCCCCACAACCAGGAGACTTTCCGCCATGTTTTCTCACATCATGATCGGCACGAACAACCTCGAGCGCGCCAAGACCTTCTACGACGCCGTGCTGGGTGCACTGGGCGTGCCGCCTGGGGCGGTGGACCGCCACCGCGTGTTCTGGCGCACGCCGACCGGGGTTTTCTCGGTGACGCTGCCGATCGACGGCAAGCCGGCCACGGTGGGCAACGGCGGCACCATCGGCTTCGCCTGCACCTCACCCGCGCAGGCCGATGCCTGGCATGCCGCGGGGCTGGCGAACGGTGGCATCGCCATCGAAGACCCGCCGGGCATCCGCGAGGGCGCGGCCGGCAAGCTGTACCTGGCCTACCTGCGCGACCCCGACGGCAACAAGATCTGCGCGCTGCACCGCCTGCCGAAGGCCTGAGCGCGCCGCCGCGTCAACGCGGCACCAGCTTCGCGCCAGTCAGCTGCTCCTGCGCCTCGACCAGCGAGGGCACGAACTTGCCCCCGTGGCCCAGCGCGCAGGCCAGCACCAGCGACTGGTGCACCGCCTCGCCGACGACCGAGGGCGCGCCCAGGTTCTCGGCCAGGTGGGTGTAGTAGCGCACGTCCTTGCGGGCGTTGTTCAGCTCGAACTTCATGCCGCCCAGGTCGCCCTTCAGCGTCTTGGCCATCACCTGGAAGATGCCGGAGTTCACCAGCCCGGCCGACACCAGCTCGACCAGCTTGTTCGGATCGATGCCGGCGCGCTGGCCTACCGCGAAGGCCTCGGCGATCGAGGTGCACATCGCCTGCGCGATGAAGTTGTTCAGCAGCTTGATGATGTGGCCGGCGCCGGGCCCGCCGACGTGGAACACGTTCTCGGCAAAGGCCCGCAGCACCGGTTCCAGCGCGGCGAAGTCCTCGGCCTCGGCACCGACCATCACGTTCAGCCGGCCGGCTTCGGCCTCCACCGGCGTGCGCGCCAGCGGCGCGTCGATGTAGCGCACACCCTTTGCGGCGCAGGCCTCGCGCAGCCGGGCGGTGGAATCGGGCTCGCTGGTCGAGGTGTCGACCATGCGCAGCCCCGCCGCCGCGCCGGCCAGCAGGCCGTCAGGCCCCAGCACCGAGGCCTCGACCTGCGGCGACCCGGTGACGCACAGGAAGA
>JAFLDH010000348.1 GCA_017302505.1 Burkholderiales bacterium
CGCCGGCAGGCCGTGCGACTGCACGTGCGCGGCAAAGGCATCGAGCGCCGCGTGGCCGGCCACCGCGGCTCCGGCCTCGCCGGTGATGTAGCGCGGCCCGAAGCGCGCGGTGGCCACGGCCAGTGACAGCCCGGCGGCCTGGGCCACGGGCGCGGCATGGCGTTGCAGCAGCGCGCTGACCTCGGCGCTGGTGTTGGGGTTGAGCAGCAGCAGCGTCTTCACGCGGTGCTGCCCTCATCCAGGCCCAGCAGCATGGCCAGGCCCGGGCTCGTCTTGGGCTCGTCGTGGAAGCGAAGCTGGGCCTCCAGCCGTGCCAGGTGCGCCAGCATCGCCCGGCTGGCGGCAGCGGCGTCGCGCAGCTTCAGCGCGGCGAGGATGGTGCGGTGCTCCTGGCAGTTGCAGCCGGCGTCGCGCTCGTCGCGGATTTCCTGCGGGCCGTAGCGCATCAGCACCAGCGACGTGCGCATCACCAGTGGCCGCAGCAGCCGCGCCAGCGTGCGGTTGCCGGCATGTTCGGCGATGTGCAGGTGGAAGGACCCGGCATGGCGGATGGCATCGTGGCGGCGCGCTTCGGTGCGCGCGCGCTCCTCGTCGCGGATCCAGCCCTGCAGTGCACGCAGATCGGCCGCGGTGGCGCGCGCCACGAAGCTGGCCAGCAGCTCGGGCTCGAGCAGGCGGCGCGCGCCGAAGACCTCGCGCGCCTCGTCCGGCGTGGGCTCGGCCACGCGCGCGCCGGCATTCGGCACCAGGGTCACCAGATCTTCGCTGGCCAGCCGGATCAGCACCTGACGGATGCGCGTGCGCGACACCCCGAAGGCCTGGCCGAGCTCGTCCTCGCGCAGCCGCTGGCCAGGGGACAGGCGCTGGTCCAGCACCGCCTCGGCCAGGCGGGCGTGGATGTCGGCATCGGTCAGCACGGCAGTCATCGTCGGCAGCCTTCCAGCAAGCTTCGTACCCGGCCCGGCCCTCGGTATGCACACCATCCAGTCCGGAGATTGCATACAAAAAGGTGCGCGATCGTATCGTCGTGGTGCGCGCGCGCCAAGCGGGTGCGCACCTCCGGACTTACCCGGGGTGCGGCAGGGCGATGCAGGAAGGGCGCGCCACCGGGCCCGGTGGCGCCCGGGCTTCAGGCCGGCGCGCGGGCCTGGCGGGAAGACAGGTTGCCGACCTGGGCCGCCGGCTGCGAGGCGACCAGCCGGCGGTGCCACAGCATCCAGACGACCGGGATGCCGGCCAGACCGGCCACCACGTGCTTGAGCGTGTGGCCGCTGACCATGCCGGTCCACTCGAAGATCTGCCGGTCGTAGTGCTCGAACACCTTGGCCAGCAGGTAGGCAGCGAACACCGCGTAGATGGCGCCGCCGTGCGTGTAGCGCGACGGGTGCAGCAGCGCCAGCTGCAGCAGCACCAGCACCGCATAGCCCTGCAGCACCGCATAGGGCACCACGTTGCCGCGACCCTGCCGCTCGGTGACGATCCAGTACACCACGGTGCCAACGCCGACCAGCAACGCCGGCCCAAGCGCCACGAGCCCGGCGCGCACGTTGACGCGGTCGACGATCTGCGCCGACACCAGCCCCATGAAGGCGATGGTCATCGGCAGCCGGTCCCAGAACAGCGTCTCGTTGTTCGGCTTCAGGTGGTAATAGCAGGAGCCGGCGGCGGTCAGCAGCACGCCGATGCCGAACACCAGGTAGGGCAGCCGCTCGGCCGGGCTGGCGAAGCAGGTGCGCGGGCGCAGCACCAGGGCCAGGCCGGCGACGCCGGCGATCGCGAACGCCAGGTTCGACACCACGTCGAGAAAGTTCTCGATGCCGTAGGCCTGGCGCTTGTCGGCGAAGTCGTGATAGACCGAGGGCTGCGGCATCGCCGGCACGAACAGTGCCGCGGCCACGGCCAGCAGTGTCAGCCCGATCAGGAGAAGGTTACGGGTGCGCATTGGCTGTGAATCCTACGCTGCCGCCGTGCCCGGCGCGTCTTGCCCGGCCAATGAACCCGGACTTCAGGCCATGCAGGCGTCGTGCACAGGCTCGATCTTCTGGGTAGTGCCGCGCAGCAGTGCGGCCGCCTTCTCGGCAATCATGATCGTCGGCGCGTTGGTGTTGCCCGTCACCAGCCGCGGCATCACCGACGCGTCGATCACGCGCAGCCCGTGCACACCGCGCACCCGCAGCTCGGCATCGACCACGGCCAGTGGGTCGCTTGTCGGGCCCATCGCGCAGGTGCCCACCGGGTGGTATTCGGTGTCGGTGTGGCGGCGCACGAAGGCCTCGGCGGCCGCTTCGTCGTCGTGCGGGAAGGGGTAGAGCATCGGCCCGCGGTGCGGCGCCAGCGCCTCGGCCTGCAGGATGCGTTGGCCGATACGCGCGCCCCGCACCAGGCGCTGCAGGTCGTCGCGCGAGCTCAGGAAGGCCGGGTCGATGACCGGCGCGGCCTGCGGGTCGGCACTGGCCAACAGCACCACGCCGCGGCTTTCCGGCCGCATCAGCGTGACGTGCAGCGTGTAGCCATGGCCCCAGTGCGACTTGCGCGTGTGGTCGTCGACGATGCCGGTGCACAGCGCAAGCTGAATGTCGGGCCAGTCGTCGCGGCCGTCGGTGGCCAGGAAGCCCTGCACCTCGGCCACGTTGCTGGTGATCCAGCCACTGCGCTGGCGCCGCCATTCGCGCACGGCCGACAGCAGCGTGGCTCCACCGCGCAGCGAGAGGCCCAGCGTCGCATCGGTGCGCGCGGTGCGCTGGATCAGCACGGTGGTGGCATGGTCCTGCAGGTTGCTGCCCACACCCGGCAGATCCTGCCGCACAGCGATGCCGTGTTGCTGCAGGTGCGCGGCCGGGCCGATGCCCGAGCGCATCAGCATCGCTGGCGAGCCGTAGGCGCCGCCGCACAGCAGCACCTCGCGCCGCGCACGCAGCGTCTGCAGGCCCTGCTTCGTCAGGATCTCCAGCCCGCTGGCGCGCCGGCCGTCGAAGCACACGCGCGCGATGGTCGCGCCGGTGATCACCGTCAGGTTGGGCCGGCCCAGCGCCGGCTGCAGGTACGCGCGGAAGGCGCCACAGCGCTCGCCGCCTTTCTGCGTCACCTGGGCCGGCGCCACGCCGTGCTGGCGCGGGCCGTTGTAGTCGGCGATGCGCGGCAGACCGCTTTGTTCGCAGGCCTGCATGAAGGCCTCGCCCAGCGGACTCGGGCTGCGCAGCCAGGCCACGTTCAGCGGGCCACCGCTGCCGTGCAGCTCGGTGGCGCCGAAGCATTCGCTGTGCTCGGCGGCGCGGAAGTAAGGCAGCACGTCGTCCCAGGCCCAGCCGGGGTTGCCGAGCGCAGCCCACTGGTCGTAGTCGCGCGGGTTGCCGCGGGTGTAGACCATGGCGTTGATCGAGGACGAGCCGCCCAGCACCTTACCGCGCGGCTGCCAGCCGCGGCGGCCGTCGAAGCCGGCCTGCGGCACGGTCTCGTAGCCCCAGTTATGCAGGCCCATCGGCGCGGTGGCGGCAAAGCCCAGCGGCGCGCGGATGAACACCGAGTCGGCGCTGCCGCCGGCTTCCACCAGGCAGACCGATACCTTCGGGTCTTCGCTCAGGCGCGCGGCCAGTACACACCCGGCCGAGCCACCGCCAGCGATCAGGAAGTCGAAGTCCTTCACAGCGTGGCCCCCTGCAGGCGCAGGCCGTGGCGCTGCACCAGCGCCTCGCGCTTGCCGGGCTGGAAGTGGATGCGCGACGCTTCACCGCCCACTGCCTGCACCAGCCGCTTGTCCATCAGCCGGAACCACAGCGGCGGCAGATAGGCCAGCAGGTAGGTGCCCATGTAGCCGTTGGGCAGCGTGGGCAGGTTGTCGAAGTGGCGCAGCGACTGGTAGCGGCGCAGCGGGTGCGCGTGGTGGTCGGAATGGCGCTGCAGGTGGAACAGCATCCAGTTCGAGCACAGGTGGTTGCTGTTCCACGAATGGTGCGGCCGGCAGGGCTCGTAGCGGCCGCTGGGCAGCTTGCCGCGCAGCAGGCCGTAGTGCTCGATGTAGTTGGCGCTGGTCAACTGGAAGTTGGCCCAGAACGACACCGCCAGGATGTACGGCAGCGCCACCCAGCCCAGCCAGGCCACCAGCAGCGTCCACAGCGCCAGCGAGATCAGCGCCGGCTGCAGGATCTCGTTGTGCAGCGACCAGACCGGCAGGCCGCGCTTGCGCAGCCGCTCGACCTCGATCGCCCAGGCGCGCTGCAGCGCACCGGGCATCTCGCGCAGGATGAAGGTGTAGATCGTCTCGCCCATGCGCGAGCTGGCCGGGTCGGCCGGTGTGGCCACGTCGCGATGGTGGCCGTGGTTGTGCTCGATGAAGAAGTGGCCGTAGCCGGTGGGCGCCAGCACGATCTTCGCCAGCCAGCGCTCCAGCCGCGTGGTTTTGTGGCCCAGCTCGTGGCCCAGGTTGATGCCGAAGCCGCCGATCAGGCCGGCCGACAGCACCATCGCGATCTGCGCGTGCAGCGGCAGCGGCTGGGTTACCAGGTACCAGATGGAACCGATGAACGCGATCCACAGCACCGGCACGGTGGCATAGGTCACCCACCGGTAGTAGCGGTCGGCCTCCAGCGCCGGCACGGCGGATTCGGGCGGGTTGCTGCGGTCTTCGCCCAGCAGCAGATCGAGCAGCGGCACCAGGCCGTAGAGGAAGAGCACCGGCGCCCAGGCCCAGCCGGGCTGGCCGGTCAGGTGCACCAGCAGCGGGCCGCTGCCTACGAAGGTGGGTGCCAGGATCGACAGCAGCCACGCATGGCGCTTGCGGTCGCGGTAGGGGGTGGCGGGCAGGGCCGCGCTGGGGGCGTCGTTCACGCTTGTCTCCGTGGTCTGGGGAACAGCCTGCACTGTGCCCAGACGCCCTCCGGGGCAACACCGTCGAAGCTGTCGATCGATCGTCATAAACTGACACGACCGCTTGCGCCCGCCCGATGAACACCCCGCGCCCCACGCCCGACAGCCCGGCCGTCAACCCGGGCTATCTGCGGCTGACGGCCAGCGTGCTGCGCGGCCGCGGCTTTGCGGTGGACGCGCTGCTGGCCGCCGCCGGGCTGGGTGACGAGGCCGCGCTGGCCGC
>JAFLDH010000349.1 GCA_017302505.1 Burkholderiales bacterium
GACCGAGCCCGCCCCGCCCTGGCCCGCCGGCCTGGCCGAAGCCTACCCGGCGCTGGCCGATCTGCCAGCCTCGCTGCGCAGCGCAGCCGGCACGGCCGATGTGCCGTTGGTGCAGGTCCCGGCCGGCACGGTGCTGTTCGAGGAAGGTTCGCCCTGCCGCGGCTTTCCGCTGGTGCTGGAAGGCGAGGTGCGCGTGGCCCGCGGCTCGGCCCAGGGCCGTGCGCTGGAGCTTTATCGGGTGGGCCGCGGCGAGCTGTGCGTGGTCTCGGCCAGCGGGCTGTTCGGCCAGGCCGCGCTGTCGGCGCACGGCGTGGCCACTGCGCCGACGCGGCTGCTGCTGCTGTCGCCGGCCGGCTTCGAACGCTGGCTGGCGCACGAGCCGTTCAGGCGCTTCGTCTTCGGCGTCTTTGCAGACCGGCTGTCCGACCTGATGAGCCTGGCCGAGGCGGTGGCCTTCCAGCGGCTGGACCAACGCCTGGCCGCGGCGCTGCTGGGCCGCGGCCATACCGTGCAGACCACGCACCAGGCGCTGGCCGACGAGCTGGGCACCGTGCGCGAGATCGTGACCAGGCTGCTGAAGCGCTTCGAACGTGCCGGCTGGGTGGTCATCGGCCGCGAGCGGATCGAGCTGCGCGACCCCGCGGCACTGCGCACGCTGGCGGCCGGCGACAGCCCTGCCCGGTGACCCAGGTCACAGAAGCCGGGGCTGCGGCTGCGCATACTGCAAGCCATGCCGCGAAGGGCGCGGCGCAACCGGAGGACAGACCATGAAGACCAACGAAGGCACCGTGGATCGCGCCGTGCGCATCATCGCCGGCCTGGTGCTGATTGCATTGACGCTGACCGGCACGATCGGCGTGTGGGGCTGGATCGGCATCGTGCCGATCATCACCGGCTCGCTGGGCTGGTGCCCGGCCTATACGCTGCTGGGCATCAACACCTGCGCGGTCAAGTCGCGCTGAGGGCCTCGGGCGGCGGCGTCAGCAGCCGCTCGAGCAATTCGCGCACGCTGCGGATCTGCGCGCCGAAGGGCAGCGCGCCGCGGCCGCGGAAGAACAGGCCCTTTTTCAGGTCGCCGCGCATTGCAGCGGCCAGTTGCGTGTCGATGCAGAACTGGCCCCAGCCGGCCAGGCCGTCGCGCAGCCCGCACTGCGCCAGGCAGTCGAAGGCCACCGTGCAGCGCGGCTTGACGTGCGCCACCGCCTGCAGCTTGGGCTCGGCCTTCAGGTAGTTGCGCAGCCAGGGCGTGGCCACCGCCCGCGCCGGCAGGCCGGCCACGCTGGTGAACTCCACCATGTCGTCGTCGTCGGCCTGGGCCAGCACGCGCTTGAACTCGGCATGCGCGTCGCTTTCGCAGGTGACGGCGAAGGGCGTGCCCAGCTGGGCCGCCGCCGCGCCCAGTGCCTGCACGCGGGCAATGTCGTCATGGCAGCGCAGGCCGCCGGCGGCAATCAGCGGCACGTCCTTCTCGACGCCGGCGCTGCGCAGCCAGGCCAGCGATTGCGGGATGACATTCTCGAAATCGAAGCGCGGGTCGTCCAGGTCGGCAATGCGCGCCGCGCCCAGGTGCCCGCCGGCCAGCCGCGGATGTTCGATGACGATGGCATCGGGCAGGCGCTTCTTGCGCTCCCACTTGCGCACCAGCAGCTGCACGCCGCGCGCGTCGGAGAGGATCGGCACCAGCAAGGCCTTTGGATGGTCCTGCGCCAGGTCGGGAAGGTCCAGCGGCAGGCCGGCGCCCACCACCACCGCATCGATGCCGCATTCCAGCGCCCGCTGCACCTGCGGCGCATAGGCGCTGATGGCGCGCATCACGTTCACCGCCAGCAGCCCGCGGCCGCCGGACAGCGCGCGCGCGGCGCGGATCTCGCGTTCCAGCGCCTCGAGGTTGGCGGCATCGATCGCCTGCTTGGCGGCCAGCGTGCCCGCCGCGCCGGGCGCAATCTCGTGCGTGCGCTCCATCAGGTCGGGATGGTGGCGGCGAAGATCGACCGAAGAGATCGTGCCCACCGCGCCCAGCGCAGCCACGCTGCCGGCCAGGCGGTGCGCCGAGATGCCCACGCCCATGCCGCCCTGCACCACCGGCAGCAGCCGGCGCCCGCCCAACAGCAGCGGCGCCAGCCCGCCGGCCAACGTGCGCTGCATCAGCTCATCGGCATCGGTATCGGCGGCAGGGACGGGGCGGGTGGCTTGGAGCATGGCACGGGCATCGCGCCAGGGTACGGCGCTGCGGTGCGTGATGCTGCCCGTGTGGCCGGCCGGGCACCTTGACGCGCCTCAAGCCGCGGCCGATCAGCGGTGCTCGCGCGTCAGGTGCGCCGACGAGGTGGCGGTGGCCACCAGATCGCCCCTGTCGTTGAACAGCTCGGCGCGCAGGAAGGCCACCGTGCGCCCGGCCTTGACAATGCTGCCCACCGCGGTGAAGCCGCCGGCGCGCGCCGGCCGCAGGAAGCTGACGTTGATGTCGATCGACGAGACGCGCACATGCGCGCCGTCCATGGCCAGCACCGCATGGGCCATCGAGGCGTCGAGCATCGCGGTGATGAAGCCGCCCTGCACGATGTCCACCGTGTGGCAGAACTCGGTGCCGATGTCGAAGGCCATGCGCAGTTCCTGGCGCTCGGGCGCGAAGCCGACCACCCGGCCCTTCAGGCTGCGGATCACCGCCGGGGGGTTGGCATTCAGCTGTTCGATCGTCGTGTCGCTAGGCATCGCAGGGGCTCCGGGTCACCCGATGCTACGATGAAGCGTCCCCTTCACAGTGAGCCGCACGTGACGCCCCGCACCATCGAACAATGGCACCAGGTGGTGCAAAACCGTGACATGAAGGCCCTGCAAAACCTGCTGGCCGACGACGTGGTCTTCGTCTCGCCGGTGGTGCACACGCCGCAGGCCGGCAAGGCCATCACCACCGCCTACCTGCATGCGGCGATGCAGGTGCTCAACAACCCGAGCTTCCGCTACCTGAACCACTGGTACGGCCCGGACTCGGCGGTGCTGGAGTTCGAGTGCGAGGTCGAGGGCATCACCGTCAACGGCATCGACATGATCCACTGGAACGCCGCCGGCAGGATCGACCACTTCAAGGTGATGGTGCGGCCGCTGAAGGCGATCAACAAGGTGCACGAGATGATGGGGCGCAGCCTGCAGCAAGGCGCCGCGCAGCAGTAGCCGCAGCCTTGGCCACCCCCGCGAATCGGGGGGCTGGCGATGGGAGCAACCCGGTATCGCTGGGTTGGATCGGGTGATAAGTTTGATCCTCGTCAAACTCAACCCCCATTGCCAGGAGCTTTCATGCTTTCGTCATCGCTCAAGCGACTGTTCGTCGCAGCCACCGTCGTTGCCGCGACGGTGGCTTCGCTGCCGGCTCAGGCGGCCTACAGCGGCATCACCTTCTTTGGCGACAGCCTGTCGGACACGGGCAACGTGGCCATCGCCACCGGCGGAGCCATCCCTCCCTCGCCCTACTTCCTCGGACGCTTCTCCGATGGCGCCGTGTGGACCGACTATCTCGCCGGCGGGCTTGGCTTTTCGGCCAAGCCGTCGCTCTCGGGAGGCAACAACTTCGCGTTTGGCGGCGCCCGGACGGGTGCGGACCCCAACGACGCTGTACCTGGTCTGCTCGCACAGACCGCGGGCTTGTGGGCGCCTTCGTTGCCGGGCGGCGCAGCCGACCCGCACCGTCTGTACGTGCTGGTCGGCGGTGGAAACGACATGCGCGATGCGCGTGAGGCATTCCAAACCAACTCGACCGCGGACCAAGACGGCCGTCAGGCCGCCGCCGAGCTTGCCACGGACCAGTTGATCATGAGTCTGGGCGTGCTGGCCAGCAAGGGCGCCAAGACCGTACTGATTGCCAACCTGCCCGACCTGGGACGCACGCCTGAAGCAGTCGGGTTGGGCTTGGTAGAAGCGTCCACCGATGCCACCAACCGCTTCAATGCGCTGATTCCAACCGTCTTTGCGACGGGTCTCGCGTTGGGCCTGGACATGCGCTTCGTCGACTTTGCCGGTATTGCCAACGGCGTGTTCCTGGACGCCACGAGCAACGGCGGAGCCACCTTCGGCATCACCAACGTCACCTCGCCGTGCGGCGCGTTCTTCCCCGGCGGTGGTCCGAAGTGCTCGCTATCAGCGTTTTCCGATGACCTGCACCCAACGACCCGAGTGCATCAGTTGTTCGGTGAAGCTGCACTGGCCTCGGTGACGGCCGTGCCCGAACCCGAAACCTATGCGCTGTTTGCACTGGGCCTGGCCGCGCTGGCCTGGCGGGCCCGGCGGCGCGCGAACTGAGGCGCCCCACGTCCACGCAAGGCTCGGTCCGCAAGGTCCGGGCCTTGTTTCTTTCCGCACCCCACCATGCCTCGCACCATGCACACCTTCCTCGCCCATGCCCGGCGTGCCGGGCTCCCGTTGCTGCTGGCCGGCCTGTCGCTGGGCGCCGCCGCGGCCACCACCACGACCACGTATTCCGCCACCTTCGAGAGCACGAGCACGCTGCCGCTCGGCATCCCGCTGCAGTTGCCGGCCTTCGCCGGCCCCGGCACCCTGATCGGCGTCGATGCCCAACTGACCCTCGATCTCTACGACTTCGTGGTCGCGGCCAACGCCCAGACCAGCGGCACGGTGTCCTACCAGGCCAGCAGCACGCTGACGCTGCAGCAACCGGCGGCCTTCCAGATCAGCCCGAGCACGCTCAGCCTGTCGCTTTCGCAGCCTTCGCAGTTCGTTGCCGCGGGCAATGGCCAGGAACTCGGCGGCACGGCCACCTCGTCGCTCGTGACCTGGTCCTTCCAAAGCAATGCCAACCTGGCGCCCTTCAGCAGCGGGCCTTTCGATTTCACGCTGACCGGCACCGGCACCCTCAGCGCCACGGTGCCCGACGGCATCCAGCTATTCCTGGTGGGCACGGCCGTCGGCAAGCTGCAGGTCAGCTACACCAGCGCCCTTGACGAAACGCCGCCCATCCCCGAGCCCGGCAGCGCGCTGCTGCTGGCCGGCGGCCTGGCGGCGCTGGCCTGGCACCGGCGTCGGCGCCGGTACTGAGCCGGTCGCAAGCCCGCGCGGCGG
>JAFLDH010000035.1 GCA_017302505.1 Burkholderiales bacterium
CCTTTCGATGTCAATTCGTGAACCCGCGCGTGAACCCGACTGCCAAATGCGGGGCTTGCTTATCAACGCTCTCAGCTGCGCTGGACTACGTGATAGCTGCCGTTCGTGAATACCCGCTGATGGCCGGGAGCGGAGAACCGCGCCAGCGTCAGGAAGCGGTCCCTCGTATCGCGGTGTCCCTGGCCGCCAAGGTCAGCTTACTGGCTCTTCGCTGGAGACCCGGTGTCGGCCATGAGCGGGTACTGGCGGTAGACCGCTTTGTTGCTCTCTGGCGGTTCAGAAATCGACCGCCAATCGGCTTATGTAACAGCTCAGGGTTTTGAACACTTGCCGCTGAACAGCTGACCGATGGGACCGTCTCGTTGGCGGGACAGGAGGAACGCTTCATGCCGTCCGCCCGCCCAGCCATGCTCTGTACCGTATGTACATCGCGTATGCAGTGGTATTTCCCGACCAGGACGGCCTGCCTGCGCCGAACGTGGTGCACGAGCGGCACAAGCACGAGACTTTCCCGTCGCCACTACGGCATCGCACACCGATCAACGTCGCGCAAGACAAAGGTCACGCCTGCGCCGGGCGCGGCCGCAGCAGCAGGTACAGGCTGAGGCCCAGCGCCCACAACGGGAACAGCAACGCCGCCCACAGCGTTTGCGTCAGGCCTAGCACCAGCAGCGCGGCCAGGGGCCCGGGTGGCCCAGACGAACAGGCGCGGCATGGCGCCGGTGCGATGGCACAGCGTGGCCAGCGAAAACATGAACACAGCGGCCATGCGCAGCGAATAAGTGTTGGTCATCTCGTAGGCCAGCCGACCGCCGAAGGCGAAGGTGCCGCTGTCGAAGAAGCGCTCGCCGTACTGTGCGTGCGCCGCCAGCAGCGCCTGCGTCGCGGCGCCGGCCATGAAGCTCATGCCGAGGAACAGCACGCCGCTGCCAAAGTACACCGAGGCCAGGAAGCGGTCCTCGCGTACGCCAATGTGCGTGCGCACCACGCCGATGAACCACAGGAAGGCGATGCCGCCCCAGGCCAGCAGGTCGGTTGCCAGGCGCAAATTGCCGGCCGGGTCGGCCAGCCAGCCGCCGCGCTCGACGATCGAGCCCGGAATCGACAGCCGCACCAACAGCAGCGCTGCGCCGAACAACAGCGCAAAGGCCACGCCGGCCACGGCTGCCGCGCGCGGCACGGCCGCCAGGGGCGGTGCAGCTTCGCTCACTTCAGGTCTTCAGTTGTTTGGCCAGCGCCGTGGCGTTCTGCGCTACCAGCCCATAGATCGACAACTGCGGGTTGGCGCCGATGCTAGTCGGGAATACCGAGCCGTCCATCACCGACAGGTTGGCCAATTGATGATGCCGGCCGCCGCTGTCGACGACGCCGCGCTTCGGGTTCTGGCTCATCGCGCAGCCGCCCATCAGGTGTGCGGTGAACAGCGTGGCGCGGAACTTCTTCAGCGGCAGCTCGGCAATCGCCTTCTTCGCATCGGTCCAGCTCGTCTGGTAGCTCGCGTCGATGTGCGCCTGGCGCACCCGCTGGGCGCCGGCCGCGAACTGCAGCTCGGCCATGCTCAGGTAGGCGCGCCTCACACCTTCCCACACGTAGTCGCTGAGCTCGTAGTCGAGCATCGGGCTGCCATCGTCGGCCAGGCGGATGCTGCCGCCGGGGCTGTGTTCGACGAAGCCGTCGCGCAGCAGCGCCAGCACCGCGTTGGTGTGCGGCAACGCAGCCATCTCCTTGCGCAGGTCGTCGCCGTAGGCGTTGAGCACGCTAGCACCGATGCCGGGGAAGATCGGCGGCACCTCGAGCTTGTAGCCCATCGGCCCGGTGGCGCCGTCCTTCCACTGGAAGTGGTCGGAGGCCGTGGACTGCGGCGCGCCATAGAAGGGGTCGATGCGCTCGGGCATCTGCGCCAGCGAAAGCACCACCGGGTGGATCAGCGTGTGCTGGCCCAGCTGCTTGTGCGGGTCGGGCAATTGCGATCGCAGCAGCAGCGCGGGGGTGTTGATGGCGCCGCCGGCGGCGATGAAGTGCCGCGCCTTGATCGTCACCAGCGTGCCGCTGGGCGTGCGGCCATCGTCGCGCAGCGCCTCGCCGACCGCGCCGGTGATCTTGTCGCTGGCATGCTGCAGCTGGCGCACGCGCAGCCGGTGCACCAGCGTCGCGCCGTGGCGCAGCGCTTCGGGGATGGTGGACACCAGCATCGACTGCTTGGCATTGACCGGACAGCCGAAGCCGCAGTAGCCCGAGTTCCAGCAGCCGCGCACGTTGCGCGGTATCGCATGCGCCTCCCAGCCGAGCTTGTCGCAGCCGCGCTTGAGCACGCTGTTGTTGGCGTTCTGCGCCTCCCACAGCATCACGTCCAGTCGCTTCTCCATCTGCTCGAACCAGGGCTTCATGTCCTCGACGCCGTGGCCCACCACCTCGCGTTCGGCGGCCCAGAACTTCAGCGTCGGCTCCGGCGTGCGGAAGCTCGAGGTCCAGTTGACGGTGGTCGAACCGCCGACCGAGCGCCCCTGCAGCACGGCGATGGCGCCGTCGGACGTGGCACGTGCGGCGCCTTCCTGGTACAGCTCGCGCAGGGCGCGGCCCTCGTCCATGTCCTTGAAGCTGTCCGAGGTGCGCAATGCGCCCTCTTCCAGCAGCAGCACCTTCAGTCCGGAGAGAGTCAGGATCTCGGCGGCCACGCCGCCGCCGGCGCCGCTGCCGATGATGGCCACGTCGGCCTCCATCGTCTGCGGCGCCGTCAGCTTGGCCGCGTCGATGACCTTCCAGCCCGAGGCGATGCCTTCGGTGTAGATGTCGGGTAGGGCCATGGCAGGCTTTCAGGAGTTGATGGCGTTGAACACGTATTCCAGCGGCCCCGGGTAGCCGGTCGAGGGCCAACTCTCGGGCAACACGTAGAAGCTCGACGAGGTGAGCTTGACCAGCACGTTGCCGCCGGCATTCAGCGTGGCGAAGCGGCTGCCGCGCCAGCGGGCCAAGAAGGCCCGCATCTTGTCGATACCGGCCTCGTTCCACGCGCCGACGCCGGTCAGTGCGTAGCGCAGTGGGCCGATGGCCAACAGGTCGAGCAGCTTGCGCAGTTCCTGCCGGCTGCCCAGGTCGAGCCCGGCACAGGTACCGTCAATGTTGTGCAGCGTGCGCTCGACCAGCTTGCTGCGCTGGGCAGCGTCGAAGGCGCCGAGTTCGGTGACCACCGCTGGTGCCAGCGCGCTGAACAGTTCCACGTCGCCGGGGCGCAGAAAGAGATAGCCGGCCGATGGGGTCTTGGCCGCGTCGCTGCAGCCGACGACGGCCGTGCCCACCGTGAGCGCCAGCGAGAAGCCGAGGCCCACCTTGAGAAAGTCGCGCCGCGGCAGGCCGCGGTCTTCAGCAGCTTCGATAGGCATGACCGTCTCCCGTCAACTGAACACGCCGCCGTACTGCTTGCGCAGGTCGGCCTTCTGCACCTTACCGGTGCCACCCACCGGCAGCGAGTCGACGAAGACCACGTCGTCCGGCACCCACCACTTGGCCACGCGCTCGGCCAGGAAGGCGAGGATCTCGTCCTTCTCGAGCGCCTGGCCCGGCTTGCGCACGATGAACAGCAGCGGGCGCTCGTCCCACTTCGGATGCTTGACGCCGATCACCGCCGCCATCGCCACGCCGGGGTGGCCCATCGCGGCGTTTTCCAGGTCGATCGAACTGATCCACTCGCCGCCGGTCTTGATCACGTCCTTGGCGCGGTCGCGGATCTGCATCACGCCATCGGCGTCGATCGTCGCCACGTCGCCGGTCGGGAACCAGCCGTCCTGCAGCGGCGAGCTTTCGCCCTTGAAGTAGCCGGAGACGATCCACTGCCCGCGCACCATCAGCTCGCCCTGCGAACTGCCGTCGCGCGGCAGCGTCGCGCCGCTCTCGTCGACGACCTTGATCTCAACGCCGAACACCGACTTGCCCTGCTTGGCGACGACCGCATGCTTGTCGGCGGCGGACAGCGGATCGTGCTTGCTCATCAGCGCGCTTATCGTCGCCACTGCGGTGGTCTCGGTCATGCCCCAGCCGTGGCGCACCTCGACGCCGTACTCGTCAGCGAACTTGGCGATCAGCGCCAGCGGCATCGCCGAGCCGCCGACCGCCGTACGCCGCATCGTCGTAAAGCGCAGCTTGTTCGCTTCCACATACTGCAGCAGCGCCAGCCAGATCGTCGGCACGCCGGCGCTGACGGTGACACGTTCGCTTTCCATCAGCTCGTACAGGCTCGCGCCATCGAGCTTCGGCCCCGGCAGCACCAGCCGGGCGCCGAACATCGGCGCGCCGTAAGGGATGCACCAGGCGTTGATGTGGAACATCGGCACCACCGGCAGGATCGTCTCGCGCGCCGACAGCGACAGCACGCCCGGCGTGCTGCCGACCAGCGCGTTGAGCACGATCGCGCGGTGCGAGTACAGCGCGCCCTTCGGGTTGCCCGTGGTGCCCGAGGTGTAGCAAAGTGCCGCGCCGCTGCGCTCGTCGAACTGCGGCCATTCGAAGTGCTCGCTGTGCGGCGCGATCAGCTCCTCGTAGCTCAGCACGTTGGCCACGCCCTCGATGGCCGGCGTGTTCGCCTTGTCGGCGAAACAGACCCAGGCCTTGACCTTGGGGCAATGCGCGGCGATGCCCTTGATGAGCGGCGCGAAGGTCGCATCGAACAGTATCACCTGGTCTTCGGCGTGGTTGATCACGTAGATCAGTTGCTGCGGGTGCAGCCGCGGGTTGACCGTGTGCATCACCATGCCGCTGCCCGAAACCGCGTAGTAGGCCTCCAGGTGGCGGTGGTTGTTCCAGGCGATCGAGCCGACCGCGCTGCCGGCCGAAAGGCCGAGCTGGCCGAGCGCATGCGCCAGCTTGCGCGCGCGCTTGGCGCAGTCGGCATAGGTGTAGCGGAACAGCGGTCCGTGGGTTTCGCGCGAGACGATCTCGACGTCACCGTACTGCGCGGCGGCGTGTTCGATCACGTTGGACAGCAGCAGCGGCTGGTCCATCATCAGACCGGGTTGAAGCATGGTGTTCTCCTCAGGGTGTGACGATGTTGAACAGCGGCGGGAACTCGACGATGTTCGCCACCACCGCGCCGAAGCCCTGCGGGTTGCCGTCGATCTTCACCATGCCGGCCTGCACCAGCTCGGGCAGCTTCTTTCCCTGCAGCAGCATCGCCAGGAAGGCCGGCCGCGTCAGTGTGATCTTCACGTCTGGGTTCTTCAGCACGCGGCCCTTGGTGTTGTTCAGCACAGAGTTCGACAGCTCCAGCGCCCAGGTCTCGTTGACATCGGTGAAGACCATCTGCACCGCCGCCTTCATGCCGTCGGTCTTGGTGTGGTCCAGGCGCAGTGCGATGAAGTCGAACAGCAGCTCGTTGCTCATGCCGCGCACCGTGTCCGGGTTGGCCGAGCTGCCGCCGAAGGGCTTGGGCCCGGCGCGCAGCTCCTGCGCACCCATCAGGTAGGCGTTGCGCCAGGTGGCGGATTCGGCCTGGTAGCCCAGCTGCTCCAGCGCATCGGCCTGCAGCGCGCGAGCCTCGGCATTGCCGGGGTTGGCGAAAACCACGTGGTTGACGATCTCGGCCACCCAGCGGTAGTCGCCGTCGGCGAAGGCCTTGCGCCCGGCCGCCAGCGCCGCCGCCTCGCCGCCCATCGCCGCCACGTAGCGCTTTGCGCTTTCGGCCGGCGGCAGGCGATGCAGCGTGGCCGGGTTGGCGTCGTAGTAGCCGAGGTAGAAGTTGTAGACCGCGCGCAGGTTGTGGCTGAGCGTGCCGTAGTAGCCGCGCGAGGCGGCGTCCACCGCCAGGCCCTTGGGGAAAAAGGGCTCGCTGCCTATCTCGTCCATCACCAGTCCCTGGTTGGCCAGGTTCAGCGCGCGATCGTGCAGGAAGCGGTAGGTGTCACGCTGGTTGGTCAGGAACGCGCGGATGTTGTCCTTGCCCCAGGTGGGCCAGTGGTGGCTGGCGAAGGCCACCTCGGCGTCAGGGAACAGGTCCATTGTCTCGTTGATGTACTTGCTCCACTGCAGCGCGTCGCGCACCTGCGCGCCGCGAATGGTGTAGACGTTGTGCATCAACTTCGTGGCCACCTCCGACAGGCAAAGTGCCTTCTTGTCGGGGAAGTAAAACATGAACTCCGACGGTGCCTCGGAACCCTTGGCCATCTGGAAGACGATGCGCACGCCGTCGATCGTCATCTCCTCGCCGGTCTTCTTGATGTACTGCGTGGGCGGGATCAGCGTCGGCGAGTCGTTGCTCAAGGCCAGCCCGAGCCCGGTGCCCAGCGTGCCCTGGCCGCTGGTCGGCAAGGCCGTGCCGTACATGTACTGCGCCCGGCGCGTCATCGCGTTGCCAGCGAGAACGTTCTCGGCGATCGCATGCTCCATGAAGGCATCGGGCGCGATGATCTTTACCTTTCCCGAGCGCACGTCTGCCTCGTCGACCACGCCGCGCACGCCGCCGAAGTGGTCGGCATGGCTGTGGGTGTAGATCACTGCCACCACCGGCTTGGCGCTCTTCAACGTGTCCATCGCCAACTTGAAGCCGGCGCGAGCCATCGGCGCGGTGAGCATGGTGTCGATCACGATCCAGCCGGTCTGGCCTTCGACCAGCGTCATGCCGGCGATGTCGTAGCCGCGGATCTGGTAGATGCCGTCGGCCACCTTGAACAGGCCCTGCGCATGGTTCAGCTGCTGCTGGCGCCACAGACTGGGGTTGGCAGTGACCGGCGTCTCGCCCTTCAGGAAATCGAACTTGCGCGTGTCCCAGACGATACGGCCGTCGGCCGCCTTGACCAGCGGGTCGTTCAGCTCGGCCAGCTTGCCGCGCGTGGCGTCGTCGAAGTCGCGTTTGTCGAAGGCGGCCACCACAGGGCGCATGGCCTGGTTGGCGTTGACGGTGGCGGGCGTGGCCGGTTTGGGCGTCAGGTCGGCCGAACCGGGCGCGGACGCGCAGCCGGCAGCGAGCAGTGCCGCACCGAGCAGCGAAGTGGCAGTACGTTGGGCTTGTCTCATCGATGTCCTCCTTCTTGGATTAAGGTTGGGTGGATCAGTGGGCGCGCGCCGCGCCGGCCTTGCGCTTGGCAGCAGCCGGACCCCGCGCTTTGGCCGGCGCCTTGCGTGTGGCAGCCTTGGGCAGCACGGACTTGGCCACGGGCAGCAGCGCGGCCTTGACCTCGTCGAAGGCCTGCTCGGTCAGGCGCGCCAGCTGGTCGATGTGCGGCACCGCCGCGGGCATCGCCAGAAAGCCGATCTGCAGTCGCGGCCCGAGCGTGACCGCGGTGACGTTGAGCTTGTGCCCGGCCGCAACCACCGAGATCGGCAACGTCAGTTCGACCTTCGCACCCATCAGGTAGGCCTCGCCGTCAAAGCCGAAAGGATTGGAGATCAGCAGGTTGGACAGCCTGGGCGCGGCATTCTCGGCCACCCGCTCCACCAGCAGCGGCAGCGCGTGCACCAGCGTGGTGTAGAGCATCACCGTGTCACTGTCGCGTTTCCCGAGCGCGTTCTTCAGGCGGCCAGTCTCGGCACGGATCGCGCTCAGGCGGTCGCTCACCGAGGCTGCGGCCTGGCCGAGCGGAAACTGCAGCACCGCAATCTGGTTGCCGCCCTTCGCGCCCTCGCCCAGCGCCACGGGCATGTCGGCCACCAGTGGCTCCCTGGCGATCTTCTTCTGCTTGGCCAGGTAGCGCTGCATGGCAATGTCGAGCACAGTCAGCAGCATGTCGTTGACGGTCGCGCCATGGGCCTTGCCGACGGCCTTCAGCTCGGCCAGCGGCAAGGTGCAGTAGGCATAACTGCGCCGGGCCGAGAGCTTGCCGTCGAAGGCGCCGGGCACGTTCAGGAAAGGCAGCGGCAGGCCCTTGCCGAGGCCGGCCGAGCGCAGCCCCTGCTCGGCGAGCAGCCCATACACGCCGGCGGCGGAACGCACCAGGCTCACCGCCTGCGAGCCGGCCGCGACCAGCCGCTGCACGATGCCGGCACGCTGGCCTGCGCCCTTGGCCGAGCGTGCCACGCCGTCCCACATCGCGCGCACCTCTTTGTCCTTCGGGTCCTCGGACATCCACTGTGTCACCGCCTTGACAAAGGTGCGCCCGTCGATGATGCCGTGGTGCACCTTGCCGTACAGCGCCACGCTGCCGTCGGCCAGGCCGTCGATCACGTAGAAATGCCACAGCAGCCCCGTGCGGTCGAGTTGCGCCTCGTGCAGCTCGCAGACCTTCTCGAGCAGCTGCGCCATCGACGCGTCCTGCAGCGTCAGCCGGTGCACGTGGCCGCGGATGTCCGGGTCGGCCATCGGCTCGACCGACGGCGCGTGGGTCAGCGACAGCACCAGCCGGTAATTGAACGGCGGGCCGGGCGGGCGCTTCAGCAGCCTGGCGTGCAGCTTGTCGGCGAAACTGCCCTTGAAGCCCGCGGGCGGGCGCAGCAGCACCAGCGGGCCGATGTTGAAGGGCCGCTCGCGCGTCTCGAGCATGAACATCGCCAGATCGATGGCCGAAAGTGCGGGCATCTCGCTCTCCTGCAGCTAAGGATGTCAGTGCCTGGACCTGGCGCCGAGCGACGGGTCGGCTTCGCCGAGGAAGAACTTCATCGACAGTCGCTGCACGAAGCTGCCGTAGGGCGGATGGAACAGCTGCGTCGGGAACCAGCGGCGGCGCTGGAACACTGTGCGCGCGTGCGACATCTCGCGAAAGCCCTCTTCGCCGTGGTAGTTGCCGATGCCCGAGTTGCCGATGCCGCCGAAGGGCGCGTCGTGGTTGATCGCGTGCCAGCCCCAGTCGTTGACCGAGACGCCGCCAGAATGCGTGCGCCGCAGCAGCTCGTCGCGCTCGGCATCGTCGTGGCTGAAGCAGTACAGCGCCAAGGGGCGCGGACGCTCGTTGATAAAGGCAATGGCGTCGTCGGTGCTGTCATAGGGCACCACCGGCAGCACCGGGCCGAACAGCTCCTCCTTCAGCACCGCCATGTCCGGCGTCGCCCCGGTGACTATGTGCAGCGGCAGTTGCCGGTTGCCGGCCGACGGTTGCGGCGCGCAGGCGGTGACGGTGGCGCCCTTGGCGCGCGCGTCGGCCAGTACCGCCTCGATGCGCTGGAGCTGCCGGTCGCTGACGACGCTGGTGAAGTTGGGGTTGCCCTCGGTGTGGCCGCCGTAGAACTGCTCGAAGCTGCTCTTGACCGACGCTACGAACGCATCGACGCTCTCGCGCGGCACCAGCGCGTAGTCCGGCGCGATGCAGATCTGCCCGCAGTTGACCGACTTGCCGTGCGTGATGCGCAGCGCCGCATCGGCCACCGGATAGTGGCGCGTGACCACCGCAGGCGACTTGCCGCCGAGCTCCAGCGTCACCGGGGTCAGGTTCTGCGCCGCGGTGCGCATGACGGTCCTGCCGACCGCCGGCGAGCCGGTGAAGACGATGTGGTCGAAGGGCAGCGAGGTGAAGACGTTCGGGTCGACCAGTTCCTCGCCGACCACCGCCACCAGGTCTTCGCCAAAGACCTCGCCGAGCAGCGTCTTGAACACCGCGTTGGTCGCCGGCGTCACCTCCGACATCTTGATCATCACGCGGTTGCCTGCGGCGAGCGCGGTGACCAATGGGCCCATCGCTAGGTAGATCGGAAAGTTCCACGGCACGATCACGCCGACCACGCCCTTGGGCTGGTACAGGACCTTCACGCTGTTGCCGAGGAACAGCAACTCGGTCGAGCGCTTGCTGGGTTTCATCCAGCGTTTCAGGTGCGAGACCGCGTGGTTAGCTTCGAGTACCGAACCCAGCAGGTCCAGCATCTTCGATTCGGCCGCCGGGCGGAAGCCGAAGTCGGCGCTCATCGCTTCGGCCAGCAGGTCCTGGTAGCGCTGCGTCTGGCGCTTCAGCGCGCGCAGCCGCTCGAGCCGCTCGTCGGCGCTCGGGTAGGGCTGCGCCAGACAGGCGGCGCGCTGCGCGGCGTAGACCCGTTGCACCCGTTCCACCGCCTCCAGCGCCAGTTGTGCTTGGCGTGTGCTGTCGTTCATGTTCGTCTCCTCGTTCAGCGCTTTGCGCCTTCTTCGGTCACCGCCGTCAACTTGCGCAGCGCGGCGCGCAGGCGCTGTGCGCTGACCGGTCGCTCCAGGAAGTCGGTGCCGTTCAGGCGCGCGACGTCCACCGCCGTGCGGAAGGCGCTGTGCGGCCCGATCACCACCACCGGCAAGGCCTGCCCGTCCCGGCGCAGCCTGCGCACCAGTTCGAGGGCCACCGACGCATCGGGCTCGGAGCCGCAAAGAAGGCAATCGCCCCCCTGCGTCGCCAGCCAGTCGAGCAGCGTGGCGCCGTCTTCCAAGAAGATCAGCTTGCGCACCTGGCCCGCCAGCGCGGACTCGATCCAGCGGCATTCGGCCGGGTCGCGTTCGAGCACATACACGGTGTTGAACATCGCCTCCCTCGCAGCACCGCGATGGTGCTGCGCCGGTGCCGGGCGCACCATCCGTGCGCCCACCCCAAGCCTACCTAGGTGGCGCTGCGCTACCGTCCAGCGCCTGCTTGTAGTTCAGCCGCATCAGCTCGGCCATCGAGGCCACGCCCAGCTTTTCCAGCAGCCGGCTGCGGTGATGCTCGACGGTGCGGTGGCTCAGGCTCAACTGCTTGGCGATCAGTTTGCTCGGCAGGCCCTGCAGCGCCAGCTGCATGACCTCGCGCTCGCGTGCGCTGAGCAGCGCCAGCGCCACGCCGGGCGCCACCCCATCGGCCGGCGGCGGCGTGCGGCGCCGCTGCGCGTCGCGCTGCAAGGCCTCGTTGATGGCATCGAGCAGCTGCTGCTCGCGGTAAGGCTTCTGCACGAAGTCGACCGCGCCGTCCTTGATCGCCTTGACCGCCATCTCCAGGTCGCCATGGCCGCTGATGAAGACGATGGGCAGCGTGGCGCCCATCGTCTTCAACCGAGCCTGCAGCGCCAGGCCGCTCATTCGGGCCATGCGCACGTCGAGCACCAAGCAGCCAGCGCGGGCCGGGTCGAAGGCGGCCAGGAAATCCAGCGCCGACGCAAAACACTCGCAGTGCAGGCCGACCGATGCGACCAACTCGACCAGTGAGTCGCGATAGGCCTCGTCGTCGTCGACGATGAAGATGGTGGGCTCGGTCATGCGCTCTCCGCAGGGGCGACGGGCAGCGTGAACTCGAACAACGCGCCGCCCGCCGGATTCTGCGCCGCGCGCAGCGTGCCGCCCTGCGCCTCGATCAGCCGCCGGCAGATCGCCAGGCCGACGCCCAGACCCAGCGGCTTGGTGGAGTGGAAGGCTTCAAACACCTGTTCCAGCTCGCCCTCGGCAATGCCGGGGCCATGGTCGGCCACCTGCACCGACACCCATTCCGGGGCGACGCAGGCGATGTTCACCTCGATGCGGCGCGGCGCAGCGGGAGCCGCCGCCTCCATCGCCTCGATGGCATTGCGCAGCAGGTTCAGCAGCACCTGCTGCACATGCACCTCGTCGGCCACCAGGCGGGGCAGCCGGACCGGCCGCCGCAGCTCGATGCGCAGGTCGTGCTGCTCGCATTCACCGCGCAGCAGATCGATGCAGGCCGTGGCGAGGCGCTCCAGGTCGATCTCGCCGAGCTGCAGCTCGTGGCGCTTGACCATGCCGCGCAGCCGCGTGACCACGTCGCCCGCACGTGCCGACTGCGCGACGATGCGCTCCAGCAGGTCGACCACCTTCGGCAGATCGGGCGCAGGCCCGGACAGGCGGCGCCGTGCGGCATGTGCGTAGTTCTCGATCGCCCCCAGCGGCTGGGTGATCTCATGCGCTAGCGCCGCCGACATCTCGCCGACGGTGTGCACCCGCACGACATGCGCGAACTGCTCGCGCCACAGCGCGGCTTCCGATTCGGCGGCACGTTCGCGGCGCTCGGCATGGCGCCGCACATGCAGCGTGGCAAAGACTTCCGCCAGCAGGCGCACGCTCGGCACGAGCTCGTCGGGCCAGTCGCATTCGACCCGCACCGCGGCGACCGAGAACACCCCCAGCAGCTGGCCGGCGACCGCCACCGGCACCGCCAGCAGCGAACGCACGCCCAGGTCCCGCATCGCCTGCAGGTCGGCGTCGGCATCGGCCGGCAGTTCGCTCAGCCGTGCGAAGCGCACCAGGGCGTCTGTGTTCAGGCGGGCATGGATCCACGGCAGAGCCTGCGCCGACCATTCCTCGATGCCGGGCACGCCGTCGGCGAACCAGTGGTGCGCGCGACGGAAGCGCTGGTCGTCGCCGATTTCCCACAGCGTCGCCCGGTCCGCGCCTAGGAAGGCCGCAATGTCGTGCAGGCCGGCTTCGATGATGCGCGCTTCGTCCTGGGGCATAGCGATCAGCAGAGCGCTCAGCGTGCGCGAGGCCAGACGCTCGAAGTCGAGCACGCGCTCGCGCTGCTGTTCGGCGTGCTGGCGCGCCAGTACGCTGGCGAAAACATCGGCGAGCAGCCGCATGCGGCCCAGCAACTCGTCCGGCCATTCGCGTTCGCGGCGCAACGACCCGAAGGTCAGGCTGCCGCGCAGGCGCCCGCCCACCCACATCGGCATGCCGACATGAGACTTCAGTCCCATGTGCGCAAAGGTGGACTTGTCTACCGCCGCTTGCGCAGGCAACTCATCTAGGCGGGCAAAGACCACGGGGCGGCCGGCGCGCGCGCAGCTCAAGGCCCAGGGATTGCTCTGCACGATGTCCGTCGGCGGCGTTCGATCGATGCCTTCCAAAGCCCAGGAATGCGTGGTCTCGATGCGTCCGGTGACCGCATCCACCGAGATCAGCGAGGAGCGGTCGATGTCCAGCGCCAGCACGATGCGGCGCAGCGCGTCTTCGATCGCCGCGTCGATGTGTCCGGCAGCCAGGCCGATGAAGCCGGCCGACAATTCTGCGAGCAGTCGTTCGAAGACCTGCAGTTCCGCATTCGACGAATGTGGACCCGGGTTCACCTTGGGCGCTGGTAGGGTGGTGTCTGGGTTCGGCACGGCGGGGTCGCGTTCCTGCAGCCGCGAAGGCTCGCACGCCATCGTAGCTGGCACCCGGGGATGCAGCGAGCCTCGATGCCGGCATCTTCTTGTCTGCAGTGGCATCTCGCGTACTGAATTCAACCCGGCTGGGCCGTGCCATCTCCGGAACCTGCACCTCGTACATCGTCACGCAGCAGTTGGTCGACGCCACCATGGCGGCACCTGTGGGCCGCAAGGACCATCCCAGGGCCGCCGATTGCGACCCCAACTTACCGCCGGCACCCCGGGCCGCCGCCCAGCATTGAGCGCTACACATGATCACTCTCTGCGATGGTCTTGCGCGTCCAGATTGACCGGAGCCAGTCGCGACATCGTCGAACACCGAGATTGTCATCAGGGCCTCGACGGAAGCTTCAGGCCGCGCCGGGACCCGCGCCAGGAGTCTGGCCCGGCGCTCTTGAAGTCGATGCGAGCTATCGAAGGACGCCTTTGTGGCACCGAATCACACAACCTGTGTGCCCGCTCTGGGTCGAAATAGCGAGGTCGTCGCCTCGAAGACCAGCCGTTCAGGCCAAGACGGATCAGTTGACTGATCTCAGCCTTGGCCGCGAGTCGGCGGTCCCGGCCAGCACCGGGCACCCGCCAAAGTCAGCTCCCGCGCAATCCGTCCGAGCTGGCAGCTAAGGACGCCTTTCCACCGTCAGGGGCTCCACCGCTGGCCCGTGACCTATGCGCATACGGTCAGACAGGCGCAGCGCCGACACGGTCCCCATCCCCCTAAGAACATAGGATTACGGCCGCCGCCTGGGACCGATACGCTGCGAACGTTGCTGTGATCTTCTGAGGTGCTCCATGGGTCCGGTGCTCCGACTGTGCTGGTTGACCGCGCTGTCCATTGCCTTTGCGGCGCAGGCGCAGGTCGTCAACATCGACGCCACGCATGGCTTTACGTACGACGGCGGAGGCAGCGATCCTGCGCCTGTACCGGGTCAGCACCTGAACCTGATCGGAACCCCGGTCACGCTGGCGCTGCCGGCAGGTGACTACAGGATCACCAATGCTGCTGGACAGCCGGGCGCGCTGTTCCAGGCCTGGAGCTACAACATCTACACCTCGTCCTGGGCGTGGGCCTTTGTGATGGCGGACAACACCACACGCAATACCATCCAGTACTACGAGGCCGCCGGCGGGAGTTCCGCGGCGGAGGTTGCCAACAATTCACTGGTAAAGCATTTCGAAGCCACCTTCAGCTTGGCATCCGCGAAGACTCTGGTCTTCACTTTGCGGGACTACTACGTGCCCGACAATGCCGGTGGCATATCGATACTCATCAGTCCGGCGAACCCTGTGCCAGAGCCCGCATCGGCACTCTTGCTGGTGCTAGGGCTGGGGGGCCTAGCCCTGGCAAGCCAACGCCACACCGCCTGACTGCTTGAGCGTGCGCAGGTGCCCGCCGGGTGGGGCGGGTCTCCCACGACATCTCTGCCCCGTGCGCGGCACTAGACCGCGATGCCGTCCGGACCGCCCAACCGGACCTTGAAGCCGGATCGCGGTCGTGCCGCGGTCTGGGCCCACGGCCTCGAGTACTCGTTGTCGTAGTTGAACAGCAGTTCCACGCCCTTGAGCTCGCGCACTGCCCAGGCCAGCGTCTGCGCATGCGGGTGCCCGTAGGCACTGCCGTCCGAGGACACCAGAACCCGTCGAGGCTTCAGCGTGCGCAAGAGTTCGGGCGAGGTATTGGTGCTGCTGCCGTGATGCGATAGCTTCAGCAGATCCAACTTCGGTGCGCTACCACGGCTGGCCACCAGACGCTTCCAGCCGGCCAGGACCAGGCTGGGGTACGCGTCTCCAGTCAGAACCGCTGCCTTCCGACCTTGCTCCAGCAGCAACACGATGCTGCTTCCATTGGCCACGCTGTCGTCTTCGCTGAAGGGCTCTGCAGCAAGCCGGTCGATGTCGATGGGTGCAACGGGCGGAGGCCGGCGCGGCGAGACCGGTCCACGTGGCAGCAACTCCACTGCCTCGGCGCTGCGCACCGCTTCGGGCCATAGATCGGCCAGTCGCTTGAGTTGTGCCAGGTCGGGCGCCAGCACGGTGAGGCGAAGCCCGCCTGGCAGCGTCACGGTTGGCAACGGCCCGCGAGCGGGAATGCGGATGGCCTTGCCTGCCAGACTGGTGTTCCAGGGCATCGCTTGTGCCCTGAGCAATCGACCAATCGTCTCGCCCTGCTCAACGCCTCTGGGCCGCGCGGGCTCCCTTGGCAGGTGGGGCTCGCCATTGAACCAGACCTCGGTAACGGGCAGGCCATGCTCGTGCTGAAGTTTCAGCGTCTGCTCGATCCCGCCGATGTGGTCACGGTCGATGTGTGTCACGACGACGAGTTCCAGCCGCCGGATGCCCAGGCTCTTGCATTGGACGAGCGCTGGCCGCAGTGCCTCGGTGTAGGTCTTGCCCAGCCCGGCATCGATCAACATGGCTCGCTTCGGCGATCCCCAGGTGACCAGCAGGCAATCTCCAAACCGGGCGGGCAGGCTGCGAACGATCATGCTCAGTGGCGCTTTGTCAGGCAGGGCAGGTCTCAAGCACCGCAGTACTCAGTGGCGTGGTCACAAGCTATCTGCGCGTGCCCAGATTCTGCGACCAATGCTCGGTACCCACAGCGCGAACTGGGTTCGTTCACGGCCGCGTCGAACTCGGCGAAGCGCGCAGTGTCGGCGCTGTCGCGCCCTGGTGAGACAGTGCATACGCTGCAGTTGCACCTGGCCCCTTCCGCGGAGCCCAAATCATGCCGGTCGTCTCCGTAATTGATTGGTCCTGAATCCTGGGACCGGGTCAGCCCTAGACGGAGATTGGACCGATGAAGATGCTGTACACCAAGGAACAGATCATTGGCTTCCTGCATGAGGCCGATGCCGGGTTGCCGGTCATGGAGCTATGCAGGAAGCTTGGCTTCAGCGAGCCGAGCTACTACGCCTGGAAGGCCAAGTTCGGCAGCATGAAGGTGTTGGACGCCCAGCGCCTGAAGGCGCTGGAGACCGAGAACACGAAGCTGAAGTAGCTGCTGGCCAACTCGATGCTCGAGATCGACGCGATGCGCGAGGTGCTCAAGGGAAAGCAGTGGCCGTGGCGGCACGTGGAGAGGTCGTGCGGCAGTTGCAGGAACAAGGCTTGAGCGAACGCCAGGCCTTGAGGCTGGTGGGCATGAGCGCCAGCACACTGCGTTACCGGCCCCGCGACGACGGCAACGGCCGCCAGCGCCTGCGCCACCGGCAGCGCAGGCGGCTGAGGTCTTCAGCCGGCGCGGCGCCGCCGCGCCAGGCTGCCCAGCGCGCCCAGGCCCAGCAGCATCAGCGCCCAGGTCTGCGGCTCCGGTACGGCAGCAGGGATGCCCACCGCCGGATCGAACTGGAAGCCTTCCAGCGCCATGTTGCCGGCAGTGGCCGCGAAGCTCACTTCCGTGAAGCTGCTGTCGTCCAGCACACCGCCGCCTTCCTTCTTCAGGAAGTGGTCGATCTGGAAGTTGCCGGTGTTGGCAAATTCCTGCAGGCTGGTGTCGCCGAGGAAGCGGAACTCGATGGCCAGGCCGGCCAGGTCCACCGTGCCGCCGAAGATCACCTCGTCCGAGAGGAAGCCGCCGGCGCCGTCGCTTTCCACCTCGAGGATCAGCTTGCTGCCAACGCCGGCCGTGTAGTTGCCCAGAATGGTGAAGCGACCCGGCGAGGCACCGGGGCTGAAGGTGCCGTTGTTGGTCAGGTTGCCGATGACGGTGGCGCCGCTACCGCCGAGGAAGCCGCCAGTGCCAATCACGATCTCGGCGGCCTTGACCTCGCTGTTGTTGATCAGCAGGCTGCCGGTGCCGCCGCTGGCGGCGATGCCCAGGAAGCTGCCGGCGTCGAGCAGCGAGCCGTTGCTCAGCTGCACGCTGCCATTGATGTTGGCCTGGCCGTTGCTGGCCATCGTGATGCTGCTGGTGTTCATCGTCAACGAGCCGGTGCCCGTGGCGCCCACGCTGAGGTTCGAGCCGGCCAGGCCCTGGATGCTGATGCTGGAGCCGGTGGTCATCACCAGGCTGCCGGTGCTGCCACTGAAGTTGGGGTTGGCGCCGACGAACAGGCTGGCGGCACGGTTCAGCGTGGTGTTCTGGATCTGCACCGTGCTGCCGTTGCTCATCGTCATGATGCCGGTCGACCCGGCATCGGTGCCGATGCTCAGCGAGGCGCCTACCACCGCGTTGCTCTGCGTGCTGTTGAACTGGCCGCTGAGCAGCATCTGGCCGCCGTTCATCGTCAGCGTGCCGTTGGCCGTGTCGCCCAGGCCGGTGGTGCGCACCCGGCCCACCTGGAACAGCGTGCCGGTGAACTTGCCGCCGTTGCTGATCGTCATCTGCCCGTTGCCGCCCGGCCCGTCGCCCACCGATGCGAACAGGTCATTGCCCTTCATCAGGATTTCGGAGCCGATGCCGCTGACCAGCACGTTGCCGTTGCCACCGGCCAGCGTGGCGGTGCTGAAACCGCCGCTGCCGCCGACGATGAACGACGTGCTCCTGAAGGTGGCCAGCGAGGAAGCCGCATTGCCCTCGATGGTTAGCTTGCCGCCGCCAGTGATGTTCAGGTTGCCCGTGCCGGTGCCCGTGCGGCCCACCCGCACGGCCGAATTGGCGCCGCCGAGCACGTCGTCGGCGCGCATTTCCACCACCGAGCCGGCGCCCTGGATGTTCAGCGTGCCGCTGCCGGTGAAGCCCACCGGTGCGCCGGTCTCACCGCCCTCGCGACCGATCAGCAGTGTCGGGCCGTTGGTGCGGCCAACGGTGCCCAGGATCTCGATGCGGCCGCCGTTGCGTACCGTCACCGTGCCATTGGCCGCGGCGCCGCGGCCGATGTCCAACTGGCCGACACTCGTTGGCGAAGCCGCCGCGGTCGCTTCGTCGATGCGCACCAGCGAGCCGGCGCCGTCGACGATCAGCGTGCCGGTGCCGCCAGGGTCTTGCACACCGTTGGCGAAGCGGGCGCGGCCGATGCCCACGAACTGGGCGCCCAGCACCTGCCCGCCCTTTTCCACCGTCAGCGTGCTGCTGCCGCCGCTGGTGAAGCCCACCTGCAGCGAGCCGACCGTGCCGGTCTGGAACTCCAGCTTCGAGCCGGTGCCGGTGATCGTGCCTTCCGACGGACCGCCAAAGCCGAGGATGACGAAGGGTGCGCCACTGGTGGCGTCCTTCTTCTCCAGGCGCAGCGTGCCGCCGTCCTCGATGAACATCTGACCGGTGCCGCCCGCATAGCGGCCCAGGATGACGAAGGGTGCGGTGGTGAAGTTGGCCGGCGCGGCGCCGTTGGCCACACTGTCGTAGCCGTCGACGATCCAGGTCGAGCCGGCGCCATTGATGCGCATGATGCCCAGCGCTGTCTCGTTGCCGGTACTGCCGTTGCGCGAGGCCACGTTGACGTTCCACGAGCGCAGTGTGCCGCCGGCGAACACATCGACGCTCGCGCCCACCTGACCGCCGCCGGTCGAGGTGCCTGCCGTGGCGATGCTCAGGGCGCGTGTCTCGTACACCGAGCCGCTGCCGCTGACTTCCAGCGAGCCTTGCGAGGGTGCACCGTTGCCGATCTGCGTACTGCAGAAGAAGAAGTTGAAGTTGGTATCGCCGCAGGAGGTGCTGCGCGCATCCAGGTGCCCGCTACCGGTCACGTAGATGTCGCCGCGGCCGAAGCCGGTGGACACGCCCTGCGTGCTCAGCTTGGTGCCGCTGTCCTGCACGCGAATGACGTTGAAGTCACCCAGCGGCAAGGCTGTGCCGCTTTGCGGCTGGGCCGTGGAGATGGAGCGGAAACTCGCCTGGGTCCCGCCGTTGAAGGTCACGGTGCCTGTGAAGCTGTTGCCGACCGTTTCGCCGGCAAAGCCGACCCACAGCGATTCGGTCGCGAAATTAAAGTCGCCTGCGCCGCCGGCAAAGCTGCCGCTGCTGGACAGCGAAACAAAGCCGCCCACCACCGCATCGGCCCAGGCGGCAGGGGTGGCACCGAAGGCGGCCGCGGCGGCCACAGCAAGCGCGCAGCGGCGGAAGGAGCGGGGGAACACAGCGAAAGGTGTATGGGTGCTCATGGCAGACCTCTTCGGAAAGTTTCACGATTCCAGTTGCATGCCGCGCAGCGGAATCCAAACGGCGACATGAGGCTAACGTTTGCAGGCCGGCCGATGTGGCCGTGGCGGCCGCACCCCCCTCGCCTGCGGGGTGCTGGATTCCCTTAGTCAATTGCGTGGAAACACGCCGGCAACCGTCGCATTCTGGCCAGGTGGCTGGCTCGGGACGGCGGTCTGGTCGCCGCCGTGCGCCACGAGAATGACAACTGGCAGGACCGCTCGCTGGTCAGGTCGGGCCGTTGCTTCGGCGAGCGCCCGCTGCAGGTCACTCGGGCCGCTTGCGACTGGCGGTCGCTGTTGTTGGGTCGGGCGCGCGGAGTCGGCTGCAGTAGAGCGCTGGCGACACCCGTGTCCTGCGGCTCACATTCGCTGGCGACTGCCTTTTTGTACGGACCGTAGTCTCATCAACACTGACCAGGCAGGCCACCAGGTAGCGTGCCGCGACAGGGCCCGGCGCCCGTTCTAGACTGCCGCCGGCGGCAAATCCGTTGGCCGCGGCTTGAGTTGGGTGGAGCGTTGGCAACTTTTGGGCGATACATCGCCTGTTGATTGGTGCTTAGATGACTGCTTACTGGCCTTCAATCTCGGAAGTAGTGTGTCGGCTGCGGGTCGAGTTGAGTCTGCCGACCTGAAGGGGACCGGTCGTTCAGTGCGACCCGCCGACGTGGCAGTGCTGATGGCTGCTGCAGACCGCTTCGCCGACATTCACGGCGTCGCAAGCCGCTTCAATGAAGGTCGGCTTGGTATCAGTCAGCGTGAGTTCAACCGGCCGCGCCGACCGACCGCAATCGCTAAGCCGGCTGCCGCCTCCGCGCAGACCAAAACTACGCTGCAGCGTGATCCACGCCCGCAGCATTGCGCGCCTCGCGAACAGCCTTGGCGACTTTGCCACAGCCAAAGGGAACGCCCAGGGGCGTGTACTGGTCTTCCATGAAGGCCACGAACCACTGGTGCTGGCCGGCGGGCGGGACGGGTGCCGAAGCTGGTCAGCATTCGTTTGGCTTCAACACGCTTAGACCGACTGGGTTGACACCAAATCTTCAGACCCTGGGGTCTTCTTCTACCGCCTGCCAATCATCCCGGGGCTTCGTGTTGCTACCTCCTTAATGACTACACAGGTCTTCGACTTCCCGTGTCTGTCTGGTGACGGTTACGTTCAAGTGAGAACTCCGAACTCTCGGGTCATTCGCACAGATGCATGAACCGGGCTCAGACCCCGTACCCCGCCGTCCAATGCGCAGTTCCGATGGCTCCGAGGTTTAAGGAAGACTTCTGCGCACCGGGTGGAGCATGCAACCCAACGCCAATTGCACCTAGTCAGTTCCTGAGGGAGCATCTTCATGGCTTCTCGACAGCTGCGAACGGCAGCCGGGTTATCCAGAGCGCTGCAAGTGAAATTGCACCCCCCAGGCCTTGTCCCGTAGGATGTACAACAGCAGCCTGGACTGTGCTGGAGATGCAAGCCTGCGAAAGTGCCTCAGCGACCGTATTCCACTTTGGAATAAAAAACGCCCACTTGTGAGTGGGCGCTTACGAGGAAAACCTCATGAAACTTGGCGGAGTGGACGGGGCTCGAACCCGCGACCCCCGGCGTGACAGGCCGGTATTCTAACCAACTGAACTACCACTCCGCGTGGTGGCATCGTTTTCGGACCCGGCGCAATGCCGGCCCGCAAGCCTTGCCAGACTTGGCGTCCCCTAGGGGATTCGAACCCCTGTAATCACCGTGAAAGGGTGGTGTCCTAGGCCTCTAGACGAAGGGGACTCCGTCGGTACGACTAACCATTCGAACGTCGCGATGCAAACCAGCTTTGGTGGAGGTAAGCGGGATCGAACCGCTGACCTCTTGCATGCCATGCAAGCGCTCTCCCAGCTGAGCTATACCCCCGAGTGGTTGACTCGCGCCGTTCAAACAGCCTTGCATTATATCCGCAGTTTCAGGCCGTCCTCAAACGCCACAATACCTGCTCGCGCGTGAACAGTTCGAGCACTGCGTCCAGCGACGGCGTCTGGCTGCGGCCGCACACCAGCACGCGCACCGCGTGCGCCAGCTGCGGCATCTTCAGCCCGTGTTCGGCAAGCGTGGCCTTGATGGCCGCAGCGATCGAGGCCTTGTCCCAGGCCACTTCGACCAACCGGTCGCGCAACGCCACCAGCGCCGGGCGCACTGCATCGGTGACGTGCGTGCGCAGGTCGTCCTCGCCGGGCTGCACGTCGACGAAGTACATGCCGATCCAGTCGGCCAGTTCCACCGTCGTCGCGCAACGGTCCTTGTAGAGCGCGCAAAGCCGCGCCAGCCGCTCGTCGGCCGCGGCGTCGATGCCGCGCCGCGCCAACTGGGCGGCCACCAGCGTGGCCAGAGACGCGTCGCTGCGCTGCTTCAGGTAGTGGGCATTGACCCAGCCCAGCTTGGCCGGGTCCCACTGCGCAGGGCTCCTGGCCAGATGCTGGCCGTCGAACCAGGCCACCAGCTGCTCGCGGCTGAAGAGCTCGGCGTCGCCGTGGCTCCAGCCCAGGCGGGCCAGGTAGTTGATCATCGCCTCGGGCAGGTAACCCTCGTCCTGGTACTGGGTGACGCTGACCGCACCGTGGCGCTTGGACAGCTTGTCGCCGTCCGGCCCCAGGATCATCGGCACGTGGCCATACACCGGCAGCGCGCCGTTGGGCCCGAGCAGCGCGCGCAGGATGTTGATCTGCCGCGGCGTGTTGTTGACATGGTCGTCACCGCGGATCACGTGGCTGATGCGCATGTCCCAGTCGTCGACGACGACGCAGAAGTTGTAGGTGGGCGTCCCCACGCCGTCAGGCGTGACCGCGTCACCGCGGGCGATAACGAGGTCGTCCAGCTCGCGGTTGCTGATGCTGATCGGCCCCTTGACCAGGTCGTTCCAGCTGACCACGCCATCGCTCGGGTTGCGGAAACGCACCACCGGCGCCACGCCTTGCGGCACCGGCGGCAGCGTCTTGCCGGGCTCGGGCCGCCAGCGGCCGTCGTAGCGCGGCTTCTCGCCGCGGGCGCGCTGGGCCTCGCGCATTGCGTCCAGTTCCTCGGTGCTGCAGTAGCAGTGGTAGGCCGTGCCCGCCGCCAGCATCTGCGCGATAACCTCGCGATAGCGCTCGATGCGCTGCATCTGGAAGAACGGGCCTTCGTCGTAGTCCAGTTCCAGCCAGCGCATCGCGGCGACGATCTGGTCCACCGCTTCCTGTGTGGAACGGGCGACATCGGTGTCTTCGATGCGCAGCACGAACTGCCCGCCGAAATGCCGCGCATAGGCCCAGCAGAACAACGCGGTGCGGGCGGTGCCCAGGTGCAGGAAGCCGGTGGGCGAAGGGGCGATGCGGGTGCGGATGGTCGAGCTCATGGCGTGTTCACAGGCTGCCCAGCCCGCGCTGCAGGTCGTCGGTGATGTCGTCCACATGCTCCAGGCCCACCGCCAGACGCACCATGCCCTGGCCGATGCCGGCGGCCTGGCGCTGCGCTTCGGTGAGCCGGCCGTGCGAGGTGGTGGCCGGGTGGGTGATCAGCGACTTGGTGTCACCCAGGTTGGTGGCAATGCTCAGCACGCGGGTGCGGTCGATGACGTGAAAGGCCGCGGCGCGCGCCGCCTCGGCATCGGCCGCGCGCAGGTCGAAGGACAGCACCGCGCCGCCCAGCCCGGACTGCTGGCGCATCGCCAGCTCGTGCTGTGGGTGCGAGGGCAGCCCCGGGTAGTACACGCGGGCTACGGCGGGGTGCGCCTCCAGCCAGCGGGCCACGGCCAGTGCCGCCTCGCTCTGCGCCTTCATGCGCAGCGCCAGCGTCTCCAGCCCCTTTAGCACCACCCAGGCATTGAAGGGTGCCAGCGTCATGCCGGTGGTTCGCAGCGTGGCGCCGAACACGTCGTGGATCAGCTTCGCCGGGCCGCACAGCGAGCCGGCCATCACCCGGCCCTGCCCGTCCAGGTACTTGGTGCCGGCATGCATCACCAGGTCGGCGCCCAGCGCCAGCGGCCGCTGCAGCGCCGGCGAGCAGAAGGTGTTGTCCACCGTCAGCAGCGCGCCGGCGTCGTGCGCGATGTCGGCCAGCGCGGCGATGTCGCAGACATCGGTGAGCGGGTTGGTCGGCGTCTCGGCGAACAGCAGCTTGGTGCTCGGCCGCACCGCCGCGCGCCATTCGGCCAGATCGGTCTGCGACACGAAGCTGGTCTCGACGCCGAACTTGCCGAACTCCTTGGCGAACAGGCTGACGGTGGAGCCGAACACCGAGCGCGAGCACACCACATGGTCGCCAGCCTTCAGCAGGCCCATCACCAGCAGCAGGATCGCGCTCATGCCGGTGCTGGTGGCGATCGCCGCCTCGGCGCCTTCCATCGCTGCCAGGCGTGCTTCCAGGCTGCGCACCGTCGGGTTGCTGGTGCGCGCGTAGGTGAAGTCCTCCATCTCGGCGAAGCGCCGCGCCGCGGTCTGCGCATCGGGCTGGATGAAGGCGCTGGTCAGGAACAGGCCTTCGCTGTTCTCGCCATGCTGGCTGGGCGCCAGCGCGGTGCGCACGGCCAGCGTCTCGGGGCGCAGGCCCTCGGGCAGCTGGGCGCGGGCCAGGCGGGCGGCCTCGTCGTCGCGTGGGGTCATCGTCTCAGGCCGTGTCGGCATTGTGCAGCGCAAGGCGGCTGCGGTCGGCGGCGCTGTCCTCGTCGTCGTTGCGCGCACCGGTGCGCTGCGCCTCGATGGCGGCGAAGTCGGCCGCGCTGACATCCCCGGTGACGTACTGGCCGTCGAAGCACGAGGCCTCGAAGCCGTCCAGCTTCGGATTGAGCGCCCGCACCACGCGCTTCATCGCATCCACGTCCTGGTAGATCAGCGCGTCGGCGCCGATGTACTCGCGGATCTCCTCGATGCTGCGGTCGGCAGCGATCAGCTCCTCGCGCGTGGGCATGTCGATGCCGTAGACGTTGGGGTAGCGCACCGGCGGCGCGGCCGAGGCCATGAACACCTTGCGCGCACCGGCCTCGCGGGCCATCTGCACGATCTCCTTGCTGGTGGTGCCGCGCACGATGCTGTCGTCCACCAGCAGCACGTTGCGGCCCTTGAACTCCACGCCGATGGCGTTGAGCTTCTGCCGCACGCTGCGCTTGCGCACCGCCTGCCCCGGCATGATGAAGGTGCGGCCCACGTAGCGGTTCTTGACGAAGCCCTCCCGGTACGGCCGGCCCAGCTTCTGCGCCAACTGCATCGCGCTGGGCCGGCTGGATTCGGGGATCGGGATCACCACGTCGATCTCGCTGGGAGGCATGGTCGAGATGACGCGCTGCGCCAGCGTCTCGCCCAGGTACAGCCGCGCCTGGTACACCGAGATGCCGTCCAGCACGGAGTCGGGACGCGCCAGGTAGACGTACTCGAACATGCACGGATAGTGCGACGGCTTCTGGGCGCACTGCCGGGTGTGCAGACGGCTGTCGGCGTCGATGAACAGCGCCTCGCCCGGGGCCACGTCGCGCAGCACGTGGCGGCCGGTGCCTTCGATGGCCACAGATTCGCTGGCCACCATGTACTCGGTGCCCTCTTCGGTGCGCAGCTCGCCGATGCACAGCGGGCGGATGCCATAGGGGTCGCGGAAGGCCAGCAGCCCGTAGCCGGCGATCAGCGCAATCACTGCATACGAGCCCTTCACGCGCCGGTGCACCGCGCTCACTGCCTGGAAGATCGCGTCCGGCGTCAGCGGCAGGTCGCGCGCGGCCAGCTCGATCTCGTGCGCCAGCACGTTGATCAGCACCTCGGTGTCGCTCTCAGTGTTGATGTGGCGGCGGTCGATGTCGAACAGCTCGGCCTTCAGCGCATGCGCGTTGGTCAGGTTGCCGTTGTGCACCAGCACGATGCCGAAGGGCGCGTTCACGTAGAAGGGCTGCGCCTCTTCCTCGCTGTAGGCATTGCCTGCCGTCGGATAGCGCGCCTGCCCCAGGCCGATGTTGCCCGGCAGCGCGCGCATGTTGCGCGTGCGGAACACGTCGCGCACCATGCCGCGCGCCTTGTGCATGAAGCACTTGGTGCCCTGCATGGTGACGATGCCGGCCGCGTCCTGGCCGCGGTGCTGCAGCAGCAGCAGCGCGTCGTACAGCAGCTGGTTCACGGGCGTGGCCGAGATGGCGCCGACGATTCCACACATGGCTTGGCCCCCTTGCCTGTCAAGTGGAAAGAAACTGCGCCAGGTCCGGCGGCAGCAAGGGCTTCAGACCCTGCAGCGCGATGGCGAGCCACTGCGCACCCTGTGACTGATGCCATTGCGGCGAATCGGCAGCCGGCGTGTGCGCCACCAAAGCCGCCACCAGCAGCAACAGCAGGCCACCGCGCAACAGGCCGAACGCCGCCCCCAGCAGGCGGTCCGCGCCGCGCAGCGGCGTGGCGTTGACCAACAGCCGCAGCACCCGCGAGGCCAGTCCCCAGCCGATCAGCACCGCCAGGAATGCCGCGGCGATGCCGGCCGCGTAGTTCAGGTTCGAGCCCGGATCGCCCAGCGGCAGGTGCGGTGCCCACAGCGGCCCCAGCTGCTGCGCGGCGAAGTAGGCCACCACCCAGCCGACCAGGGCCAGCGCCTCCAGCACGAAGCCGCGCCACAGGCCCAGGCCCAGCGAGAGCAGCAGCACTGCCAGCAGCGCGATGTCGACCCAGCCCAGCGCGTCCATCACAGGCTCAGGATGTTGGCAGCCAGGCCGGCCGCCTTGATGCGCGCTGCGGCCTTCTCGGCCTCGTCGCGGTTGTCGAAGGGCCCCACGCGCACTCGGGTGCGCGCGCCGCCGTCGGTCTCGATCACCTGGGTGTAGGTCTTCAGGCCCAGCTTTTCCACCTTCTGGCGGGCCTCGCGCAGGGCCGTGGCATCGGTGTAGGCACCGGCCTGCACGACGAAGCGCGACGGCTTCGCGGCCGAGGCGGCGGGTTCGGCTGCCGAGGCACCGCTGCGGCCTTCCAGCAGGGCTTGCGCGCGTTGCGCGTCGCGCGAGCTGTCACGCGGCGCTTCGGCCGGTGCGGCCACGCTGGCCGGCCTGGCCG
>JAFLDH010000350.1 GCA_017302505.1 Burkholderiales bacterium
CGGCCACCGAAGCCGGCATGCTGCGCCTGTTCGACGAGCCGGCGGCGATGGGCGGCGACCTGTCCGCCGCGGCGCGGCGCCTGCCCCGGGCGATGGCGCGCCAGCTGATGCAGCATCTGTTCGACCAGATGGAAGTCCGGGTCGCCGACGGCGCGGCACCCGCCTGGGTCGTGCCGATGAAGGAGGCCGGCGACCGCCTGGTCGCGCAATCGGCCGAGGTCTTCAACGACTTCCAGCACCCCTGGTGGCAGCTGCTGGACCGGCTGCTCGCACTGGACACCCTGCCCGGCGCCGAAGACGGCGAGGTCGATCGTTCGATCGCCAGCACGCTGGGCAGCCTGCAAACTGCCAGCGGCCTGGGCCGGCGGGAGGTGGCCGCCGCGCTGGCGCAGATCGACCGCACCACCACCGACTGGCTGGAACTGCAGCAGGCGCAGATGGGTGCGCAAGCGGCCGGTCTGGCCGACAACGCCGAACGCCGGGTGCTGGAAGACGCCATCCGCGACCAGCTGGTGGCACGCATGCGCGACGAGCCGCCGCCCGACGGGTTGCGCCGCTTCCTGCTGGGGCCCTGGGCGAGGGTGATGACCGAGGCGGCGCTGCACGAAGGCACCGACGGCCGGCAGCTGCAGGCCCAGGCGCAGTGCCTGGAGCAACTGCTGAATGCCGGCCAGGCGCCGCTGCCGCCGGACGAACACCGGCTGCTGATGACGAGCGTGCGTCTGGCACTGGAAAGCGCCTCGCTCGACGCGACACGCGTCGAGGCCGAGCTGGGCGAGCTGACGGCCGTGCTGCGCGATCCGCAACCGGCGCGCCAGCCGCTGCCCCAGGCCGAGCCGCCGCGCGACACCGCACCGCTGGACCTGGCCACCGTGCCGATCGACATGTACGAACAGGACGCCGCGGTGGACCGCGAAGCCTGGCTCGACGGCCTGAAGGCCGGTTCGCGCTGCCGGCTGTACCTGAACGACCGCTGGCACACCGCCAGCCTGGCCTGGGTCAGCCCGAGCCGCAGCCTGTTCGTGTTCGGCAGCCGCCGCGGCGCGGGTGTGCATTCGCTGACGCGGCGCGCACTCGACAAGCTGCGCAATGCCGGCCTGGCGACCAGCGTGCTGCCCGGCGAACTGCTCGCCGAGGCACTGGACCGCGTCACCGACCTGGGCGAGCTCGGCGAGCTGTAGCGCCCTTACCCGGCGGCGCGCTTCGCCAGGATCTCGAAGGCCGGCAGCGTCTTGCCCTCCAGCACTTCCAGGAAGGCGCCGCCGCCAGTGGAGATGTAGCCCACGTCCTTCTCTATGCCGTACTTGGAGATGGCCGCCAGCGTGTCGCCGCCGCCGGCGATGCTGAAGGCGCTGCTCTCGGCAATGGCCCGGGCGATGGTTTCGGTGCCCTTGGCGAAGGCGTCGAACTCGAACACGCCCACCGGGCCGTTCCAGACGATGGTGCCGGCGGCCTTCAGCTGCGCCGCCAGCTGCGCCGCGGTCTGCGGGCCGATGTCCAGGATCAGGTCATCGGCGGCCACCTCGGAAACCTTCTTCACGGTGGCCGGCGCGTCGGCCTTGAACTCCTTGGCCACCACCACGTCCACCGGGATCGGCACCGCCGCACCGCGCGCCTTCATCGCCGCGATCACTGCCTTGGCCTCGTCCAGCAGCGCTGCTTCAGCCAGGCTCTTGCCGATGGGCAGGCCCTCGGCCAGCAGGAAGGTGTTGGCGATGCCGCCGCCGACGATCAGGCCGTCGACGTTCTTCGCCAGGCTCTGCAGGATGCTCAGCTTGGTGCTGACCTTGCTGCCGGCCACGATGGCCAGCAGCGGCCGCTTTGGATGGGCCAGGGCCTTCGTGATGGCGTCGATCTCGGCCGCCAGCAGCGGGCCGGCGCAGGCGATCTTGGCGAACTGGGCGATGCCGTAGGTCGTGCCCTCGGCGCGGTGCGCGGTGCCGAAGGCGTCGTGCACGAAGATGTCGCACAGCGCGGCCATCTTCTTCGCCAGCGCTTCGTCGTTCTTCTTCTCGCCCTTGTTGACGCGGCAGTTCTCCAGCAGCACGACCTGGCCCGGCTGCACCTGCACGCCGTCGACCCAGCCGGAGACCAGCGGTACCTCGCGGCCCAGCAGTTCGGCCAGGCGCTGCGCCACCGGGGCCAGCGAATCCTCGGGGTTGAAGGCGCCTTCGGTGGGCCGGCCCAGGTGGCTGGTGACCATCACCGCGGCGCCCGCGTCGAGGGCCATGCGGATACAGGGCAGCGAGGCGCGGATGCGGGTGTCTTCGGTGATGCGGCCGGCATCGTCCTGCGGCACGTTCAGGTCGGCGCGGATGAATACGCGTTGGCCGGCCACCTTGCCGGCAGCGATCAGGTCGCTGAAGCGGAGCACGTTCATGATCGAGTTTCCGTGGCTGTGGAGTTGCCCAAATTGTGGCAGGCGCATCCGGCTCGGCTCGAGCTTCCGCGGCGGCCCACGCCGGTCATCGAAGCCTGCGCCGCCAGCGCTCACCCGATGACGCTTGCCAACTTGAATGCGACTGATTATCATTAAATAAGAGTAGCCAGCCCCGCTTGCGCCGCCCAAGGCGCATCCGCAGCCCGCCAACGTCCTTGAACCCTGCCGCATCCGGCCCTTTTGCCGCGGCAGCACAAGCGCACAGGAGAGCGGGCAACGTGGAAGCAAGCGTGGAATTCCTTCGGTCGGCGGTCTGCCGTGCGGCGCTGATGGCCCTGGCCACACCGGCCTGGGCTCAGATGGGGCCGCAGGGCCCGGTGACCCGACTGCCCGAAGTGGCCGTCAGTGCCACCGGTTTCGAAGAGAGCACCGCCGACGTGCCGGCCACGGTGACGACGATCGACGCACAGCAGATCGACCGCGGCCTGGTGCGCACGCTGCAGGACCTGATCCGCTACGAGCCCGGCGTCTCGGTCAACAGCGACCCGACGCGCTTCGGCGCCAACAGCTTCAACATCCGCGGCCTGGAGGGCAACCGCGTGCAGATCCTGGTGGACGGCATCCGCGCGCCCAGCCTGTACCAGTTCGGCATCGGGCCCTTCAACAACTCCACCCGCTCCTTCGTCGACCTGGACAGCCTGAAGCGGGTGGAGATCCTGCGCGGCCCGGCGTCCAGCCTGTATGGGTCCGACGCACTCGGCGGCGTGGTCTCCTACATGACCAAGGACCCGCTGGACTACCTGGATCTGGGCACCTCACCGGTCTATGGCGCCTTCAAGAGCGCCTATGCCAGCGCCGACACGGGCTGGGCCAACACCGGTACGCTGGCCTATGGCACGCAGGCCTGGCAGGCGATGGCGCTGTACACCTACTTCACCGGCCACGCGCAGGAGAACTTCGGCACGGTCGATGTGATCGGCCCGCAGCGCACGGTGCCCAACCCGCAGGACATCCGCCAGCAGAACCTGTTGCTGAGAGGGGTGCTCCAGCCGGCCGAGGGCCACCAGCTGCGCGGCACCTACGAATGGTTCGACCGCAGCAACCTGGTGCAGGTGCTGAGCCTGAACGCCTCCACGCCACGCACCAGCAGCCTGAGCGGCGAGGACGACAACCAGCGCGAACGCTTCAGCCTGGACTATGCCTACAGCAACCCGCAGCGCGGCTGGCTGGCAGGCTTCACGGCCAACCTGTACTACCAGCGCGCCAGCACGGACTCGGCGTCCAACGAGACCCGCAGCAACACCTCGGCCAGCTGCTCGGGCGTGGCCGGCGGCGTCAACACCTGCTTCATCCCGCGGCAGTTCGATTTCGAGCAGCGCATCACCGGGCTGACGGCACAGCTGGAAAGCCTGGTCGAAGGCGGCGGCGCACAGCACCGCATCCTGTGGGGCATCGACGCGTCGGACACCGATTCCAGTGCGCTGCGCGACGCCACCATCTACAACCAGACCACCGGCACCAGCACCAAGACCCTGGCTGGCGACACCTTCCCGGTGCGCGACTTCCCCAACACCAGCACGCGCCAGCTCGGCCTGTATGTGCAGGACCAGATCTCGCTCATGAATGACCAGTTGGTGGTCACGCCGGGGCTGCGCTACGACGACTACCAGCTGAAGATCAGCCCGGACGCCATCTACCTGGCCAACGTGCCGCCGGGCGTGCAGGCCAAGGATTTCTCCGACAGCGCATGGTCGCCCAAGCTGGCGCTGCTGTACCGGGTCACGCCGGATCTCAACGTCTACGGCAACTACGCCTTCGGCTTCCGCGCGCCGCCCTTCGACGACGTCAACGCCGCGTTCCGCAACCCGGTGCAGTCCTACGTGCTGGTGCCGAACCCGGACCTGGTGTCGGAAACCAGCCAGGGCCTGGAGCTGGGCTTCAAGGGACGTGCCGGCGCATCGAACTTCGCGGTGGCGGCCTTCTACAACCGCTACAAGAACTTCATCGACTCGCAGACCCAGCTCGACTGCCCCAGCGACCCGGCCTGCGTGCCCGGCTTCGCCTTCACCTTCCAGGCCACCAACCTGGCGCGCGTGCGCATCTACGGCATCGAGGCGACGGGCGAATGGGCCATCGACCGCAACTGGACGCTGGCCGGCAGCATCGCCTACGCCAACGGCAAGGACGAGACGCTGGACCAGCCGCTGAACAGCATCAACCCGCTGACGGCGGTGGCCGGATTGCGCTATGCCGCCACCGACGACCGATGGGGCGCATCGCTGAACCTGACCGGCGTGCAGGGCAAAAAATCGGCCGCCGCGGCTGGCAACGCGCAGCCCTTCCTGACGCCGGGCTTCGGCCTGGTCGACATCACCGGCTACTTGAACATCAACAAGAACCTGCGCCTGGCCGGCGGCATCTTCAACGTTTTCGACAAGAAGTACTGGCTGTGGAGCAACGTCGGCCAGACCGGCCTGACGGCGAACTCGCCCGCGCTGGACCGCTACACGCAGCCGGGCCTGAACGTCGCCCTCAATTTGCAAGTCATCTACTGACACCGTATGCAGACCGTCGACACCCTGGCCCCCGACCTCTACACCCGCTTCCTCGACCTGCGCAGCGAGCGCGGCCTGCGCCACCGCGACGCGGCGCGCGCGCTGGGCGTGTCCGAGGGCGAGGCCATC
>JAFLDH010000351.1 GCA_017302505.1 Burkholderiales bacterium
CGTTCCTTGACCAGCCTCACCGCCTCAAGCTTGAACTCCCGGCTGAACTGCCGTCTCGTTGCCATGAACCACCTCCGGTTTCGTCTTGCACCTTAACAAGGTGTCTTCGAAACCGGCAGCAGGCCACAGTGCCGAATGCTATGTTATGCGTCACCACGGAGCTTACGCAGGTCGGCCTCATGCTTCTCGACCTCTTCGCCTGCTCTAACCGCCTCCTCCTTCATTCGACTCAAGTGCTCACGCGATGCGATAAGAAGCGTGATTGATCCCTGTGTCGCTTCCTCCGCCTGGACGCACTGGCTGCGCAACATCGATGCGCTGGTCACCGCCGGCTGTCAGGTGCTGGTGCCCGACATGCCGGGCTTCGGCGATTCGGCCGCGCCGCCCGATGGCCACGATGCCTATGTGCTGCCCGGCTGGCTGCAGCAGGGCCTGCACGTGCTGCCGGGGTCGCAGCCGGCGGCCTGCGTGGACTTCTTTTTCGGTGGGCTGGTGGCCGGGCTGTGGGCGTAGGTGCTGCCGCTGCCGCTGCAACGCAAGGGGCGGACCTTGCTCTGAATAGCTTCAGGTGCGCGCCATCAGGCAGCTTGCAGAAGAAACTCCACTTTGACCGACTCGTACGGAAAGACGACTTGCCCCTTCTCGGTCTTGTCCAGCACGCCAGCCTTCACCAGCGCCGCAAGATCCGTGTGCACGGACTTCACGTCACGGCTCACGCGGCGTGCCACCTCGCGGACGGTCACAGGGCCCGCGCCGCACATGGCCTTGAGGATCTCCCAGCGCTTGGCGGTCAGCACCTTCCAAAGCAGCTCCGGGGTGGCGAAGGAGATCCTCGCCGTCTTCTGCGCCTTGCCCGACTTCCAGGCCTGCACAAAATCCTGCGCGGCCAGTTCCGGTGAACGTACATCAAGCGTCACGGTCTTCATCGTCAGCTCTCCTTGCTTCGCGTAGAAAGTCCTGAACCAGTTTCTCGGGAGAGACAAAGGTGTACTTCGACTCCTTGCCGCGCACGTGGCGATGGTCCCCCTTGCCAGCCTCGTTGTCGAAGCGGACCAGGCAAACCCCGCCACGCACGAAGGCAAGCCGGTACTTGAACGCGTGATTCGATCCCGGCAAGGGCGCGGGCACCCGCCACAGCACCAACTCGGCGAACGAGTCTTCCCGGAAAGGGACACGCTCGCGCAGCAGCAGAGTCGCCTTCATGTTGGCCATGGTACCAACAGCCCGACCGTGGCGCCAGCGTGGCAGCGCCTTTCAGCCCGCCCTAGACTCGCCCCATGCCATCCCACCCCGAAGTCACCGCCCTGCAGCAGCGCGCCTCGGTGCTGCACACGCCCTGCGGTGACGGCACGCTGGTCTGGCACCGCTGGGGCACGCCTTCGCAGCCGCCCTTGCTGCTGCTGCACGGCGGCTCGGGCAGCTGGACGCACTGGGTGCGCAACATCGACGCACTGGCCGCCGCCGGCTGGCAGGTGCTGGTGCCCGACATGCCGGGCTTCGGCGATTCGGCCGCGCCGCCCGATGGCCACGATGCCGATGTGCTGCCCGGCTGGCTGGAACAGGGCCTGCACGCGCTGCTGGGGCCGCAGCCGGTGGCCTGCGTGGGCTTTTCCTTCGGCGGGCTGGTGGCCGGGCTGTGGGCGCAGGCGCAGCCGGCGCGCTTGGCGCGGCTGGTGCTGGTGGGCTGCCCCGGCCTCAGTGCCGAATTGCTGCCGCCGCTGCCGCTGCAGCGCTGGGACAGTCTGCCGCCCGGCCCGGCCCGCACTGCAGCGCACCGCCACAACCTGCTGACGCTGATGCTGGCGCGGCCGGAGTCGGCCACGCCGCTGGCGGTGGCGCTGCATGCCGCCAACGTGGAGCGTGACCGCCTGCGCCGCCGCCGCTTGATGCTGACGGATGCGCTGTGCCTGGTGCTGCCCACGCTGCGCTGCCCACTGCACGGCATCTGGGGCGGGCAGGACGTGCTGTACCGCCACCGCCTGCCGCTGGTGCAGCAGGTGCTGTCCACCGCGCCCGGCTTCGGCGGGCTGCAGGTGCTGCCCGATGCCGGCCATTGGGTGCAGTTCGAGGCGGCCGATGCCTTCAACGCCGCGCTGGCCGGCGCGCTGAGCACATACTCCGCCCAAGCACCCTGAACCCCGCGATGGAGCCCGCCATGTCCGCCGTGCCCGACCTCCAGCAGCAGCGCCAGGCCTTCTACGGCCGGGCCGACACCCAGCACCTGGCGCCGCTGTGGACGCGGCTGAAGTCGCTGGTGCCGGCCGAGCCCACGCCCGCCGGCGTGCCGCACCGCTGGGCCTATGCCGAGGTGCGGCCCTACGTGCTGGAATCGGCCCAGCACATCAGCGCCAAGGAAGCCGAGCGCCGCGTGCTGATCCTGGAGAACCCGGGCCTGCACGGCAGCTCGCAGATCACCAATTCGCTCTATGCCGGGCTGCAGCTGATCATGCCCGGCGAGGTGGCGCCCGCGCACCGCCACACGCAAAGCGCGCTGCGCTTCGTCATCGAAGGGCATGGCGCCTACACCGCGGTGGACGGCGAGAAGACGCTGATGGAGCCGGGCGATTTCGTCATCACGCCCAGCTGGACCTGGCACCACCACGGCAACGAATCGACGGCGCCGATGGTCTGGCTGGACGGGCTGGACATTCCGATCTGCGCGCTGTTTGCCAGCACCTTCCGCGAGGACCACCATGCCGACGAGGCGCCGCTCACGCGCCCGGCTGGCGACGCGCTGGCGCGCTACGGCAGCGGCCTGCTGCCGGTGGGCTGGCAGCCGGGCTCGCTGAACTCGCCGGTCTTCAACTACCCCTATGCGCGCACCCGCGAGGCGCTGTTCGCGCTGGCCCGCGGTGCCGCGCCCGATGCGCACCTGGGCCACCTGCTGCGCTATGTCAACCCGGCCGATGGCGGCTGGGCCATGCCCACCATCGCCACGATGATCCGGCTGCTGCCGCAGGGCTTTGCCACGCTGCCCTATCGCAGCAGCGACAGCACGGTGTTCGTGGGCGTGGAAGGCCGCGGCGAGCTGCGCGTGGCCGGGCAGCGCCTGGCGCTGACGCCGCACGACGTGGTGGTGGTGCCGGGCTGGATGCCGTACACGCTGCACGCCGACGCCGACCTGGTGCTGTTCAGCTACAGCGACCGGGTGGCGCAGGAGAAGCTGGGCTTCTGGCGCGAGCAGCGGCTGTAGCCGCTAGCTGTTGTCGCGCGGCGGCAGCGGCGGCGGCGCCAGGTGGGGCCGGGCCGCCATGTCGGGCAGGGCGGTGCGCCGGCCTTCGGCCAGCTGCAGCGCGGTGGCCAGCGCGGTTTCCAGCTGGCGGTCGCGGCCGGCGGCGGCGTCCTGCGGCGCGTTGTCCACTTCCACGTTCGGGTCGGTGCCGTGGTTTTCCACGCCCCAGCCCACGTCGCGGAACCAGAACGAATACTCGGGCTGCGTGGTCTCGGTGCCGTCCACCAGCAGCGTGCGCGGCCAGATGCCGATCACGCCGCCCCAGGTGCGCGTGCCCACCAGCGGGCCGATCCCCATCAGCTTGAAGCCGTGGGCAAAGATGTCGCCGTCGCTGCCCGCATGCTCGTTGCACAGCGCCACCACCGGGCCGGCGGCCGACTCTTCGGGGTAAGGCGTGATGCGGCCCCAGCGCGGCACGTTGTAGGCGATGCGCTTGCGCGCCACCTTCTCCAGCAGCAGCTCGCTGACATGGCCGCCGCGGTTGTAGCGCAGGTCGACGATCAGCGCGTCGCGGTCGCATTCGGCGCCGAAGTAGCGGTGAAACTCGGCAAAGCCGTCGGCCATCATGTCCGGCAGGTGCAGGTAGCCCACGCGGCCGGCCGATTGCGCATGCACCCAGGCGCGGTTGTGTTCCACCCATTCGCGGTAGCGGGCTGGCACCTCGTCGGCCAGCGTGGTCACCAGCACGCGGCGGGTGGTGGCGGCGCTGCCTTCGCCGCGGGCCAGCGTCAGCTCCACCTTGGCGCCGGCCTGGTGCACCAGCAGCGCCTGCGGCGGCCGTTCGCGCGACACGCGCTGGCCGTTCACCGCGACGATGCGCTCTCCCGGCTGCGCTTCCACGCCCACCGCATGCAGCGGGGAATCGGCCTGCGCGTCCCAGCCGTCGCCGCGCACGATGCGCGTGATCTCGAAGCTGCCGTCCTGCGGCCGCAGCTGCCATTCGGCCGCCAGGTGGCCCAGCGCCACCTGCGGCGGGCGGCGGTGGTCGCCGTCGGATTCATAGGCGTGCGAGGTGCCCAGCTCGCCCTGCAGTTCCCAGATCAAGTCGGACAGCTCGGCACGCGTGGCCACGCGCGGCAGCAGCGGCTCGTAGCGGCGCAGCATGGCCGGCCAGTCGACGCCGGACATGTCAGCTACCCAGAAGTGATCGCGTTGCAGGCGCCACACCTCGCGCAGCATCTGCCGCCATTCGGCCCGCGGGTCGACCGACACGCGCACGCGGCCCAGGTCGATCCAGCCGGTCTTGCGCGACGGCGCGTCGCTGTCGGCACCGTCGGCCTCGTCCTTGTCGGCGGCGTCCAGGCCGATGGCGCGCAGCCGCTTGCCGTCGCGCACCAGCACGGTGGCATGGTCGGCCGCCAGCTGGAAATCGTCGGCCTTGTCCATCAGCGTGTCGACCTGCAGCGTCTCGAAATCGAAGGCCTCGAGCCGGCCGCTGCCTTCCTTGTGGCCGCCGCGGCCTTGCTGGCCTTCGATGGGCAGCACGGTCCACAGCACCTTGCCCTGGGCCGCGCCGGCCAGCCGGCCGAAGCGGCTTTCGGGCACCGGGAAGGCGGCGATGCGCTGGCTGATGCCCGGCAGGTCCACGCGCAGCGGGCCGGCGCCGGGCTTATCGGCCGCGTCGTCCTTGTCGTCGGCCTTCAGGCCCTTGGGCTCGCGCTCGAAGGGCGCGCGGTCGCCGGCGCGCAGCGCCAGCAGGTAGGGCCGCGCGGCGCGCGGGAAGCTCATCTCGAACTGCACGCTGTCGTACACCGGGTCGTAGGTGCGCAGCGACAGGAAGTACAGCCAGCGGCCCTGCGGGTCGAAGCTGGGGCTGTAGTCGCGGA
>JAFLDH010000352.1 GCA_017302505.1 Burkholderiales bacterium
GCCCAGCGCTCCTGCAGCGCGGGGGCCAGAAGGCCGTCGGCGACGGCGCCGCTATCCAGCCACTGGCGGCGGGCGATGCGCAGGCGGTCGGCCGGCGACGGCGGGGCAATGGCAGGGGCGGTCATGCGCTTGTCTCCTTCGATCGGCCTTCTTGGGCTCTGCCGCGCACAGTATCCGCAGAGCGACTGTCGCCAAGCTGTCGCGCCGGAAATCGGGGCGATGTGTCCTCTTTCGTGACATGTCACGGCCCGGCGCCACGGCGGGACAGTGTCACTGCCCGCATCGGGCCGCGGTTTGCGCTGGATCAGCCCCTTTCGGCGCCAAGCCACCCTGGCACGCCGGATGCGATGGGCCCGCCTCCGGAACCGCGCAACACAGGGTTCGCGCGGGCCGCCACCTTCAGGAGACAGACATGCTTTACGCCGCCCCCGGCGCCGCCGGCGCCAAGATCAGCTTCAAGTCCCGCTACGACAACTTCATCAACGGCCAGTTCGTGGCCCCGGTGGAGGGCCGCTACTTCGACGTGATCACGCCGATCAGCGGCAAGGTCTACACCCAGGCCGCACGCTCGGGCGAGGCCGACATCGAACGCGCACTGGACGCCGCCCATGCGGCCGCCGCCAAATGGGCCGCCACGCCGCCGGCCGAGCGCGCCAACGTGCTGCTGAAGATCGCCGACCGGCTCGAGCAGAACCTCGAGCTGCTGGCCTATGCCGAGACGGTGGACAACGGCAAGCCGATCCGCGAGACGCTCAACGCCGACATTCCGCTGGCCATCGACCATTTCCGCTACTTCGCCGGCTGCGTGCGCGCGCAGGAAGGCGCGCTGTCCGAGATCGACGCGCACACCATCGCCTACCACTTCCATGAGCCGCTGGGCGTGGTCGGCCAGATCATCCCGTGGAACTTCCCGATCCTGATGGCCGCCTGGAAGCTGGCGCCAGCGCTGGGCGCGGGCAACTGCGTGGTGCTGAAGCCGGCCGAATCGACGCCGGTGAGCCTGCTGGTGATGACCGAGCTGATCGCCGACCTGCTGCCGCCGGGCGTGCTGAACATCGTCAACGGCCTCGGCCGCGAGGCCGGCATGCCGCTGGCCACGTCGAAGCGCATCGCCAAGATCGCCTTCACCGGCAGCACCGCCACCGGCAAGGTGATCGCGCAGGCCGCGGCGCAGAACCTGATCCCGGCCACGCTGGAGCTGGGCGGCAAGAGCCCGAACATCTTCTTCGACGACGTGATGGCGCAGGACGACGCCTTCCTGGACAAAGCCATCGAAGGCCTGGTGCTGTTCGCCTTCAACCAGGGCGAGGTCTGCACCTGCCCCAGCCGCGCGCTGATCCAGCAGTCGATCTACGACCGCTTCATCGAGCGTGCGCTGAAGCGCGTGGCGGCGATCAAGCAGGGCAACCCGCTGGATACCGACACGATGATGGGTGCGCAGGCCAGCGCGATGCAGATGGACAAGATCATGACCTACCTGGACCTGGGCAAGCAGGAAGGCGCGCAGGTGCTGTGCGGCGGCGGCCGCGCGCAGCTGGGCGGTGACCTGTCCGGCGGCTACTACATCGAGCCGACGCTGTTCAAGGGCCACAACGACATGCGCATCTTCCGCGAGGAGATCTTCGGCCCGGTGCTGGCGGTGACCACCTTCAAGGACGAGGCCGAGGCGCTGAAGATCGCCAACGACACGGTCTATGGTCTGGGCGCCGGCGTGTGGACGCGCGACGGCAGCCGTGCCTACCGCATGGGCCGCGCCATCCAGGCCGGCCGGGTGTGGACCAACTGCTACCACGCCTATCCGGCGCACGCGGCCTTCGGCGGCTACAAGGAATCGGGCATCGGCCGCGAGACGCACAAGGCCATGCTGGACCACTACCAGCAGACCAAGAACCTGCTGGTCAGCTACTCGCCGAACGCGCTGGGCTTCTTCTAGCCGGCCCCGGGCGGGCGGTGTGGGGCGGCCTGGCGCCGCGCCACACCGGCCAGCAGCAGCAGGCCGGCCAGCAACATGGCGTAGGTCTGCGGTTCGGGTACGGCCGCAGTCAATGCCGTCATGGTGCCGGTGAAGCGGCCGTCGCCGCTGAAGGTCAGCGTGGTGACGAAGGCCGTCACGTCCGACGGGTCCAGGCCGGCGCTGGCCTCGATGCCCAGCACGCGGAAGGCGTCCACGCCCAGGCCGTCGAAGAAGTACTCGCTGCCGGCCTGCAGCGCGGCCTTGAAGGCGAAGCTGTCGCCCTGCTTCAGCCACAGTTCGTACTGCCCGTCGCCAACGTCCGGCAGAACAACGCTGCGGAAAAACGGGTCTCCGGTGCCCAAGGCGTAGTCATAGCCGATGGCCACCACCGGATCGATGGCGATGTGTTCGCCCTGCTTCACGGCAACATCGAACTTGAACTTGCCGTCCGGCCCCACGCTGGGCAGGAACACCGAGACATTGGGCGCATCCGGATCCAGCGGCGCGAACTCGAAGAAGGTACGCGAGCGCCCCAGCACGTCGCCCTGCTCCGTCTCCACGTCCATCTGCACCGAGATCTCGTAGCGCCGGCCCTGCTGCAGCCCGGACGGGAAACCCGGCAGTCCGGCGTTGCTGAACGGCTGGTCGAAGGTGTAGCTGGTCGTAGCTGCCGGCAGCGACAGGTGGTGCAGCAGCGTTGCCGCTTCGATGCGCGTGCGGTCGGCGCTCTCGGCGTCGATGCGTCGCACCTGGATCGACATCGAGGTAGGAGCGGGTCCCCCGGCCGGAATCACCCAGTCCAGTCGCGGTTGCAATCCCCCACCGGTGAGCCGCAGGTCGGTGATGAAGCCCGGCACGGCCAGCGGGTCGAAGTCCGGCGCCGCAAAGCTGACCGAAGTGACGCCGCCCGCAGCCCGCGGATTGTCCACGGTGACGCTGAAGGGTGTCTGATCCCAGGCCTGCAGCACGGCCGCCACCTGTGGTGCGTTGCGGTCGAAGCTGGTGGTGTACTCGTCACGGCCACCGCCGAAACCCGAGCTCAGGCCGACAAAGGTCAGCCGTCGCGGCAGTGCAAGGGGGCCTGCGGCGTCGTGCGTGATCGACACGCTGGTGTCGACGCCGTTGGTGCTCAGATAGGTGATGCCGGTGGTCTGCGAGGTGACCGGAAAGACATCGGAGTCCGGCGAAGGCAGCACGAAGGCCGAGATGCGCACGCGGTCGGTGTTGGGCCCGCTGAAGAAGCGGCTGTTGCCGATGCGGTCGTTGTAGACCTCGGTATAGACCGGCGTCAGGATCGGGAACGCGGTCACCGTGACCTCCTGGCCCAGCGCCGGCCCTGCCAGCGTGACGGTCCAGGCCGCGACGAAAGCGGCCCCCCATGGTGTGCGCATGCTGTCCTCCCTGGCCCGGATGCACGGGCCGCTGCGGGCCCCCGGGCGGGGGCTGCCTGCAGTGTGGGCGCCGCATCGCTGCGCGTCGTCCCCAGTCTTGCCGATGCCCTGGTTCGACCGGCCCGGTCTGCGCCGCTACAGCAGCCACTCGATCGGCAGACCGGCCAGAAAGTTGACGCCGAAGCGCTTCCACACGCTGGTCTGCGGATCTACGTCGTAGACGGTGAGGCGGCCGTCCTCGCTGCGCTCGCGCCATTGCAGGTTCTGGCCGTCGGGCGCCAGCTTCACCTCGTAGGCAATCTCGGGCACGATCTCGTCGAAGATCTCGTCCAGGCGGCCGGCGGCGTGAGGGCTGTCGATCACCAGGCCCATCTCGGTGTTCAGGTTGGCCGAGCGCTGGTCGAAATTGAACGAGCCGACGAAGCTGCGCTGGCCATCCACGCCATAGGTCTTGGCGTGCAGGCCCGACACCTTGGCCGGGCCGAAGCGGCCGCGCACGCGCAGCGAGCTTTCGGCCGCACTCGGCTTCAGTTCGTAAAGCTGCACGCCGGCGCGCAGCAGGTCCTGCCGGCGCTTCATGTAGCCGGCATGCACCACGCTTTCGTCGGACGAGGCCAGCGAATTGGTCAGCACCCGCACCTGCACGCCCTGGCGCGCCAGGTCGGTCAGCAGGGCCACACCATCGGCGCCGGGCACGAAGTAGGGCGACACAATGTCGAGTTGCCGCTGTGGCACGCCCATGCGATGCATCAGCAGCGGCAGCATCTGCAGATCGGTACGATCGTCTCCGTCCAGCGTCTTGCCGGGCTGGTCGTACAGCAGCTGCGCCGTGGTCCAGTCCAGCGTCAGCTGTTGCTGGCGCAGCTGGGTGGCGAAGTCGGACCGTTCCACCGCGCGCAGGTAGGCCTGCGCCCTGTCGCCCTGCCGCGCCGCGGCAAAGCGCGCCTGCAGCGCCGATGCCGGGTCGGCCGGCGGCGCGCCGACGAAGGGCGCCGCCGGGTAGGCCGAGGCACTGTTCCAGTACAGGTCGAACTCGTCCACCACCTGCTGCACCACCGGCCCGATGGCCAGAACGTCCAGGTCGGCGAAGCCCAGCGATTCGTCCGCGCCGAAGTAGGCATCGGCGATGTTGCGGCCGCCGACCACGCTGGCCGTCGAGTCGACGGTGAAGGACTTGTTGTGCATGCGCCGGTTCAGCCGGCGGAAGTCGCTCAGATAGCCGAGCGTCCGCGAGCCGCGCTGTACGAAAGGGTTGTACAGCCGCAGCTCCAGCATCGGGTGCGCGTCCAGCGCCGCCAGCAGCGGGTCCAGCCCGCTGGTGTTGGCATCGTCCAGCAGCACCCGCACGCGCACGCCACGCTCCGCGGCATCCCACAGCGCGTGCCACAACAGCAGGCCCACCGTGTCGCCGTTCCAGATGAAGTACTGCGCATCGATGGAGCGCTCGGCCGCCTGCGCCAGCATCAGCCGCGCGGCGAGTGCATCGTGGGGATCTTCGAAGGCCATCAGGCCCGACAGGCCGGGGTGCGCGGCCGCCTGCACCGCAGCCAGGCGGCCAAGCTGGGTGTCCGGTCCGCCCTGCACGGCCAGCGAAGCAGGCCGTTCTGCCGGCGGCGCCAGGCTGCTGCAGCCGGCCAGCGCCAGCAGCAGCAGCGCAACCCACCAC
>JAFLDH010000353.1 GCA_017302505.1 Burkholderiales bacterium
CCGGCCAGGGCCGGCCCGCTGGCCATGACGGGCCCATTCATGCGTGCAGCCCAGCGCGCCGCCCAGCCGCTGCGCTGGCGCAGGCGGCGCACCACGCCGGTCTGCGGGAACTCCTGCCAAACGACGCCAGCCGCTCGGCACCAGGCGGCCACGGCGCGGTCGCGGTCCCAGCTCCACAGCGGGCCGGTCTCCTCGTGGCTGAACAGGTGGCTGAAGCCGAATTCGGTCTGCAGGGCCTGCAGCACCTGCGGCATCGGGCCCACCCGCACCATCAACGGCAGGCCGCGGGCGCGCAGCTCGTGCAGGCAGCCGAGCGCGAACTGCAGGTGCTGCACGTCGAACTCGGGGCTGTGCAGCCAGGCCGGCTCGATGACGTACAGCGCCAGCGCCTGCTCGGCCCGGCATGCGGCGGCCAGCGCGGCATGGTCCTGCAGGCGCAGGTCGCGTTTCAGCCAGACGAGGGCGGCAGACATGGCCGGGCATTCTGCGCAGGCCGCCTGCGGCTTGCAGCGGCCGGCCGCAAAGCCCGCAGCCGCGGGCCCGGGCTTGACTCCAGTCAAGCGCCTTGGCCCGTGCGGACGGCAGCATGCAAGCTCATCACCCCAAGGAGCCGACGATGAAGATCCTGCTGCCCATCGACGGGAGCAAGTACACCCGGCGCATGCTGAGCTACATCGCCGCCCATGACGAACTGCTGGGCGCCGGACACGAATACCACCTGCTGACGGTGATCCCTTCGCTGAGCAGCCGCGCCGCCGCCTTCTTCGACCGACAGACCCTGGACACCTACTACCACGAAGAGGCCGAGAAGGTGCTGCGCGCGCCGCGGGCCTTCGCGCAGAAGCAGGGCTGGGCGAACAGCAGCAGCTACCTGCACGGCCATGCGCCGGACCAGATCGCCCGTGCCGTGCAGCGCCTGCGTCCCGATCTGGTGGTGATGGGCACGCATGGCCACACCGCGCTGGGCAATGCCGTGCTGGGCTCGGTGGTGCAGGGCGTGCTGGCGCGCTGCAAGGTGCCGGTGCTGCTGGTGCGCTGAAGTCCCTGTCACGCCGGCGATGGCGCCGCGGCGGCCATCGGCCTAAACTTGCTGTCTCTGCCCGAACAACCCGGAGACATCCATGCACATCGCCTCGCTCAAGGAAGTGGTCAGCGCCGAAGAATGGAAGCTGCGCTGTGACCTGGCCGCCTGCTACCGCCTGGTGGCCGCCTATGGCTGGAGCGACCTGGTGTTCACCCACATCAGCGCGCGCATCCCCGGGCCGGAACACCACTTCCTGATCAACCCCTACGGCCTGATGTTCGACGAGATCACCGCCTCGTCGCTGGTCAAGGTGGACCAGCACTGCAACAAGCTGCACGACACGCCCTTCCCGGTGAACCCGGCCGGCTTCGTCATCCACAGCGCGATCCATGCCGTGCGCGAGGATGCCGGCTGCGTGCTGCAAACCCATTCGCGGGCCGGCGTGGCGGTCAGCGCGCAGAAGTGCGGCGTGCTGCCGATCAGCCAGCAGAGCACCTTCGTATTGGCCTCGCTGGCCTATCACGAGTACGAAGGCGTGGCGATCCGCGACGACGAGAAGGCCCGGTTGCAGGCCGACCTGGGTGAGGCCAAGTACCTGATGCTGCGCAACCACGGCCTGCTGACCGTGGGCAAGTCGGTGCCCGAGGCCTTCCTGAACATGTACACCTTCGAGAACACCTGCCGCATCCAGATCGATGCGCAAGCCGGTGGCGAACTGGTGCAGGTCAACCCGGCCATCCTGCAGGGGCTGGCGCAAGTGATGAAGACCGTCACCGTCGGCCAGGGCGCCGATCTGGCATGGCCCGCACTGCTGCGCAAGTGCGACCGGTTGGACCCGAGCTACAAGACCTGACCCGCAGCCGTCAGGCTGCATCCACCTCCGTCAGCCCCCAGCTCGCCAGCGTGTAGGCACGTTTATGCACGCTGCCCTGGCCGTTGGCCAAGGTCAGCTTGCGCGCACGCACGTCTTCCACCCAACGCGGGTTGGCGCTGTCGGCCACCGCGTTCGCCAGGCGGCGGCGGCGCTCGATCTCCGGCGTGCCAGCCGGCAGGGCCGCAGCCATCGCGAAGGCGCCGGGCTTGAAGCTGCCGTTCTGCACGTGCACGTCGAAGGCCAGCTCGATGCCCAGCTCGCTGACCAGCCCGAGCTTGCGTGCGCTGGCGCAGGCCGGCAGGAAGTACTTGTCGTAGGCCCGCTTCATCTGCAGGTACTGCACGGTAGGGTCCTCGGCCAGGCGCTCGAAGGCCTGCTGCCATTCGGCCGGCACGCGGCTCTTCGACGGACCGCTGCTGATCGAATCGGCCCAGGCCACCTGCGCGGCGATGGGCTGGGCCACCACCTGCTGCCAGCTCGGCAGCAGCGGCCCCAGCGCGTGCACCAGCGTGCCCGGCGCGGCGGTTTCGGCCTCGGCCAGCAGGGCCTGGATCTGGCCGTTCTTCAACGTGAAGCCGATGATGCCCCAGGTGAGCCCGGCGCCGTCGAAGTTGCCCTGCAGGCTGCCGAAGCCGTGGCCCTCGAACTGCGCGGTCATGCCCAGGCAGCGCTCGAACAGCGAAGGCAGTGGGTCGCCGGTCAGCTGCTGCCAGGCCTCTGCATCCACCTGGCCGTGCACCGGCAGGCCGCGCTTCGCCTGCAGCTGCTTCAGCGCGGTTTCGGTGTCGCCGCCGAAGAAGCCGTCGACGAAGGTGTCGGCCGGCCCCACGCAGAAGCCGGCCTCCAGCAGCGCCCGCTGCAGCTGCCGCGCGATCGGGCCGCGCAATCCCTTGGCAAACCAGATGCGCGACATGGTGTTCCTTGTTAAGGCCGCAGCGCCAGCCCGGCCGGCAGCTTGCTCCACGGCAGCGTGGCCGGGTTGGCGGCCATCGGCCCGGGCGCCACCGCCACCAGGATGTGCGACGCGATCGGCGTGAAGGCCGCGCGGAAATGCACCGAGCTCTTGTTGACCAGCAGTTTCATGCGCTCGGGGTGCACGCCCAGGAAGCGGAACAGGTCCAGGTCCAGCATCTGGCACTGGCCGCTGACCACGTTGATGCGGATGCCCTCGATCTCCAGCCCCGCGCTCAGGCCCAGGTGCGCCGTGCCGCCGGCCGTCATCGGCCCGTGCATCGGTACCACGCCGTCGCTCAGGGTCAGCACCTTGAAGCGGCCGCGCACCGGCGGGTCGCTCAGCTGGCCGTCGTAGCAGCGCACCGCCGTGCCCAGCGTCAGCTCCAGCTCGGCGCCCACGCCGGCCTCGTGCGCGATGCGCGCGGCGGCCGGGTCGTACATCAGCCCCAGCGCCACCTGGCCCGGGTAGCGCTGGCCGGCGCGGGCGGCGCGCAGCGCATGCAGCAGGCCGGTGGTGTTGCTGTCGGCGCCGGCGCCGGGGTTGTCCTGCGTGTCGGCGATGACCACCGGCTTGTCGGTGCCGGCGGCCAGCGCCAGCGCGCGCTGCACCGCATCGGCCGGGCTCAGCAGTTCCATCGCCCATTCGGGGCGCAGCTCGATCACCTCGTCGGCCACGCGCTGCACCGCCCGGTGCACGGCCTCGGCATCGGGCCCGTGGCCGAAGACCACCGGGCCGCATTCGTCGAAGTCCGCCGCGGGGAAGCCCATCGCGAAGCTCAGCCGCACGCGGCTGCGCTCGTCCAGCGCGGCCATGCGCTCGTACACGCCGCCGGCCGGCTGCATCATCGTGCACTGCGCGTTCAGCGGCAGCAGGAAGGGCAAGCGCACCTGGTGCGTGTGCCAGGGCTTGCCGTGGGCCCACAGCTCGGCCAGCAGCGCCGCGCAGCGCGCGCCGGTCTCGGCGCCATCGACGTGCGGATAGGTACGGTAGGCGCTCATCGCATTGGCATGCTGCAGCATGCGCCGCGTGACGTTGGCATGCAGGTCCAGGCTGGCGACGACCGGCATCGTCGGGCCGATCACCGCGCGCAGCCGCTCCAGCAGCTCGCCTTCGGCATCGTCGGCATGCTCGGCCACCGCGGCACCATGCAGGTCCAGGTACACCGCATCGAAGCCGCCGCGCGCAGCATCGGCGCAGACCTGCGCGGCAATGCGCTCGAAGGCCTCGCGCGTGACATGCGCCGACGGGCTGGCCCCGGCCCAGGCCGAAGGCAGCAGCGTCCAGCCGCGGCGCCGCGCCTCGCGGATGAAGCCACCCATCGGCAGGCTGGTGGGCCCCAGCGCCTCGAGCATCGCCGGGCCGTGGCTGTAGGCCGGGAAGGCCGAGCCGCTCTCGAAGGCCGGCCAGTCGGCCCGGGTGGGCGCGAAGGTGTTGGTCTCGTGCTGGAAGCCGGCGACGAAGATGCGCATGGATGTTCTTCTTGGCAGTGGGCAGGTCAGGGGGCGATGGTACCCAGCGCCGCCAGCTCGGCTTCGTCGAAGCCGGCGGCGCGCCGCGCCTTCAGGTTGAAGGGGCCGCGCGGCCGCGGCGCGCCGTGGCGTGCGGCCAGTTCGGCATAGGTGGCCAGCGGGTCCACGCGGCGCATCGCGCACAGCCAGCGGTACCAGTGGTTGCCCACCGCCACGTGGCCGATCTCGTCGCGCAGGATGATGTCCAGGATCTCGCCGCCACGCGCATCGCCGGCGGCCAACAGCTTGGCCTTGACGGCGGGCGAGGCATCGAGCCCGCGCGCCTCCAGCGTGCGCGGCACCAGCGCCAGCCGCGCCAGCAGATCGTGCCGCGTGCGCTCGGCCATCTGCCACAGGCCGTCGTGCGCGTCGAAGTCGCCGTAGCCGAAACCCAGCGTCGCCAGGTGCTCGTGCAGCAGCGTGAAGTGCAGCGCCTCTTCGCGCGCCACCTGCAGCCACTGGCCGTAGAAGGCCTCGGGCAGGCCGTCGAAGCGCCAGACGATGTCCAGCGCCAGATCGATGGCATTCAGCTCGATGTGCGCCAGCGCGTGCAGCAGCGCGGCGCGGCCTTCTCGGGTCTGCGCGGAGCGCGGCTTCAGTTGCGTATGCGGCACCAGGCGCGGCCGCGCGGGGCGGC
>JAFLDH010000354.1 GCA_017302505.1 Burkholderiales bacterium
GGGCGCGCAGCAGCCGGCCGGGCTGCGCGGCGCCTTCATCGCCGGCGCGGCCGGCGCCAGCCTGCTGTGGTTCGCGCTGCTGGGCTATGGCGCACGTGCCCTGGCGCCTTGGTTCGCGCGGCCGCGCGCCTGGCAGTTGCTGGACCGGTTGATCGGCGCGACGATGTTCGTGCTGGCGGCGCTGCTGCTGCGCCACGCGCTGGGCGGCCGCTGACGCCCGCGAGCCCGCCAAGCCAAGGCGGCTACAGCTTGGGCGTGGCGCCCGAGTTCAGGCGCGCCTTCTTGGCTTGGTCCTGCAGATCGGCAATTTGCTGCGCCGTGGCGCGCATGGCCGGAACGGCATAACCCGGGTCGGTCATCATGAACTTCATCTCTGTGACCAGCGGCTCCCGCGGCGCACGGGTCACCAGGTTGACCACCAGCGCCGCGCTGCAATTCGCCGCATCGGCGGGTGCCAGCTTGCGCCGCTGCCAGGTCTCGTAGGCGCTCAAGCCCAGCGGCGAGTTGTCCACCGGCGGCACCTGCCGGGCGTCCATCGAGGTGGGCGCGGTGTCGCCGCACACCGTCTTGCCGGCTTCGACCCAACGCGCGATCTGGCCCCTGCCGTTGTGGGCCTCCAGCACCCGCGGCGGCGCGCCATACTTCTGCGTCACCGCCGCCATGGCACGGTCCATGGGCACAGGGTCGTCAAACATGACCAGCGTGCGAATGACGCGGATGAGGCGCTGCTCCATCGGCGGCGCCGAGAACATCAGCTCCAGCGTCTCGGACTTGTTGGCCGGACCCTGCATGGCCGTGATGCTCCCCAGAAAGGCCGGTGTCTGTTGCTGCTTGACGCCGTCGCTGTAGGTGAACTGCCGCATGGTATCGGTGACTTGCGCCTGCGGGGCATGCGCCTTAAGGACGGCACGCGCCTGCTCCGGGCTCATGCCCAGGCGGATGCCGACGATGTCCCAGTCAGGCGCCGCAAGGGCAGACACGCTTCCGGCCAGAAGCATCACGGCAGCGACCGGCATCGCACAGCGTCGGACGAAGCCCATGTTCATCGATGATCCTCCAGCAGTTGATGACTACGCGACGCGCCGTCGCGGCAGCGCCAGAAGGCGGGTCACACGGCGCTTGGCCGACGCTTGCAGGTGGCCGCGCAAGCACGGCCCATGCTAGCCAGGCCTGGCCTGTGTTCCCAGCCCCAATTGGGGGCCGCAGGCGGCTCAGGCCGCGCGTACGCCGGAAGGCTGCCAGCCCTTGCGGCGGTTGACCCACCACACCAGCGACAGCATCACCGGCACTTCGACCAGCACGCCCACCACCGTGGCCAGCGCCGCGCCGGACTGCAGGCCGAACAGCGAGATCGCCACGGCCACGGCCAGCTCGAAGAAGTTGCTGGTGCCGATCAGGCACGCCGGCCCAGCGATGTCGTGCGGCAGCTTCAGCAGCTTGGCACCGGCCCAGCCGATGGCGAAGATGCCGTAGGTCTGCAGCAACAGCGGCACGGCAATCAGCCCAATCAGCAGCGGTTGCGCCACGATGGTCTGCGCCTGCAGCGCGAACAGCAGCACCACGGTGGCGATCAGGCCCACCACCGACCAGGGCTTCAGCGCGGCCACGAAGGCCGCAAGGGCGCCCGGTCCGCGCTGCTGCAGCAGGTGGCGCGTGGCCATGCCGGCCAGCAGCGGCAGCACCACGTAGAGCACGGTGGACAACAGCAGCGTCTGCCACGGCACGGCGATATCGGTCACGCCCAGCAAGAAGGCGGCGATCGGCGCAAAGGCGAAGACCATGACAAGGTCGTTCACCGACACCTGCACCAGCGTGTAGTTGGCATCTCCCTTCACCAGTTGGCTCCAGACGAAGACCATCGCGGTGCACGGCGCCACGCCCAGAAGGATCATGCCGGCGATGTACTCGTTGGCCGACGCGGTGTCGATCCAGGGCGCATACAGGTGCTTGAAGAACAGCACGCCCAGCGCGGCCATGGTGAAGGGCTTGATCAGCCAGTTGACGACCAGCGTCAGCGCCAGGCCCTGCGGCCGCCGGCCGACCTGCCGCACGGCAGACCAGTCGATCTGGATCATCATCGGGTAGATCATCACCCAGATCAGCAGTGCCACGACCAGGTTGACGTGCGCGAACTCCATCGCTGCCACGGCCTGGAAGAAGCCGGGCAGCCAAAGGCCCAGCCCGACGCCGGCAGCGATGCCCAGCGCCACCCACAGGCTCAGCCAGCGCTCGAACAGACCCATCAGCGCCGGCCGATGTCGCGCAATGCGCCCTGCAGCGACAGGCTGTCCAGCGAAGCCAGCGGCAGCGCCAGCATCAGCTCGATTCGGCGCTTCAGCGTGATCGCGGCGTCCTCGAAGGCGCGCAGGCGCTTGACTTCGTCGCCCTGCGCCGCCGCCGGATCGGGCACACCCCAGTGCGCCGTCATCGGCTGGCCGGGCCACACCGGGCAGACCTCGCCGGCGGCCTTGTCACAGACGGTGAAGACGAAGTCCAGCGCCGGCGCGCCGGGCGCGGCGAATTCCTGCCAATCCTTGGAGCGGAAGCCATCGGTTGGCACCTGGCGTTCGGCCAGGACCCTCAACGCCAGCGGCTGCACCTCGCCTGCCGGGTGGCTGCCGGCCGAGAAGGCGCGGAAGCGCGGCGCGCCCAGCAGGTTCATCAGGCCCTCGGCGATGATCGAGCGCGCCGAGTTGTGGGTACAGATGAAGAGGACGTTGTAGACCTTGTCCGTCATGGCTGAGGGCTCCCTTGCAGCGGTGGGGTGGATGGGCGCGCCGGGGTGGAGCGCTGCACCGGCAAGGCCAGCGTCACCAGCCAGCAGCCGGCCAGCAGCACGGCCGAGCCGGCCAGCGACCAGGCCAGCCCGCCCCATTGGTACAGCAGCCCCGACATCAGCGTGCCGAAGAAGCGGCCCATCGCATTGGCCGCGTAGTAGAAACCCACGTCCTCGGCAGCCTTTTCCGAGCCGGCATAGGCCAACACCAGGTACGAGTGCACCGACGAGTTGATGGCGAAGGCGAAACCGAACACCGCCAGCCCGACCACCACCACCCATTCGAGCTGCGGCACGCCGGCCACCACCAGCGCGGCCAGCGCCATCGGCACCAGCGCCAGCAGCCCCGACCACAGCCGCGCCGCCGGCACCTCGGTGCTCAGGCCATCGTCGCTGCGCTTGACCAGCGCCGGCGCCAACGCCTGCACCGCGCCGTAGCCGATGGTCCACAGCGCGAGGAAGCCGCCCACCATCGTGAAGCTCCAGCCCGCCGCGTACAGGAACACCGGCACGCCGACCACGAACCAGACATCGCGCGCGCCGAACAGCAGCACGCGCGCGGCGGCCAGCAGGTTGATGCCCCGGTTCTTGGCGAACAGCTCGCGCGCCGACTTCGAGGCCTTGCTCTTGCCCATCAACCGCGGCACGAACAGCAGCACGCCGCCCAGCACCAGCGCCAGCAGCCCGGCCATCAGCCACAGCGAGGCCTGGAATCCCAGCGCCTGCAGCAGCAGCCCGCCGAGGAAGAAGCCCACGCCCTTCATCGCGTTCTTGCTGCCGGTGAAGAAGGCCACCCACTTGAAGAGCCGCCCCGAGGCCTCGCCCGCCGTCAGCTTGATGGCCGATTTGCTGGCGGTCTTGGTCAAGTCCTTTGCCACGCCGCACAGGCCCTGGGCCAGCACCACCCACGCCACCGACAGCGCCGCCGTCCACGACGGCGACAGCGCCGACAGCAGCAGGAAGCCGGTGATCTGCGTGGCCAGGCCCACCGCCAGCATGCGGGCGATGCCGTAGCGCGTGGCCAGCCAGCCGCCTACCAGATTGGCGACGATGCCCATCGCCTCGTACAGCAGGAACAGGAAGGCCAGCGTGAAGGGGCTGTAGCCCAGCCGGTAGAAATGCAGCAGCACCAGCATGCGCAGCGCACCGTCGCTGAGGGTGAAACCCCAGTACGCGGCGGTAACGATCGCGTAGTTGCGCGTGCCGGCGTTCATGCCGGTCAAAGGCCTTGTTGCTGCAGATGGTTGGCCAGGTCGACCATGCGGCAGGCATAGCCCATCTCGTTGTCGTACCAGGCATAGACCTTCAGCAGCGTGCCGTCGGTGACCAGCGTGGACGGCGCGTCGACGATGGCGCTGCGCGTGTCGCCGGCATAGTCGGCGCTGACCAGGGGGCGGTGCTCGATGCCCAGGATGCCGGCCAGCGGCCCAGCCGCGGCGGCCTGGAAGGCCTCGTTCACCTCGGCCGCGGTGGTGGCGCGCTGCAGTTCGAAGACGCAGTCGGTCAGCGACGCGTTGAGCACCGGCGCGCGCACCGCGTGGCCATCGAGCTTGCCCTTCAGTTCGGGGTAGATCAGCGCGATCGCCGTGGCGCTGCCGGTGGTGGTGGGCGCCAGGCTGAGCATCGCGCTGCGCGCGCGGCGCAGGTCCTTGTGCGGCGCATCAACCACCAGATTGGTGTTGGTCGGGTCGTGGATCGTGGTGATCTGGCCGTGGCGGATGCCGAAGGCCTCATGCACCACCTTGACCACCGGCGCCAGGCAGTTGGTGGTGCAGGACGCGGCGGTGACGATGCGGTGGCGCGCCGGGTCGTACAGATTGTGGTTGATGCCGACGACGATGTTCAGCACCTCGCCCACCTTCACCGGCGCGGCGACGATCACGCGCTTGGCGCCGCGATCCAGATGGCCCTGCAGCGTCTCCGGCGTCAGGAACTTGCCGGTGCATTCCAGCACCAGATCCACGCCCAGTTCACCCCAGGGGATCTCGCCCGGGCTGGCATGCGACGAAAAGCCCAGCCGCTGGTTGCCGATGCGCAGCGCGGCCTCGCCGTCGGCAGCGATGGCCTGGTGCCAGCGGCCCTGCACGCTGTCGAACTCCAGCAGGTGCGCGGTGGCCGCGGCGCCGCCCTTCAGCTCGTTCAGGTGCACCACCTGCAGGCGGTTGGTGGCCCGCGGGTCGTC
>JAFLDH010000355.1 GCA_017302505.1 Burkholderiales bacterium
CCACGCCGGCCTGCGCGGCCGCGGCATGTAAGCCGGCGTCGGCGAGCAGCGCGTTCTGGATGCCCGAGCCGCAATAGCCTTCCACGCCATGACAGGCGCTGCTGATGATCAGCACCGCCGGCGCGTCGGCCGGGCCGAAGCGCGCCACGTCCATGGCCAGCAACTCGCCGTCGCGCCCGAGCAGCGGATGCGCATGCGCGCGCGGTTCCTGGCCGGCGGCAGTTGCCGCATTGATGAACTTGCGCCTGGCCTCGGCGTAGCTCTGCGCAAAGTATGCGGACGCTTTCATCGGCGCGGCGCTCAGCGTGCCGCCAGCCACTGCTCGGCCAGGCGCACCCAGGCGGTCGCGCCCAGCGGGATCAGCTCGTCGTTGAAGTCGTAGCTGGGGTTGTGCAGCATGCACGGGCCCATGCCGTGGCCGCCCTCGCGGTGCGTGCCGTCGCCGTTGCCGATCAGGAAGTAGCAGCCCGGCTTGGCCTGCAGGAAGTAGCTGAAATCCTCGGAGCCCATCGTCGGCTCGAACTCCAGCACGTTCTCCGGGCCCACCACCTCGCCCAGCAGGCGGCGCGCGAACTCGGTCTCGGCCACGTGGTTCACGGTGGACGGGTAGTTGCGCTTGAAGCTGAACTCGCAGGCCGTCTCGAAGGCCGCGCAGGTGCTTTCGGCGATGACCTTCATGCGCCGCTCCACCAGGTCCAGCGTCTCGGCGGTGAAGGTGCGCACAGTGCCCTGGATCTCGCAGCTGTCGGGCACCACGTTGGTGGCCTCGCCGGCGTGGATCATCGTCACGGAGATCACCGCGGTCTCGATCGGCTTCTTGTTGCGGGTGACGATGGTCTGGAAGGCCTGCACCATCTGGCAGGCCACCGGCACCGGGTCGATGCCGTTGTGCGGCATGGCCGCATGCGCGCCCTTGCCGCGGATGGTGATCTTGAATTCGTTGCTGCTGGCGAAGACCGGGCCGCTCTTCAGCGCGAACTGCCCCACCTTCATGCCCGGCCAGTTGTGCGCGCCGAAGATCGCCTCCATCGGGAACTTCTCGAACAGGCCGTCCTTCATCATCTCGCGCGCGCCGCCACCGCCTTCTTCGGCCGGCTGGAACACCAGGTACACCGTGCCGTCGAAGTTGCGGTGCTTGGACAAGTGCCGCGCTGCGGCCAGCAGCATCGCGGTGTGGCCGTCGTGGCCGCAGGCGTGCATCTTGCCGGGGTGGGTGCTGGCGTGCGCGAAGTGGTTGTGCTCGGTCATCGGCAGCGCGTCGATGTCGGCGCGCAGGCCCACCGCGCGGCTGGAAGTGCCGTTCTTGACGATGCCCACCACGCCGGTCTTGCCCAGGCCGCGGTGGATCGGGATGCCCCAGTCGGTCAGCGCCTTGGCGATCACGTCGGCGGTGCGTTCCTCCTGAAAGCACAGCTCCGGATGCGCATGGATGTCCCGGCGGATGGCGGTGATGCTGGCGGCATCGGCCAGGATGGATTCGATCAACTGCATGCAGCCTCCGGCAAAGCAAAAAATCATCTTAACCTTGCGGCCGCGCGCTGTCTTGGTGCGCCGCGGCAGCCCTTTGGCGCCGCTACCATCGGCGACCCCTTGCAGATGAACGCCCCGACCCTGCGCCGCCTCGAAGACCTGCCTGGCCCGCCCGGCTGGCCGCTGCTGGGCAATGCCCTGCAGGTGACGCCGGCGCGCATTCACCGCGACGTCGAACAATGGGCGGCACAGTACGGGCCGCTGTTCCGGCTGCGCTTCGGCCGCTACCGGCAGTTGGTGGTGGCCGACCACGAACTGCTGAATGCGGTGATGCGCGACCGGCCCGATGGCTTCCGCCGCAGCCCGCTGACCAGCCAGATCGGCGCCGAGATGGGCCTGCCGCAGGGCGTGTTCAGCGCCGAGGGCGAAGATTGGCGGCGCCAGCGGCGCATGGTGATGGCCAGTTTTGCGCCCGGGCATGTGAGGGCCTACTTCCCTTCCTTGCTCAAGGTGACGCTGCGGCTGCAGGGCCGCTGGCAGAGGGCGGCGGCGGCCGGTGCGGCCATTCCGCTGCAGGCCGACCTGATGCGCTTCACGGTCGATGCCATCGCCGGCCTGGCCTTCGGCAAGGACATCAACACGCTGGAATCGGGCGAGGACGTGATCCAGCGCCACCTGGACAAGGTGCTGCCGGCGATCTTCCGCCGGGTGCTCAGCATCGTGCCGTACTGGCGCTGGTTCAAGCTGCAGGCCGACCGCGAGCTGGACCAGAGCGTGGCGGTAATCCGCTCGACCATCCTGGAGCTGATCGCCCAGGCCCGGCAGCGGCTGCGCGACGACCCGCCGCCGCCGGACAAGCCGCGCCATCTGCTGGAAGCGATGATCCTGGCCGCCGACGAGCCCGGCAGCGGCCTGGGCGACGCCCAGGTGGCCGGCAACGTGCTGACCATGCTGCTGGCCGGCGAGGACACCACCGCCAACACGCTGGCCTGGATGCTGCACCTGCTGCACCGCCACCCGGCCGCGCTGCAGCGCGCCCAGCAGGAGGTGCGCAGCCTGGCGCCCGACCCGGCGGCCTACCAGTTCGACCAGATCGACAACCTGCCCTACCTGGAGGCCTGCGCCAGCGAGACCATGCGGCTGAAGCCGGTGGCGCCCTTCATCGCGCTGCAGGCGCTGCGCGACACCGTGGTGGGCGACGTGGCGGTGCCCGAGCGCACGCAGATCTGGGGCGTGCTGCGCCACGACAGCGTCAGTGACGCGCATTTCCCGCGGCCCGAGGCCTTCGAGCCCGAGCGATGGCTGGACGGCGCCGAGCCGCCGCTGAGCACCGCCGCCAAGCGCTCGGCCATGCCCTTCGGCTCGGGCCCGCGCATCTGCCCGGGGCGCTACCTGGCGCTGCTGGAGATGAAGATGGCGATGGCCATGCTGCTGGCGCGCTTCGACATCGTCTCGGTGGACACGCCCGACGGTGCCCCGGCCGAGGAGCGCATGGCCTTCACGATGAACCCGGTGGGGCTGACGATGCGGCTGCGCGCCGCCGGCTGAGCCCCGCGGGCTTCAGTGCGTGGTGGCGGCCGGCGCGGCGATCTCGCCGGCCTCGTCGCTGACCCGGGCGGCCTCGCCCATGCGCGCCACCAGCCGCGTCAGGCTGCCCAGCGACAGCAGGTGCGCCTCGATCCAGCCCAGGTAGCCGCTGCGGAACAGTTCCAGCACTCGCGCGTCGTCGATGCCGCGCAGCTTGGCCGCATCGACGATCCACAGCCCGCTGACGCTCTGCCGCTCGCCGCCGCGCTCGACATTGATGATCTTCGGCACCAGCAGGCCCAGTTCCTTCAGGCGGGTGGCGAAGGCGGTGGTGCGCTGCGCCTCGGCATGGAAGCGCTGCAGGAACTCCAGCACGCGCTTCAGGTACGGCGTCTCGCTGCCGTCGGCGGCGAACAGCGGCTCGCCCTTGTCGGTGCCCAGACCGGCATAGACCTCGTCGATGCAGACCGTCAGCTTGTCGTCGCCTTCGCCCTGCGCCAGCACGAAGGGGTAGCGCCGCGCGAAGGCCGGGATGTAGGTGCCTGGCGCCCAGTTGCCCTCGGCATCGACCATCAGGTTCTGCCGGTCGCGCACGCCGACCATGGCCGCCACGTTGAAGGGGCCGCCTTCCTCGCCGACGAAGACGATCGGGTAGTCGCGCGCCGCCTCGGCGAACTCGGTGCTGGCGATCGGCACCGCGTTGGTCTGCGCCGCGAAGGCGTAGTGGGCCGGCGCCGCGGCCAGCCGCAACGCCTTGTGACGCTCGCGGTTCAAGGCCACCGGGCGCTCGTAGAACATCATCTGGGTCATGGCGGGCAAAGGGTCTGGACGGAGGCGCCGTTTGTAGCACCGCCGGCCGGGCCTGCGCCGCCGCCGGCGCAATCCCCCGTGCAGTCGTGCGCGCTGTGCGCTGTGCCATCATTTCCCCATGCCTGCCACTGACCAGCCGCGCATCGTGCGCGGCGCCTGCCCGCACGACTGCCCCGACACCTGCGCGCTGCGCGTCACTGTGCAGGGCACGCAGGTGCTGCGCGTGCAGGGCGACCCGGAGCACCCGCCCACCCACGGCGCGCTGTGCACCAAGGTGTCGCGCTATGCCGAGCGCACCGACCATCCCGATCGCGTGCTGACGCCGCTGAAGCGCGTCGGCCCCAAGGGCGCGGGCCAGTTCGTGCCGGTGGGCTGGGACGAGGCGCTGGCCGACATCGCCGCGCGGCTGAAGGCCATTGCCGCGCGCGACCCGCAGGCGGTGCTGCCCTACAGCTATGCCGGCACCATGGGCCTGCTGCAGGGCGAGAGCATGGCCGGGCGCTTCTTCCACCAGCTGGGCGCCTCGCGGCTGGACCGCACCATCTGCGCCAATGCCGGCGGCGAGGCGCTGATCGCCACCTACGGCGGCAAGGTCGGCATGCATGTGGAGCACTATGCCGAGAGCCGGCTGATCCTGATCTGGGGCAGCAACTCGATCGCCTCGAACCTGCATTTCTGGACCTTCGCGCAGGCCGCCAAGCGCGCCGGCGCCAAGCTGGTGTGCATCGACCCGCGCCGCACGGAAACGGCCGACAAGTGCCACGAGCACCTGGCGCTGCTGCCCGGCACCGACGGCGCGCTGGCGCTGGGGCTGATGCACGAGCTGATCACGCAAGACTGGCTGGACCACGACTATCTGCAGCGCCATGTGGCCGGCTGGCCGGCGCTGCGTGAGCGCGCGTTGCAATGGCCCGCCGAGCGCGCGGCCGAAGTCTGCGGCCTGCCGGTGGAACAGATCCGCAGCCTGGCCCGCGACTACGGCACCACGAAGCCGGCGGCCATCCGCCTGAACTACGGCATGCAGCGCGCCCGCGGCGGCGGCAACGCCACCCGGCTGATCGCCATGCTGCCCTGCCTGGTGGGCGCCTGGCGGCACCGCGCCGGCGGGCTGCTGCTGTCGGCCTCGGGCTGGTT
>JAFLDH010000356.1 GCA_017302505.1 Burkholderiales bacterium
GGGCGCCACAGCGTGTCGGGCGGCGGCAGCGTGTTGCGCTGCGGCGGTGGGTCCGCCAAGGTGATTGGCCGCCCAGCCAGCGCACTGGCGAACAGCACCATCGCGCGCTCGCCGGGCGCCTGGCTCAGGGCCACAGCACGTCGACCAGATCGTCCACCGCGCGGCGCAGGTCGGCGTCGTCGCCCAGCGACTGGGCGATGGCCACGGTGCAGGCGCGGCGCGGCGCGATGCCGCGCACCATCAGCTGCCCGGCATAGACCAGCAGCCGCGTGCTGACGCCTTCGTCGAAGCCCTGCTCCTGCAGCCGGCGCAGCGCCAGGCCGGTCTGCGCCAGCCGTTCGGCCGTGGCGGCATCGACGCCGCTTTCGTGGGCGATGATCGTCGCCTCCAGCGCCGGCGCCGGATAGCCGAACTCCAGGCTGACGAAGCGCTGCCGGGTCGAGGGCTTCAGCTCCTTCAGCACGCTCTGGTAGCCAGGGTTGTAGGACATCACCAGCAGGAAATCGGGGTGCGCCTGCAGCAGCTCGCCGGTCTTGTCGATCGGCAGCAGCCGACGGTGGTCGGCCAGCGCGTGGATCACGACCGTCGTGTCCTTGCGCGCCTCGACGATCTCGTCCAGGTAGCAGATCGCACCGCTGCGCACCGCCCGCGTCAGCGGGCCGTCGGCCCAGACGGTGCGCTCGTCCAGCAGCAGGTAGCGGCCCACCAGGTCGGTGGCGCTCAGGTCCTCGTGGCAGGCCACGGTGACCAGCGGCAGCGTGGCGCCGCGCTGCGCGCCCAGGCGCCAGGCCATGTGTTCGACGAAGCGCGTCTTGCCGCAGCCGGTGGGGCCCTTCAGCAGCACCGGCATGCGGGCGCGGTACGCGGCCTCGAAGAGCTCGATCTCGTCGGCGACCGGCTGGTACCAGGGGGCTTGCGCGTCGGTGGGCATGGGCTGCGGCCGATCATAGCCAGCCGGGCCGCGGTGCCAGAATGCCCGGCACCGGCACGCTGCCGCACCCGAGAGGCTGCATGGATTTCGCCCTGACCGATGACCAGCGCGCGGTGCGCGAAGGCGTCGCCGCCGTGGTGCGGCGCTTCGACGATGCCTACTGGCTGGCCCGCGACGAGGACGGCGAGTTCCCGCGCGAGTTCCACCGCGCGATGGCCGAGGCCGGCTGGCTGGGCATCACCATGCCGCCGGAATACGGTGGCGCCGGGCTGGGCGTGACCGAGGCCGCGCTGATGATGCACGAGGTGGCACAGCACGGCGGCGGCATGGCGGCGGCCTCGTCAGTGCACATCAACCTGTTCGGGCCGCACCCGATCGTCGTCTTCGGCACGCCGGAACAGAAGGCGCGCTGGATCCCGCGCCTTGTGCAGGGGTTGGACCAGGTGGCCTTCGGTTTCACCGAGCCCGACGCCGGGCTGAACACCACCGCGATCAAGACCTTCGCGCAGAAGGTCGACGGCGGCTATGTGGTGCGCGGGCAGAAGGTCTGGACCAGCACCGCACAGGTGGCCAACAAGATCATGCTGCTGACGCGCACCACGAAGCTGGAGGACTGCGCCCGGCCCACCGACGGCATCAGCATCTTCTACACCGACCTGGACCGCCGCCGCATCGACGTGCGGCGCATTCCGAAGATGGGCCGCAAGGCGGTGGACAGCAACGCGCTGTTCATCGACGACCTGTTCGTGCCCGAGGCCGACCGCATTGGCGCCGAAGGCAAGGGCTTCGGCTGCATCCTGCACAGCCTGAACCCCGAGCGGCTGCTGATCGGCGCCGAGGCCATCGGCATCGGTCGCGACGCGCTGGCGCGGGCCACCCGCTATGCGCGCGAGCGCGTGGTCTTCGACCGGCCGATCGGCCAGAACCAGGGCATCCAGCATCCGCTGGCTTCAGCCTGGATGGCGCTGGAGGCCGCCTGGCAGATGGTGCTGAAGGGTGCCTGGCTGTATGACCAGGGGCAGCCCTGCGGGGCCGAGGCCAACGCGGCCAAGTTCCTGGGCGCCCGCGCCGGGCACGACGCCTGCCAGCAGGCGCTGATGACGCACGGCGGCTTCGGCTACGCCAAGGAATACCACGTCGAGCGGCTGCTGCGCGAGGTGATGATCACCCGCATCGCGCCAGTCACCGAGCAGATGATCCTGTCCTTCATCGCCGAGAAGGTGCTGGACCTGCCGCGCTCGTATTGAGCCCCCAGGGCCGGGCTGCGCCCAGCCCGCCCCCCGCGGGGGTCAAGCAAAGTGGCAAGGGCACATTTGCTTGAGAGCGCGGCGGCGCACGGGCTCAGGCCATGCCGTCGGAGAAGCCGCCGACCAGCTGCTCCACCCACTCCTCGACATCGCCTTCGTTCAGCATCAGCGTGCCCAGGCACTTGTCGCCGCCTTTGGTCCACTCGTTGCTGGCGTTCAGGCCGGCAAAGGTCTGGATCGCCAGCTCGGCCACCAGGCCCATCGCGATCAGCCGGGCCACGGTCTCGGGCACCTTCGGGTCCTGGAACACCGCATAGTCGTGGTGCAGGCGGATGGCCAGCGTGACGGTCTGCGACACGCCCCAGCTGCGTGCCATCAGCGCGCCGATCAGCGCATGGTCGGTCTGGTGAGCGTCCTGCTCCACCTGCGTGAACGAGCGCTGCGCGTCCGCATTGGCCGCCTGCAGCGTGGCGCCATAGTTCGGAAAGCGCTGCATCAGCAGCGGAATGCCGACATCGCAGAACAGGCCGAAGGTCTGCGCCACGTCCACGTCCACGCAGCGCAACTGGCGGGCCAGTTGCGACAGCGCCCAGGCGCGCTTGGCCGAGACGTCCCAGAAGCGCGTCAGCTGCGGGCCGTCGGTGCGCAATGCGTTGCGCATCACCAGGCCGGTGACCATCACGCCGATCTGCCGCATGCCCAGCAGGCTGATGGCCTGGCCCAGCGTCTCGGCGCGGCGCGTCAGCGCATAAGCCGGCGAATTGGCCACGCGCAGCACGGCCGCGGTCAGTGCCACGTCGGCCGAGACGATGCGGGCGATGCGCTGCGGGTCCGGCTCGGGGCGACGCATCTCGGCAGCCAGGTCGGCCAGCAGGCGGGGCTGCGGCGGGATGCCCAGATCACGTACCAGGCGATCGACGCTCGGGTCGTCCAGGTGCTGGGTGGCTTGCGCGGCGGTGGTGGCGATCGGCATGCAGACTCTCGGCTGAGGGAAGCCCGGCAACGGGGGGTGAGCGCGCGGTACAGCATGGCTTATCGGCCGGCCGCCGCGGGGCTGTAGCCCGACCGGTGGACGGGAGTGCTGGAACGGCGGCGATCCTGCACACACCGCACAATGCCGGCATGCACGACCCCCGACGACTGCCAGGCCTGCAAGGCGCCACCAACTTCCGTGACCTGGGCGGCTACCCCGGACAAGACGGCCGGCCGCTGCGCTGGCGCCGGCTGTTCCGCTCCGACCACCTGGGCGGCCTGACCGAATCAGACCGCCAGGCGATGCGCAGCTTCGGCATCACCCGCGCCTTCGATTTCCGCGGCGAAGAAGAGCGCGCCGCCCAGCCCTATGCACTGGAAGGGCTGCGCCAGCATGCGCTGAGCATCGAGCCGACCGTGGCGCAGAACATGACGGCGCTGATCGAGGCCGGCGAGCCCCTGACCGCCCAGCGGGTGACCGAGCTGATGGAAGAGCTCTACCGCCGGCTGGTGGACGAGGAAGCCGGCCGCTATGCCGAATGGTTCGGCCACCTGCTGGAGGACGATTCGCCGCTGGTCTTCCACTGCACCGCCGGCAAGGACCGCACGGGCGTGGCCGCCGCGCTGCTGCTGCGGGCGCTGGGCGTGCCGCACGAGGTGGTGGAGCACGACTACCTGTTCACCAACCAGGTCTACCGCCGGCCACCCACAGCCGGCAGCAGCGGCCTGCTGCCTGAAGAAGCCCTGCAAGTGCTGTGGACCGTGCAGCCGCGCTTCCTGAACGCCGCCTTCCAGGGCATCGAAGCCACGGCCGGCGGGCTGGAGGGCTACCTGGCGCAGCGGCTGAAGGTCGGCCCCGCCGCCCTCGCCCGGCTGAGGCAGATGTACCTGGAAGCGCCGGGGGGCGCGGCCTGAGCCCGGCCGCCACCGGGCTGGGCTGGGGCCTGCTGGCCGCGGCCATCTGGACGGTGTACACGGTGCTGGCCCGGCTGGGCATCAAGTCCGGCCTGAGCCCGATGGACATGACGCTGCTGCGCTTTGCGCCCGGCGCGCTGGTGATGCTGCCCTTCGTGCTGCGCTGGGGGCTGCGCGACATGGGTGGCCTGGGCTGGCGGCGCGCCTTGCTGCTGGCCGCCTTCTCCGGCCCGGTGTTCAGCCTGCTGATGATGACCGGCTTCGCCCATGCGCCGCTGACGCACGGCGCGGTCATCGCGCCGGCCTGCCAGATGCTCAGCGGCATCGGCCTGTCGGCCTGGCTGGCGCGCGTGCCGGTCAGCCGCGAGACGCTGGCCGGCGCGGCCTGCGTGCTGCTGGGCCTGGGCTTCATGGGCGGCGACGCGCTGCTGCACGGCGCCGGCGACAACGTGCTGTTGGGCGACCTGCTCTTTGCCGCCGCCGGCTGCAGCTGGGGCCTGTTCGGCGCACTGTCGCGGCGCTGGCAGGTGGATGCGCTGCGTGTCACCGGCGTGGCCGTGGTGCTGTCCTTTGCGATGTTTGCGCCGGTCTACGCCTGGCTGGGCGATCCGCGTGGCCTGCTGGCCGCACCACCCGGCTTCGTCGTCATGCAGGCAGTGGCGCACGGCATCGGCGCCGGCCTGGTCGCCGTGCTGGCCTACAGCCGCGCGGTGGTGCTGCTGGGGCCGGGCCGCGCCGCCTTCTTCGGCGCGATGGTGCCGGGCGCGGCCTCGCTGCTGGCGATCCCGGTGCTCGGCGAGGTACCGACCGCATTGCAGATCGCCGGCCTGCTGGCCGTGGTGCTGGGCCTGCTGCTGGCCTTCGGTGCGGTG
>JAFLDH010000357.1 GCA_017302505.1 Burkholderiales bacterium
TCGCCGCAGACCGGCTTGGCCATAGAGAAAGCGACCCGCCCGAAGAAGCGCAGTGCCATCGGCTGGGGGGCCCGTAGCCATGCCGGGAAGCGCTAAAAAAAGCCCCCGGCAAGGGGGGCCGGGGGCCAGCGCCTCGAGCGCGAAGCGCAACGCGCGCGGCTCCACACCGGAGAGCTGCCCCGCCTCCAGCCGCAGCATCGCGACGCGGCGGAAGCCGTCGCGGCGCGCCGCCGCTTCCACCAGTTGCAGCACGCTGCCGGCCAGGCTGGCTTCATGCATGGGTCGTCACCCGTCTCGCGGCACGCGACAGCGCGCCACGACCCCGTCCCTGCAGCCTGCGCTCAAGCCTTCGGTCCGCATCGGCTGCGCCGCAATGGCCATGCCCATCGGTCGCTCCCATGTCAGATGGGGCCTCCCTGCGACGGGTGCGCCCACGTTCGCATTAGGCCCAAGGCACCCGGGTCGGCGCTTGATCCTGCGCAACCCATCACGCCCGGCCCGGGCGCGAGGCGGCGGCGCCTCAGCGATGTTCGCGTGCGATGGCCTGCAGCACCTGGCCACGCAGGTTGCGCAGCAGCGTCAGTGCACGCTCGTGCACATGCAGCTGGTGCGGTTCGCGCTGGTCGCCGTAGAGCATGCCCAGCACCTGCCCCCCTTCGCCCAGCGGCAGCACCAGGAAGGAACCGGCCTTCACCCGCCGGTGGAACCACTCCGGCAGGCGCTGCGCCATCAGCGGCTCGGTCGCGTCCGAGATCAGCGTGTCGGCGTTCTTGCAGCACAACAGGCCGAACAGATCGGCCGGCGGCTGCACCGCGATGTCGAAGTAGGCGGCCAGCACCGCGCCCTTGTCGCCGATGCCGCTGCGGCCTTTCAGGCGGCCGGTCTCGGCGTCGCGCAGGCACAGGATGGCCCGCTGCAGGCCCAGCGCCTGGCTCATCAGGCGCAGCGCCGAGTCGCTGACCTCGGCGGCCGGCGCGCTGCGCCGGTTCATGCGCGTCAGATGGTCCACCGCATCGGCCAGCTCCAGCGCCAGGGCCTGGCGGTACTGCTGCGTACCCGGTTTCGGCTTGTTCGACGGCGCGGCGTCCGGCGCGTTGCCGCTGCCCTGGGAACCCGGCGTCACGCCCAGCGTCTTCATCAGGTCTTCCCAGGCGGCGCGGGCGGCTTCCACTCGCTCGGGCAAGGTGTCCAGGTTCAGCGCCAGCGGCACGGCCCAATCGGCGGCGCAGCGCCTGACCAGCGCCTTGCGCGCCTCGGCGCGTTCTTCCGCGCTGCCGCTGAGGGGGGTGTGCATCAGCACGTCGGCCAGGCGGTTGGCCGCGGTGCACAGGCCGCGCATGTATTCGACGCCGCGCAGCTCGCGGATGGGGTCGTCGATGCCGAGGCTGCGCATGCCAACGATCAACGGCTGCGGCCAGCCCCACAGCCGCGCCACTTCGATGCCCAGCTCCTCCAGGCTCATGCCCCACTGGGCGCGCGTCAGCTGCTCGCGGGCCTCGTCGCGTTCGCGGGTGTGCGGCGCCAGCTCGCGATCGTCCAGCGTGTCGTCGATGACCTGGATCTCCTCGGCCAGGTGCAGGCCGGCCACCATGTCACCCAGCCGCTGGAACAGCGTCGCCATGTAGACATGTTCGCTGTGCTCGTTGGCGGGGCAAAGGTCCTGGGCCAGCAATGCTGACAGCTGCGCGCGGGCGAACTCCTGCTTCAGGCGCGGGCCGTTGGCGCCCCGGTCCAGCCGCTCGAAGAGCATCAGCGATCCGGCCAGCAGGCCCACGCTGTGGAAGCCCATCAGCGTGACGGCCTTCTGCATGCTGGTGATCTGGCCGGCGCCGGCCGACTTGTAGAAGGCCGCGTTGATCAGCCGCAGCAGCTTGCCCTGCACCGCGGGGTCGTCATGGATCAGGCCCGCCAGCTCGCGGGCATGCGACCGGTCGGAACGTGCCACCCGCTGGATTTCCAGCATCGAGGCCTTGATGGTGGCGAAATCGGGCTGCGCCTCGATGCGCTGCATCAGCCGCTGCCGGCGCTGGCGGCGCTGGGCTTCTTCCTGATCCTCGTCCTGCGCTGCGTGCAATGGGCTCATGCGGGGCCGGGCCGTCCGTCGGGCCAGTGACAGGGGGCACGGCGCCGGGTGCGCGCGTGTACCGTCACGCTAAGGCTGCCGGCTCCCGGGCAAAACGCCGAACAGCCGCACCGCAGCCGCGCTGTTCGGGCCGATCACGAGCGGCGACCTGCAACAGGCAGCGCGCGGCCGATACCATCACCCCCATGAACCATCTGCTCGAAGAAGCCAACCGCAAGTTCGTCGGCCGCACGCCGCACATGGCCGCTATCGGCGCGCACATCACCGCGATGTCGCGCGGCCATGGCTCGATGTCGCTGCCGGCCCGCCCCGAATGGGTGGGCGACCCCGGCCGCGGCCTGCTGCACCCTGGGCCGCTGACGGTGCTGGCCGATTCGGCCTGCGGCCTGGCGGTGGGCACCGCGCTGACCGAGCGCGCGCCCTATGCCACGCTGGACCTGCGCATGGACTACCTGCGCCCGGCCGGCCCCGAGCACGACATCCACTGCGACGCGCACTGCTACCGCCTCACGCGCAACGTGGCCTTCGTGCGCGGCGAGGTCTGGCAGACCGACCGCGAGCAGCCGATCGCCACCACGCAGGCTTCGTTCATGCTGTCCACCGCCGGCGGCAGCCGCACGCCGGCGCCGGAGGCCTCGGCCGAAGCCGGCACTGCCTGGCAGCCACCCGAGGGCAGCGGGCCGGTGCTGCCGGGCCGCACGATCCCCTACGTCGAGTACCTGGGCATCCGCCTGGCCGAGGCCGATGGCCAGCCGCTGTTCCGCCTGCCCTTCCAGGAGAAGCTGGTCGGCAACCCGCGGCTGCCGGCGCTGCACGGCGGCGTGATCGCCGGCTTTGCCGAGACCGCGGCGCTGATGCACCTGATCCACACGCTGCAGGGCGCCAAGTTCCCGAAGAGCGTCGATTTCTCGATCGACTACCTGCGCTCGGGCCGGCCAGAGGAGACCTTTGCCGCCTGCGAGGTGGTGCGCGTCGGCTCGCGGGTGGCGCTGGTGCAGGTGCGCTGCTGGCAGAAGTCGCCCGATCGGCCGATCGCGGTGTGCCGCGGGCACTTCCTGCTGACGGCGCCGTCCGAGGCCGCCGACGCTACACCCTGACCAGGCCCAACGCGATCAGGCTGCGGGCGGTGTCCAGCACCGTCTGCTCCACCGGCCGCGGCTGCCAGCCGAACAGCTCGCGCGCATGCCGGGCTTCGGTATGGCGCTCGGCCCCCAACTCGCCGACCGCCGTGCGCACCAGCGGATCGAACAGCGCCGACACGCGCACCAGCCAGTCGGGCAGCCGGCGCGTGGGCACGCGGCGCGCCTCTTCGCCCAGGTGCTCGCGCAGCATGCGGGCGATGGCGATCACCTTCAGGAAGGGCCCGCTGGCGATGACACGCTCACCGGCCATGCCCGGCGCCACCAGCATGCGCCGGTGCAGGTCGGCCACGTCGCGCACGTCGACGATGCCGAAGCCCAGGTCCGGGCAGCCGGGCAGGCTGCCGGCGAGCAGCTTCTTCACCAGCGCGATCGACGACGAGTAGTCCGCGCCCTGCACCGGCCCCAGCACCACCGAAGGGTTGACGGTGCAGAACTCCATCGCCCCGCCCTCGCGGGCCACCCAGTCGCGGGCGGCGCGCTCGGCCAGCGTCTTCGACAGCGTGTAGGGCGACGCGCCCGGCGCGTCGGTGGGCGTCCAGTCGGCCTCGGTGAAGTGGTGCACGCCGCGGCCGCGGCCGTAGACGATGGCCGCCACCGAAGAGGTCATCACGAAGCGCTGCACGCCGGCAGCCCGCGCCGCACGCAGCGCCCGCAGCACGCCTTCGCGTGCCGGCACGATCAGGTCGTCCGGCTTCTTCACCCAGTTGCCCGGCAGCGGCGAGGCCACGTGCGCCACATGGCTGCAGCCCTGCATCGCCTCGGCCCAGCCTTCGTCGCGCAGCAGGTCGGCGGCGAAGACCTTCAGCCGCTGCGCATCGCCACTCAGCTGCGCACGCAGCGCGGCCTCGCGGTCGAGCTGGCGCACCGAGGTGTGCACCGTCCAGCCCTGCGCCAGCAGCTGGCGGATCAGCTCGCCCGCGATGTAGCCGCTGCCGCCAGAAACGAAGACCGTGCCTGCCATGGTGTCGCACCTTTGCCTGGGGGCGCGCATGCTAGGGCATATGCTTCCACCCGCGCCGATGGTGGCGCCACACAGGGGGACGACGATGGCATTGAACGCCTATCTCACGCTGGCGGGCCAGAACCAGGGGCCGATACAGGGCTCGGTGACGCAGAAGGGCCGCGAGGGCAAGATCATGGTCATCGCGGTGGAGCACGAGCTGCTGTCCCCGCACGACGCGGCCAGCGGCATGGCCACCGGCAAGCGTCTGCACAAGCCCTTCGTCGTCACCAAGGAGCTGGACAAGTCGTCGCCGCTGCTGCGCACCGCCTGGGCCACCAACGAGGTGTTCAGCACCTGGGAGCTGCAGTTCTGGACGGCCAACCGCATCGGCACGGCCGGCAGCGCTGCCGGCGCAGAGAAGCAGCACTACACGGTCAAGCTCGGCGGCGCGAGGCTGACCAGCATCCACTTCCACATGCTCAACAACAAGAACCCGGATCTGCTGCGCTATGCCGAGTTCGAGGAACTGGCCTTCAGCTACCAGAAGATCGAATGGACCTGGGTGGCCACCGGCGCTACCAGCAGCGACACCTGGGGCAGCGCCCGGGCCGCACGGCGCGCGCCGGCCGCCGGCCCGCGCAGCCGGACCCCGAAGGCCTGAGCATGGCTGGCGCGCATGGGGCTCTCGGCAGACTGTGCGGGGAGTGTGACGGAGGCACGTGTATTGCTTGGGCAGCAGCGCTATCAACTCTGTCTGACCGACATGCG
>JAFLDH010000358.1 GCA_017302505.1 Burkholderiales bacterium
CAGCGGGCTGACCTGCAGCGTGCCGACGAAGCGCTGCCACAGCACCGCGGCGGCGACGAAGCCGCCGAAGGCCAGCAGCGTGTTGCGCAGCGCGATGCCCAGGCCCGCGGGCCAGAAGCTCAGTGCGGCCACGGACGGGGCCGTGCCGGCCTTGCGCGCCCCGGCGCGGAAGACGAAGAAGGTGATCGCGGTGATGATGAAGGTCAGCGAGAAAACCACCGGCGCCGCATTGCCGAGCGCGGTGACGCCGGGCGAGCCGATGCTGTCCATCGACAGCGGCACCGTCGCGCTGCCCTTGAAGGCCGACCAGGCGATGAGGCCGTTGATCACGGCGTTGATCAGCGCGCTGGGCAGCGATTGCGCCAGGCGGGGCGGCTGGGTGGAGAAGCTCATTGGCGCTAGGGTACAAGGGGAGGCACGGCGAGCGCCCGCGGTTCAACCCTTGGCCTCGCAGCGCGGAAGGCCGTTCCCGCCCAAAATGGGCGGACATGGCTTGCGCCGCGGCGAGGGCGCACCGAAAAATCCCCGCCCATGCCAACCGACAACCCCACAGGAGGAAGACGCCGATGAACGTGCTGGAGGCATTCGGGCTCAAGGGCCAGGTGGCGATCGTCACTGGCGGCGGCGCCGGCATCGGCCGCGGCATTGCCGAACTCTTCGCGCAGGCCGGCGCGGCGGTGGTGGTCAGCGACCTGAAGAAGGAGACCGCCGACGGGGTGGCCGAAGGCATCGTGGCCGCGGGCGGGCGCGCCATCGGCGTGGCCTGCGACGTCACCGATGCCGCGGCGCGGCAGGCGCTGGTGGATGCAGCGATCGCCGCCTTCGGCAAGATCAACGTGCTGGTCAACAACGCCGGCGGCGGCGGGCCCAAGCCCTTCGACATGCCGATGGACACCTTCGTCTGGGCCTACGAGCTGAACGTGTTCTCGATCTTCCACCTGACGCAGCTGTGCGCGCCGCACATCGCGCAGGCCGGCGGCGGCGCGGTGCTGAACATCAGCTCGATGGCCGGCGAGAACAAGAACCAGCGCATGGCGTCCTACGCCTCGTCGAAGGCGGCGGCGAATCACCTGACGCGCAACATCGCCTTCGACCTGGGGCCCAAGGGCATCCGCGTCAACGCCATCGCGCCGGGCGCGATCAAGACCGCCGCGCTGGCCAGCGTGCTGACGCCCGAGGTGGAGAAGGCGATGCTGAAGCACACGCCGCTCGGCCGGCTGGGCGAGGCGCGCGACATCGCCAATGCGGCGCTGTTCCTGTGTTCACCGGCGGCGGCCTGGGTCAGCGGCCAGGTGCTCACCGTCAGCGGCGGCGGCGTGCAGGAACTCGACTGACCATCGCGGCGCGCAGCCCGGCTTCATCCCCCCACTTCGGAAGACACCCATGGCCCACGACCCGTACCAGATCCTTGCCCATCCTTTCAGCCTGGAAGGCTATGCGGTCATCATCACCGGCGCCGGCGGCGCCATCGGCGGCGCCACCGCGCACGTGCTGGCGCAGGCCGGCGCCAACGTGGTGGTCAGCGACCTGAACCTGGAGAACGCCGAGAAGGTGGCCGCCGCGGTGCAGAAGGCCACCGGCCGCGAGACGCTGGCCGTGCGCACCGACGTCACCAGCGAGACCGAGCAGCAGGCGCTGGTCGACGCCACGCTGAAGAAATTCGGCAAGATCACCGCGCTGATCAACAACGTCGGCTGGGGCGAATACACGCCGCTGTGGGACGTGAGCATGGACTACATGATGAAGTCCTACCTGCTCAACACCGTCAGCGCCTACAACCTGTCGAAGCTGTGCATGCCGCACCTGAAGAAGCAGGAGAACGCGTCGATCACCATCAGCGGCTCGGCGGTGGGCAGCACGCCGTCGCCGGAGTTCATCTCCTACAGCAACGCCAAGGCGGCGCTGCTGCACATGAGCAAGAGCATCGCCATGCTGTCGGGCCCCGAGGTGCGCTGCAACGCCATCGTCATCGGCTCGGTGGACAACGGCGAGGCCACGCTGAAGGCCGGCTACGACGAGGCGATGCTGAAGCGCCTGGCCGATGCCTTCGTGCTGAAGCGCCGCGGCACGCCCTTCGACATCGCCTATGCCTTCAACTACCTGCTGTCGCCGGCGGCGGCCTGGGTGACCGGTATCCACCTGCACGTCGACGGCGGCGGCAGCTACAAGAGCAAGATGCCCACCGCCGACTGATGCCCGCGCGCGCCTTGCTGCGCCGGCTGGGGTGGGCGCTGGGTCTGGCGGCCGTGGCGGCCGCCGCAGTGGCGCAGAGCCCCGCCCGGCCGCCGCGCGCGGCCGTGTCGGACACGCCGCTGCCCGGCGTGGTGCGTGCCGAACTGCCGCCGCAGCAGTTCACCGGCTATGCGGTGAACCTGCTGTTCCTGGACCTGTACGGCGGCAGCGGCTCGGACGAGCGCGACCGCGCGCTGCGCACGCGCATCGAGCAGCAAACGCAGCGGCTGCGCTCCGGCCCCTTCAACCAGCCGCTGACCGAGCAGGTGGTGGCCGCGCTGTCGGCCGAGCCCGGGCTGCGCGATGTGCGCTACGCCGTCTATGCCAGCGAGCGGCCGGGCAGCATCGTGCTGGTGATTTCGGCCACGCTGACGTCCGACGGCGCCTCGGCCGCGCGCGGCTGGCTGGTCGACGGCCAGGCCGGCAGCCTGCCGGTGCTGTACGAAAGTGCCGATGCGCTGCTGCGCCTGCAGCTCAATGTCTGGGCCGGCTTCTTCAGCGACTACAACCCGTGGTTCGCCAGCGCACCCACCTACACCGCGCAGAGCCCGATCGCGCTCGACCCGCCGGGCCCCGGCCGCACCAGCTGGGTCGAAGGCATGGTGGAGTTCGGCATTGCCGGCGCCACCCGCTTCGGTGCGCCGGACCTGTACCTGTACGGCGAGGCCACCGGCATGACCTCGGGTGCCACCGGCCAGGACCTGTTCCGCTCGGACACGCGCACCGAGACGCTGTGGGAGAAGGTCTATGCCGGCGTGCTGTGGGCACAGCCCGAGACGCAGCGCTCGGCGCGGCTGTCGGTGGGCCGGCAGAACTGGCAGCTGAACAACGGCTTCCTGTTCTCGCGCTACGCGGCCGGCGCCAACGCCGGGCCGAACCCGGGGCTGTACCTGAACCCGCGCACCACCTACCAGATGGCGGTGCTGGCCGAAGCGCGCCAGGGCCCCTTCGAGCTGGAGTTCTTCGACCTGGACCCGGCCGAGCTGAAGGGCCTGGACAGCCACACCCGCTTCCAGGGCCTGCGCGCCGCCTGGCAGGAAGACGCGCGCTGGGACCTGGGCCTGGCCGCCTACCGCGTGCCCGAATCGAACACGCTGCTGCGCAGCGGCAACGGCAGCGTGGTGCCGCGCGAAGGCGAACGCACGCTGAACCTGCGCGTGGGCCACCGCGACCTGGGCGCCGGCTTCAGCGCGCTGGCCGAGGCCGCCTGGCAGGACAGCACCGAGGCCGCGATCTCGGCGCGGGCCTGGTACGCCCAGCTGGCCTACACCGCCAAGACCGTGGACTGGAAGCCGAGCGTGCTGTTCCGCTATGCCACCTTCAGCGGCGACCGGCCCGACACCGCCACGCGCGAGGCCTTCGACGCGCCGCTGTCCAGCGGGCTGGACGAATGGGTGCAGGGCGTCAACTTCAAGAAGGTGGTGACCAACAGCAACCTCAACTCGTACCGGCTGCGCTTCAACGCCGGGCCCGACCCGCGGCTCAACTTCACGATCGACGCCTATCACCTGTGGGCCGACGTGCCGCTGCCCACCGGCCAGCAGACCTACGGCAACGAGCTGGACTTCTACCTGCGCTGGTCGATCACGCGGCAGCTGTTCCTGCTGGGCGTGGCCGGCATCGCCTGGCCGGGCGACGTGATCAAGGCGCAGACCCAGGGCGCGGCCCGGCCGTGGAGCACGGTGCAGGTGTCGCTGTTCTGGGGCTTCTGAGCGCGGCCCCGCTCAGGGCCCGCCGTCGCGCTGGTAGGGCGGCAGCGCGGCGCCGCAGTCGCGGCAGAACTTCGCCGTGGGCGAGTGGCCCTCGCTCAGGCAGGCGTGGCAGGTGCGGGTGGTGGGCTCGCGGCGCGTGGCATGGCCCACCAGTTCGGCGCTGACGATGCCGGTGGGCACCGCCAGCGTGCCCCAGCCCAGCAGCATCATCACGCTGGCGATGAAGCGGCCCAGGTCGGTGTTGGGCGTCACGTCGCCGAAGCCCACGGTGGTCATCGTGGTGATCGCCCAGTAGATGCCCACCGGGATGCTGGTGAAGCCGTTCTCCGGCCCTTCCACCACGTACATCAGCGTGCCTGCGATGGTCACCACCAGCAGCACGAAGCTCAGGAACACCAGGATCTTGCGGCGCGACGCGCGCAAGGCCTGGTACAGCGCGCCGAACTCGCTGACGTAGGCGGTCAGCCGCAGCAGCCTGAACATGCGCAGCAGCCGCAGGATGCGCACGTCGATCAGCGCGTGCATCTCCGGCACCAGCACCGCCAGATAGGCCGGCAGGATGGCCAGCAGATCGATGATGCCGAAGAAGCTGCGCGCATAGCGCCACGGGTGCTGCACGCAGGCCAGCCGGGCGATGTATTCGATGGTGAACACCACCGTGAAGAACCACTCCAGGCCCTTCAGCCAGCGGCCATGCTGCTGGTGCACCGCGGCCACGCTGTCCAGCACCACCACCGTCACGCTGGCCAGGATGAAGCCGATCAGCACCAGGTCGAACAGCCGGCCGGCGCGCGTGTCGGCCTCGAAGATGATGGTGTACAGCCGCAGCCGCCAGCCGGCCAGCGGCTTGCCCAGCGCACGTGCCGGCGTCTCCACCGGGCTGGGCGGCATCGGCGGCGCGGTCATGCGGCGTCTCCGAAGCCCTGGCGCAGCGCCGCGATCCGCGCCGCGTGGATCGCCCGGCCGACCTGCGGACCGGTCTGGCCGCG
>JAFLDH010000359.1 GCA_017302505.1 Burkholderiales bacterium
CGCCGGCCCCGGCGCTGCAGGCGCAGTGGATCGAGGCCGTGCGCCGCGTGCTCGCGCAGACCGACGACGTCGGCGAGCGCTTCCCCGAGGAAGCGCGCCGCATCCACTATGGCGAGATCGAGGCCCGCGGCATCCGCGGCCAGGCCACGCCCGAGGAACGCCGCGCGCTGCTCGACGAGGGCATCGAGATCATGTCGCTGCCACTGCCGGCCGCGCTGAAGGGCCCGGTGCAATAGCCCAGGCCGCGCTGGCGTCGGCTTCCACCAGCCGGCGCTGCACCCGCAGCACCTGTGCGCCGCCGTCGGGGTGGCGCGTCACCCGGAAGCCCAGGTGCTGCGCCAGCGTCAGCATGCCGCGGTTGGTGGCCAGCACGTCGCCATGCAGCGCCGGCAGCCCGGACGCGCCGGCGCTGTCGATCAGCAGATGCAGCAGTCGCCGGCCCAGCCCGTGCTGGCGCCAGTCATCGGCCACCATCAGCGCGAAATCGCCGCCCTGGCCATCGTCGTCGACCACGTAGCGCGCCTCGGCCACGGCCTGCGGCTGGCCGGCCACGAAGGTCTCGGCGATGAAGGCCTGCTGCTGCCGGTAGTCGATCTGCGTCAGCCGCGCCAGCCAGTCGGCCGGCAGCTCGCGGATCGGCGCGAAGAAGCGCTGGTAGCGCGCTTCGGCCGACAGCCCGCGCACCAGCGCCTGCTCCAGCGCGGCGTCCTGCGGCAGCACCGGCCGCACGGTGACGCGCCGGCCGTCGTCCAGCGTCCACACGTCGATCCAGCGCGTCGGGTAGTGCTCCAGGTGGTAGCCCATGACCGGCCCCTCAGAACGCGGCGCCGGCCGGTTCCAGCAGCGCAAAGCGTGCGGCCGACAGGCCGTAGACGACGCTGAGGCCCGGCCGGTCCAGCGGCGCGCCTTCGCCGGCCTGCAGCACGATGTCGCGCGGGTCGTCCTGCTGGGTCAGCCACAGCGTGCCTTCCAGGCACTGCAGCCAGCGGCCCTGGGCGCCGTGCAGCGTGTGCAGGCCGCGGTGGGGCAGGGCGACGGCGGGGGGCAGGTAATCGGTGCGCATGAGGGGCTCCTTTGCATGCAGAATGTGCATCTCAGCGGGGCCGGGACATCTGCCTCGGACCCCGCTGGAACGCAGTCTGTGAGGACGCGCGCTCGCTGACAAACGATCTTTGGGCATGCTTTGCATGCGAAAATGGAATGCCAAAACGATGCCCCGCCGCTACCGCCTGCCGCCGCTGGATCCGCTGGAAGCCTTCGAGGCCGCGGCCCGTCACCTGAGCTTCACCAAGGCCGCCGACGAGCTGGCGCTGACGCAGTCGGCCGTCAGCCGGCAGGTGGCGGCGCTGGAGGCGCACCTGGGCGTGCCGCTGTTCCAGCGTCTGCACCGCGCGCTGCGCCTCAGCGAGGCGGGGCTGCAGCTGCAGCGCACCGTGGTCGACGTGCTGCAGCAGCTGCACCAGACCAGCGCCGCGCTGCGCACGGCGCCGCGGCAGAAGACAGTGGTGGTCACCACCACCGCCGGCTTCGCCGGGTTGTGGCTGATCCCGCGGCTGGCCGGCTTCACCGCCACGCGGCCCGAGGTGGATGTGCGCATCTCGGCCACGCCGGCGGTGGTGCACCTGGAGCGCGAAGGCGTGGACGTGGCCGTGCGCTACAGCACCGAAGAGGGCGCGGCCGGCGAGGGCCGTCGCCTGTTCGGCGATGCGGCGCTGCCGGTGTGCAGCCCGCGGCTGCGCCGCGATCCGGCGCGGCCGCTGAAGCGCCCCGAAGACCTGCGCCACCACTGCCTGCTGCACATGGACGGCCTGCCCGGTACGCAGCTGCTGGAATGGCCGCTGTGGCTGCGTGCGATGAAGCTGGAAGGCCTGCAGCCGGCCAGCGTGCTGCACTTTTCGTCCTACGACCAGATGATCCAGGCCGCGGTGGCCGGGCAGGGCGTGGCGCTGGGGCGGCTGCCGCTGCTCAACGACCTGATCGCGCAGCGCAAGCTGGTGGCCCCCTTCGACCTGCGCGTGGCCTCGCCGCGCAGCTACTACGTGTTCGAGTCGCCGGCGGCGCGCGCCAAGCCCGAGGTGCAGGAATTCATCGCCTGGCTGCAGGCTGAAGCCGCCCGCGCCTGAGGGCAGCGGCTACAGCACGCGCCCCGGGTTCAGCCGGTGCTGCGGGTCCAGCGCCTGCTTGATGGCGCGCATCATCTGCAGCGCCACCGCCGGCTTGCGCTGCGCCAGCTCCTCGCGCTTCAGGGCGCCCACGCCGTGCTCGGCCGAGATCGAGCCGCCCACCGCCGCCACCGCGTCGTAGACGAGGGTGTTCACCGCATGCTCCTGCTGTGCCAGGAACTGCGCCGCGTCCTGCCCCTCGGGCGCCTGCACGTTGTAGTGCAGGTTGCCATCGCCCAGGTGGCCGAAATCCACCAGCCGTACGCCGGGGAAGGCGCGGGCCAGCGCGGCGTCGGTGCGCGCGACGAAATCGGGGATCGCCGACACCGGCAGCGCGATGTCGTGCTTGATGTTCGGCCCTTCCTGCGCCTGGGCCAGCGGGATCGATTCGCGCAGGTGCCAAAGCGCCTGCGACTGCTGCAGGCTTTCGGCCACCACCGCGTCGTCGATCAGCCCCTCTTCCAGCGCCGCGGCCAGCAGCGCCTCGAAGCGCGCGCGGGCCGGGGCCTCGCCCTCGCTGTCGGCCTGCTCCAGCAGCACCGTCCATGGCGCGGCCGGCAGCGGCCGTGGCAGGCTGGGGAAATGCCGGGCCACCAGCTCCAGCGCAAAGCGGTTCATCACCTCGAAGCCGGTGAGCCCTGCGCCCAGCCGCGCCTGGGCCAGCTGCAGCAGGCCCACGCACTGCGCCAGGCTGCCGGTGGCGGCCAGCGCGGTGCCGCTGGCGGCTGGCCGCGGGTGCAGCTTCAGCGTGGCCGCGGTGATGATGCCCAGCGTGCCTTCGCTGCCGATGAACAGGTCGCGCAAGTCGTAGCCGGTGTTGTCCTTGCGCAGGCCACTCAGCCCGTCCCACACCTGGCCGTCGGCCGTCACCACCTCCAGCCCCAGGCACAGCTCGCGCGCATTGCCGAAGCGCAGCACCTGCGTGCCGCCGGCGTTGGTGGCCAGGTTGCCGCCGATGGTGCAGCTGCCCTCGGCGGCCAGGCTCAAGGGGAACAGCAGCCCGGCTTCGGCCGCGGCCTGCTGCACCGCCTGCAGCACGCAGCCAGCCTCGGCGGTGAGCGTCAGGTTGGCGCGGTCGATGGCGCGGATGCGGTTCAGCCGCGTCAGGCTCAGCAGCACCTGCGTGCCGCTGGCGTCAGGTACGCCGCCGCCCACCAGGCCGGTGTTGCCGCCCTGCGGCACCACGCTGGCGCCATGCGCTGCGCAGGCTTGCAGCACGGCCGCCACCTGGGCAGTGTCGGCCGGCCGCACCACGGCCAGTGCGCGGCCGCGGAAGCGCTTGCGCCAGTCCAGTTCCCAGGCCGACAGATCGCCCTCAGTCAGCACTTGCGAAGGGCCGACGCAGGCGCGCAGGGCCTGCAGCAGCGCCGTCATGCAGCCGCCCCTCGGGCTGCGCGGTGCAACCGCCAGCGCACGTGCAGCGCGCAGGCCACGAACAGCACCAGACACAGCAGCACCTGGATGCCGGCCAGTACGGCCGACAGCCCCTTGTCGGTGGTGGCGCGCACCACGCCTTCCAGGAAATACAGCCACACCAGCAGGCTGACCCAGCGGTAGGTGTACATGCGCGCCCGCCACAGGCCGGGAAGCGGCAGCAGCAGCGGCAGCACCTTCAGCGCCAGCGTGCCGCTGCCGGTGGGCGCCAGCCACAGCTCCCAGGCCAGGCCCAGCACGATCAGCCCGATCAGGCTGCCCAATGCGAGCCAGCGCGACCAACGCACGATGCCATCCATGCCACGCGGCGCATCAGGAAGGGAAGCCAGGGTCATGCTGGCATCATAGCCAGCATGACGACGCGCACCGGCCTGTGGCAATACGGCGCCGACCAGATCGCGACGCTGCTGCAGACGCTGCGCAACTGGCCCTGGTTCGAGACGGCGCGCACGCTGCGCCGCCGCTTCGGCGAAGACCGCCTGGGCATCACCGCCAGCAGCCTGACCTTCACCACGCTGATCGCGCTGGTGCCGCTGATCACCGTGATGCTGGCGCTGTTCTCGGCCTTCCCGATGTTCGCCAAGTTCCAGGGCGCGCTGCAGCAGTACTTCCTGCAAAGCCTGGTGCCCGACGGCATTGCCAAGCCGGTGCTGGGCACGCTGGCGCAGTTCGCGGCCAAGGCCAACCGGCTGGGCGGGGCGGGTCTGGTGTTCCTGCTGTTCAGCGCGCTGGCGCTGATGCTGACCATCGACCGCACGCTGAACAACATCTGGCGGGTGCGCAAGGCGCGGCCGATCGCGCAGCGTGTGCTGGTCTACTGGGCGGCGCTGACGCTGGGCCCGCTGGTGCTGGGCATCAGCCTCAGCCTCAGCAGCTATGCGCTGACCGCCTCGCGCGGCATCGTCAATGCGCTGCCCGGCGGCCTGGCCTGGGCGCTGCAGGTGCTGGAGTTCCTGCTGATCGGGCTCTCGGCGGCGGCCCTGTACCGCTACGTGCCCAACACCGACGTCCGCTGGCGCCATGCGCTGGCCGGCGGCGCCTTCGTCGCCGTCGGGCTGGAAGGCGCCAAGCGCTTGCTGGGCTGGTACGTGGGCTCGATGCCGGGCTTCTCGATGATCTATGGCGCCTTCGCCACGCTGCCGATCCTGCTGCTGTGGACCTACCTGGCCTGGCTGATCGTGCTGTTCGGCGCGGTCATCGCCGCCTATGCGCCCAGCCTGCAGATGCAGCTGGCGCCGCAGAGCGATGCGCCGGGTCAGCGCTTTGCGCTGGCGGTGGCGCTGCTGCGCGAGTTGCGCC
>JAFLDH010000036.1 GCA_017302505.1 Burkholderiales bacterium
GCCGTGGGCGGCGTCGGTCCGGCCGCGGCCCCGCGCCTGGTCTGCGCGCTGCTGGCCGCCCTGGGCGTGGCGCATCTCGTCACGGCCTGGCGTCAGCGTGCCCTCCAGGTCATGGTCGACCGCGGCAATCATCGCAGCCTGTCGTGGGTGATGGCGGCGCTGCTGGGTCTGATCGCGGTGCTGGAGTTCGGCGGCGGCTTCGTCATCGGCGCGGCCTGGCTGTTCGTCGCCACGGCGCGCGGCTTCGGCGAGGCGATTCACTGGCGATCGGTGCTGCTGGGCAGCGTGCTGTCGCTGGCGGTCTACCTCTTCTTCACGCGCGTGCTCTCGCTGGCCCTGCCCTCGGGTCCGCTGGAGCGCCTGCTGCTCGGCTGAAAAGGACCACAATGGGTGAGACCTTCGCGGCCCTCCTGCAGGGTCTGTCGGTGGCTGCGCAGCCGGGCAACCTGCTGTTCGCCGGCATAGGCGTGATCCTGGGCACCCTGGTGGGCATCCTGCCCGGAATCAGCCCGTCGCTGACGGTGGCGCTGCTGCTGCCTGTGACCTTCAAGATGGACCCGACCGGGTCGATCATCATGTTCGCCGGCATCTACTTTGGCGGCATGTACGGCAGCTCGACGACCGCCATCCTGCTCAACACGCCAGGCGAAGCGGCGTCGATCGCCACCGCGATCGAAGGCCACAAGATGGCGCGCGCCGGGCGCGGCGGGCCGGCACTGGCCACCGCGGCGATCGGCTCGTTCGTTGCCGGCACGCTGGCCACGGTGGGCCTCGCGTTGCTGGCACCCGTGCTGGTGGACGTGGCGGTGAAGGCAGGGCCCTGGGACTACTTCGCGCTCATGATGCTGGCCCTGGTCACCGTGTCAGCCACCTTCGGGGACTCGGTCCTCCGCGGGTTGACGAGCCTTGCACTTGGGCTGACGCTGGGGCTGGTCGGCATCGACAAGCTCACCGGCCAGTCCCGGCTCGCCTACGGCGTGCCGACGCTTCTGGATGGCATCTCGATCACCACGCTGGCTGTCGGTTTGTTCGCGATGGGCGAGACGTTGTACGTGGCGTCGCGGTTTCGCGGGGTGCACGAGCGCATTGAGGCGGTTCGCGGCTCATTGTGGATGACGCTGGACGACTGGCGCCGGTCATGGAAGGCCTGGTTGCGCGGCTTCGGGCTGGGCTTCCCGATTGGCGCGTTGCCGGCCGGCGGCGCCGAGGTGCCGACGTTGCTGTCCTACACGATGGAGCGTCGTCTGGCGCGCCGGCCTGAGGAGTTCGGCCGCGGCGCGATCGAAGGAGTGGCGGGCCCCGAGGCCGCCAACAATGCCGCAGCAACCGGGACCATGGTGCCGCTGCTGACCCTGGGCCTGCCGACGTCGGCGACAGCGGCGATGATGCTGGCGGGCTTCCAGCAGTACGGCATCGTGCCAGGGCCGCTGCTGTTCATGACGAACACCGAACTGGTGTGGGGCCTGATCGCCAGCTTCCTGATCGGCAACCTGATGCTGCTCGTCCTGAACCTGCCGCTGGTGGGGGTGTGGGTACAGTTGCTCAAGGTGCCGCAGCCGTTTCTGTACGCCGGCATCCTGGTCTTCGCGGCGATGGGCACCGTGGCGGCCAATCCGTCGAGCACCGAGTTGATCCTGCTGGTGGTCTTCGGTGTCGTCGGGTACCTGATGCGTTGCTGGGACTATCCCGTGGCGCCCATGATCGTCGGACTGATCCTGGGTCCGATGGCGGAGAGCCAGTTCCGCCGCGCGCTTCAGGTGAGCCTGGGCGACGGATGGGTCTTCTTCAAGCATCCAAGTTCGGCCATGCTGCTCGCTCTGGCGGTGCTGGCCCTGTTGGCGCCGCTGATGTTCAGGGGATTGAAGCGCTTCAAGGGTGAGGACGCCTGAGCCGCGCCCTTTGGCGGTCTGCAGTCCGGTCATCCTTGTGACCAAGCCAATTGAACAAAACTGGCCGCTCAGCGAGTTCTGCTGGTGGCCGATTCTGTTGAGAAACTCGCCTCGCAGGACTGTGTGTCGCATGTAGAAAAGATCGACCTCTCAGATCGCGTCAAGATCGGCGATCGCGATCACGACAAGGGTGAAAGTACCCCCGAAAGGTGTTCCGGACCGCAGCGGATGAAATCCAAGTCAGCGTGCTGCCGAAGCTTCACTTTGAGCTCCGCCTCCTGGGCGAGTCGTGGCCACGCTGCAGGTCCGGCCTCTTCCGGCTATCCCCTGCTCGTCCGGCAGCACCCACGGGCACGGACAGTCCGACCTTGACGCGACTCATGGCAACGAATGTCTTGAAGCGCTTGACGTTGTTGCCCGCAAAAAACAACTGTCTCGTCAACGCGTTGTAGTTCTCCATATCGGTGACCGCCATGATGAGGATGAAGTCCCAGTCCCCAGTCACGTAGTAGCACTGCCGCACCTCCGGGCAGGCTGCGAAGGCGGCGGATGCCGCGGCCGCTGTCGCGGCGGAAGTCGTCGATGGTCTTGAAGTCCGGGGCCAGCCGGCCCGTCGACCACATCAGCTCGATGTTGCGCTGGCACTCGCGCTCCAGGCGACGGCTGCCCAGCACGCGGTTGAGGTAGCCGTAGATGTTGATCTTCGGCAGCACACTGGGGTGGTACGCAGGGCGTGCGCACTTCTACATGCTCATTCGAAGCGCGACTATTCCAGCAATTGCGCAATACCGGCATAACGCGACGACGCGCGTACTGGTCGACTTGAACACCCTCGACGGCCGATGCTCCGCACGTCCGCCATGCGGACCTCATCGGGCGTCCTCACACGACCTCGGTCGGAAAGGTCAGTTGACCGGCCGAAGCAGCGGTCACGCTGGCAGGGCGAGGCTACGACGCGCTCGTCGATGACCTGAATGCAGTGGCGCTCTCGGGACCCGTCTGTTACGTAGGCCAGCTTCGTCGAGGTATGCGGACAGCGGCTTGTCGGTCTCGCGGCGCACGCCAATGACTCAGGTAACAAGGACGGCCTCTCGGATCGCCTCGGGGATGTAGCCGTGCAGGGAAGGTAGCTAGACATACAGCTCGTTCGCGAGCGATGTGGACGGTAGGTAAGCACGCAGCCAGCGCACGGTTCAGCTGCGCAGCAGGTAGAGGCGGAGGCGGGATCGCACTCCCCGGCATCGGGGAAGCCTCCGGGGCGCGTCAGGTCTTGCGGATGCAAGACGAGGGTGTCAGGGATCTTTACGGCGCCGGTCACGGCCGCTTCAGGCCTGTAACGGCCAGCCGATACGTCAGGGTGTGCTGTACAGGCGGTAGGCGGAGAACTTGGTTCTATACGACGAGTGAACAGAAGCTCGCGACACCCTACAGCAACCACCCTCCTCCAACCTCACCAGGAGTTTTTCATGAGCACTTACATCACCGCAAGCCGTGCTTCGCGCCCTCTGGCCATCTGTCTCAACGCGATGTGGCACGGCAAGACGATCTCGTACAGCCGCAAAACCCGTCAGCTGCGCATCGGCTCGACGACCGTCGCCGGACTGTCCGACGCCGACTTGGCCGACCTGGACTACCCCTACGGCGATCTTGCGGCGGCGTTGCGCATCGTTGCTGACGCGCAGGCCGGATGCGGTTGCTGAACCCCTCCACCAACCTCACCAGGAGCCCCAAATGCCCAAGTTCATCAGCTACAGCGACGGCAAGCACTACCGCGAGTACAGCTACAGCCCCCGCCGCATTCTTGAGACGCTCAGCCTCGACGACGGCCGAAACAACACGCTGAAGCGCGGCATCGATGCGCAGCAGTTCTACGCACTTGAGCAGATGCCTGCTGACGACTTCATTGGCGCCGCCAGCGCGTTCCACCACGCTCAGCGCCTCGACGAGCGCGCCGAACGCGCTCACGCCCACGCGTTCGACGAGCCGGACGACATCGACGATTGAGCCCAAGCCCCGGCGCGAGCCGGGGGCTGTGGAGGGTGCTTCGCGGGGCGCCGCCCACAGCCCGAATGGCTGCAGGACACCATCGAGACCATCAACCTCAACCCCAACCTCTACAGGAGATTTCTCATGAACACCCGCCACCCCTACACCTCGCTCGCGATGGCGCCGTACCAGCCGCCGCCCACCGCCGAGCAGCTCGATGCCGAGATCCGCACGGCGCGGCACAACGGCCTGCTGCACCACGCCCACGCGCTGTCCATGCCCGTCGATCTGCGAGTGGGCCTCGACCGGGAGACAGTCCGCGACGCCTACCGCTTCGCTTTCAACCTGTCGCACGCCTACGCGTTCGATAGCCGCACGGGCCTCCGCCGGTACGCCGAGCTCGCCCGCAATGAGCTGACGCGGCAGCTGATTGCGTTGGTCCAGACGCAGGGAGCCAAGCAATGAGCCAGACCGCCGACATCGTCCCGGGCTTCGTAGACGGCGCTTGGCAGGCCTACCCGGCCCGCCTGGTCGCCGACCCGACGCCCGTCCCGCACCTGCTGGCCGCTCTGGCGCCGGACCTGCCGGATGAGACCGTCGCCGCCCTGGCCGCCGCCGCGGCCGATTGCGAGCTGCCCCGCGACTCCTATAGCGGCGCCCACCGCCGGTGCTGGCAATTCGACGCCACAGGCCTGCGCCTGGTTGCAACGACCGGCCGCGACGGCACGCGCTGGAGCGTCGAGCCGGCGCCGCGGCTGCAGAGCTGAACCCCGACACCTTAACCACCCACCACCTTACAGAGATTCAGATGAAAACCACTCTCAACAACACCGAGTTCACACACTACATCGCCCTGTACGACCAAGGCATCGTCTACGGCACAGGCACGACCCGGCGCGGATGCGTGCGGGTGGCCAGGTTCTGGGCCGGCGGAGGCATCCTGGGCCAGAGCGGCAACCTCAGCGGCATCGAGATCTACTCGGCCACCCGCGCGGCATACAACTACGCGCGCCGGCACGGAGGCGACGCGCGGCCGCAGGCGTTCAACGTCAACCCGCACCGACTCGAGGTCTCGCTGATCCAGGCGGAGCGATGAACACAGCACAGCGATACAAGTGGCGGACGTAGCAGAGCCCGCAGACCAACCTGATCCGCCCTCCGGGGCGGTTTTCTCATGCCCGCGCGGAGGCAGCGGAGGCCAAGTCGGGCGGGGTCGGGGCAGGCGTTGGCCGCAGCGTTGTGGCGGCGCCACCGCACCGCAGCGAGCGCAGGGTTCCAGGTGCGGGGCGGGGGTGGGCGTACCAGTCCTCGCGAGACCCACCAGCACCAGCGAGACCTGGTCACAAGCACTGCCTTCCAGGGCGAAAGAGACCAACCAGGGGTGGCGAGGCCTGGGGAAAGATGCCTGCAGAGACATGAAAACAACGGGGTGTTGATGTCCCAGGAAGTGGTGTAAGTCTTTCGTCGCGGCAAGGCGCGTAGGGCGAAGCCCGAAGCGGCTTGCCGCGCGGCGACGGTCGTCCCGGCTGGGGTGGCCATCGTGGTCCCGGATAAGGTTGAGGTGCGACCCATCCACCTTGATCGAAAGGATCTCCACGATGACCACCGCCACTATGGCACTTGCCGAGCTCACCGAGAAGGGCGCCGACATCGACGTGCTGCGCCAGATGGTGCAGTTCATGGCCCAGCGCCTGATGGAGCTCGACGTCGAAGGGCGCTGCGGCGCCGGCTACGACGAGAAGTCACCCGAGCGACTGAATAGCCGCAACGGCTACCGGGAGCGCACCTGGGATACGCGCGCCGGCAGCGTCGAGCTCAAGATCCCCAAGCTGCGCCAGGGCAGCTACTTCCCCGAGTTCCTGGAGCCGCGGCGCACGGCCGAGAAGGCACTCACCGCCGTGATCCAGGAGGCCTACGTCCAGGGCATCTCCACCCGCTCGGTGGACGACCTGGTCAAGGCGCTCGGGATGAGCGGGGTGTCCAAGAGCCAGGTCAGCCGGCTGTGCGGCGAACTCGACGAGCGTGTGGGCGCGTTCCTGAACCGCCAGATCGAAGGCGACTGGCCGTACCTGTGGATCGACGCGACCTACGTGAAGACGCGCGAGGCCGGACGCATCGTGAGCGTGGCGGTGATAGTGGCGGTGGGTGTGAACACCGATGGCCAGCGCGAGGTGCTGGGGCTGAAGGTCGGCGCCAGCGAGGCCGAGCCGTTCTGGACCGAGTTCCTGCGCAGCCTGAACCGGCGAGGCCTGCGCGGCGTGAAGCTGGTGATCAGCGACAGCCACGAGGGCATCAAGGCGGCTGCCAGCAAGGTCCTGAAGGCCACCTGGCAGCGTTGCCGGGTGCACTTCATGCGCAATGCCCTGGCACACGCCGGCAAGACCCAGCGGCGCATGGTCAGCGCGGCCATCGGGACCGTGTTCGTGCAGGACTCGGCCGATAACGCGCGGGCACAGTGGCGCAGCGTTGCTGATCAACTGCGCGGTAAGTTCCCCAAGCTCGGTGCCCTGATGGAGGAGGCCGAGAACGACGTGCTCGCCTTCATGACCTTCCCCCGGGCGCACTGGACGCAGATCTACTCCACGAACCCGCTGGAGCGGCTCAATGCCGAGATCAAGCGGCGCACCAACGTCGTGGGCATCTTCCCCAACGACGCATCCATCGTCCGCCTGGTCGGCGCCATGATGCTGGAGCAGAACGACGAGTGGAGCCTGAACCGGCGCTACATGCAGCTTGAGGGCCTGCAGACCGTCAGCGATACTGTGCCCACTCGGCTGTCCGCTGTGGCACGCTGAGTACCGCGCATCTCAGCTCTCGCCGGGCTGTGGACTTACACCATGCGATGGGACACGACCAACGGGGTTGGTGCAATTTGGAGACAGATTTCTACGATTTGAAGGCAAATGTGGGTGTTTGGAGACGGAAAAGTGGCTGTTAGCGGGAGGTCTTGGCGGTGCTGGAGTGTGGGTGTTGCGGGATGTAAACAGCAAATTGGGGACAGAGTGGTTTTGAATCGAGGGCCGCGCGGGAGGTGGGACCCCCCATGACTCCAGCGCGATGGGGTCGCCGGTAGGATCCATGACGGGCGCGGGCGCGTTTCGCTACACAGAACTCGTGACCGCAAGAGGAAGCGCGCGATGATCGTCTGTTACATGGATTTTGATGGTGCGGTCCACCCCGACGCGGTGTACCTGGAACCCGGGGGCGGTGTCGTGCTTCGCACGCCAGGCCACTCGCTGTTTCAGTGGGCGCCGACACTTCGGACCATGCTGCTGCCGTGGCCGGACGTGAAGATCGTGCTGTCGACAAGTTGGGTGGCACGCCTCGGCTACAAAGAAGCACTGAGCCATCTGATGCCGGAACTGCAGGCGCGCGTGATTGGCACGACGTTCGACGCGCGCAGCGCAGGTGGCCGGAACCGCGGCGAGGAGATTGCCGCTGACCTTGCATGGCGCCGGCCGGCGCGGTGGTTCGCGATCGATGATGCGGTGGAGCAATTCAGTGCGGACCAGCTGCCATGGCTTGTCGCGTGCAACAGCATGCGCGGGCTCAGCGACGACGCGACACAGCGGCGGCTACGCGAGGTCCTCGAGCAGGTGCACTGCGAAGCGGCATGACGTCCCCATCAAGGCTCGGCCCAGAACGCGGCGAGGCCGTGGGGGCCGATGCTCAGGATGAACTCGGAGCCGTCGATCAGCCGGTACCGAACCTCTGTAAGCGAGCCCGTGACCTCGACGGTCGACCGGGCAATGCCATCAACGAGGATTTGGCCCCGTTGCCTCCATGCAAGGTAACAGTGTTGAGCGATACAGGGGGCGGACATCGAGACTCCGTGTCGGGGAGCCCCGTATAGGGAGTGCAACCGGGGTGCGAGCGGCCCCGGGGCGGGGCTGTGTCACGCCGCCAAGCGCTCGTCCAGGAACACGGCCTCGCGGTCGATGAAGATCCTCTTGACGGGCTCCGTCAACGGCTTGCGGCCCGCGAGTTCCAGAACCAGGTCTGCGTATCGCTCGACGAGCGGTCGCATCATCTGCTCGGTGGTCTCAACGTAGCGTCCGGTCGACCTCGACGCCGCGACCCGGCGGTCCTGGTGGCGCCAACCGTCAGGGAGGTAGTCAGGCCTGTGGTTGAGGAACCGCTGCGTGATGATGTTCTGGCCCCAGGCCTGCTCGGCGTAAGTGGCGCGGGTGTCGCGCAGAGAGTAAGGTGTCAGCAGCGACAGGCCAGTCAAGTCGCGGATGCGCACGATGGCATCGCGGTAGCCGGTCAACGGCTTGTTTGGGTTGCGAGCAGGGAACACCCAGGGGGTGTGCCGGAACAGCCGCCTGCGCTCGCGCAGGCGTGCCGTCAGCAGTTCTGGCAGCGGGTAGTGCCAGCTCGCGCCGCCCTTGAAGCCGGGCGCGTCCGGAGCGATGAAGTACCGGCCCTGCCCCTCTTCGAGGTGCAGCCGGTCCCAACGCATGTGGCAAGCGGCATCCGGGCGGAAGCCGGTCAGCAAGGCAGCCCACAGGACGTCACGCGTCGTGACGTGGTTCTGCAGGTCCATCGCGTTCAGCACCGCCGCCCAAACATCGACGGGGATCGAGAACGGCGGCGCGGCGGCGTGCTTGTCGTACCGCGACTTGAATCCCGCGAAGGGACTCTGCAGGCGTCGAAACACGTAGAGCGAATTCGCGTAGTCGCGCAGCAGGTCACCCTGACGTGCTGAGCGCTTCCAGGCCGCCTCAGCGCATTGCAACGCGTCCGCCTGGGTGATGCCGGCCATGGGCCGATCGAGCAGGGGTGCGCCGTAAATCGTCAGAGTCGTCGTCATGCCCTCGCGCGTATTCTGTGAACTGGCCTTGGCGGAAAGGTACAGCGGCAGCGTGTTGCGGAGTGTCGGCACCTCTGAATGCCCTGCCCTGCCAGCTGAAGGCGGTGGGGCTGCCTGGCCGGCGCGCAGCTGCTCCAGCATGCGTTCGGCGTCAACCCGGGCCTGGGAGGCCTTCAGAGCGGGAAACTGGCCGAGGGAGCGCTGCCCGTGGGCGCGGGAGTCGCAGAGCCAAGCCTTCACGCCGGAACGCATGACGCGCAGCGCGAAGGCTGGCGTGCTCGTGTCCCGAAAGAGCACCTGGCGGGCTCCTTTGGGGCACTCGGCATCGCGGGCGAACTGGTCGGTCAGGTGAAAGGTGTCAGCTGCACGGCGGCCCAAGGGGTGTCTCGCAATCTCGCAAAGAGACGCAGACTGTATCGCAATTGACCTGATTTTCGGGATCGAAATCCGTGCAGTCTGTCACATGTACCTAGTGCGTAGGTATAAAACAAGATCCTGTCACACAACGTTTTTATTCAGATCCGACAGTCCATCTCGCGAAGCTTTTATACCCTCAGTGTAGTTTCAGGTACTAGCGGGTAACTCCGTGGAGGTTCGAGTCCTCTCCTGGGCACCAAGAAATGATGAGGGCCGGCACGAAAGTGTCGGCCCTTCGTCTTTGTGTGGCGTCGCCCGGCGCGCGTGGCGCATTCAGACGACGAACTTCTTCGCCAGTTTTTCCGGCCGCAGCGCGTCGTACTCCTCGAAGGGCTGGTGGATCCACGGGCTGGTGGGCAGATGCTCGACATAGTAGTCGGGCGTGTAGGTGGATGCGGCCTTAACCCAGATCACCGCCGAGCGCAGCTCGCTGATCGACGGCATGCCGCGCAGCCGCTCCACCACCGCCTGCAGCGTCACGCCGGAATCCGACAGGTCGTCGACCAGCAGCACGCGGCCGGCCAGTTCGCCCTTCGGCAAGGTGATGTACTTGGCAATGTCCAGGCGGCCCTGGATGGTGCCGGCCTCGGCGCGGTACGAGCTGGTGGACATGATGGCCAGCGGCTTGTCGAACACCCGCGACAGCACGTCGCCCGGGCGCATGCCGCCGCGGGCCAGGCACAGGATCTGATCGAACTGCCAACCGGAGTTGTGCACCTTCAGCGCCAGCCGCTCTGTGAGCAGGTGGTACTCGTCCCAGGACACGTAGAGGTGTTTGCCGTCGTCGGTGAGCATGTGGGTCTTCCGCAGGTGGGGTGAAGGGGTGAAAGGGCGCGCTCAGCCCTGGTAGGGGTGCCGCAGCAGGATCGTATGGTCGCGGTCGGGGCCGGTGGAGACCATGTCGATCGGCGTGCCGATCAGCGCCTGCACGCGTTCCAGGTAGCGCCTGGCGTTCAGCGGCAACTGGTCCCATTCGGTCAAGCCGGCGGTCTTCTCCGACCAGCCGGCAAAGCTTTCGTACACCGGCTCACAGGCCTCCACCTCGTCGGCGTCCAGCGGCAGCACGTCCAGCATGCGCCCGCCCATCCGGTAGCCGGTGCAGACCTTGATCTCGGGCAGCCCGTCCAGCACGTCGAGCTTGGTGATGCACAGCCCCGACAAGCCGTTGATGATGGTAGAGCGCTTCAGCGCCGCGGCATCCAGCCAGCCGCAGCGGCGCGCACGGCCGGTGACGGTGCCGCGTTCCTGGCCCACGGTGGACAGGTGGTGGCCGACGCTGCCCGGCTGGTCCATCGGCAGTTCGGTCGGGAACGGCCCGCTGCCCACCCGCGTGGTGTAGGCCTTGGTGATGCCCAGCACGTAGTGCAGCATGCCCGGGCCCACGCCCGAGCCTGCGGCGGCATTGCCGGCCACGCAGTTGCTGCTGGTGACGAAGGGATAGGTGCCGTGGTCGATGTCCAGCAACGTGCCCTGCGCGCCCTCGAACAGCAGGTTGGCGCCCTGCAGATGCGCCTGATGCAGCGCGTAGCCCACGTCGGCCAGCAGCGGGCGGATCTGCTCGGCCGCGCGCAGGGCGTCGTCCAGCACCTGCTGGTACTGCAGCGGTTCAGCCTTCAAGTAGCCGCCCAGCGCGAAGTTGTGCAGATCCACCAGTTCGCGCAGCTTGCTCGCGAAGCGCTCGGGGTGCTTCAGGTCCTGCGCGCGCAGCGCGCGGCGCGCCACCTTGTCCTCATAGGCCGGGCCAATGCCCTTGCCGGTGGTGCCGATCTTGCCGGCGCCGCTGGTCTCCCGCAGGCCTTCGCGGGCCTTGTCCAGCGCCACGTGGAAAGGCAGGATCAGTGGACAGGACTCGCTGACGAAGAGCCGCGAGCGCACGTCCAGGCCAGCCGCTTCGAGCCGCTGGATTTCCAGCAGCAGATGTGAAGGATCGACGACGACGCCGTTGCCGATGTAGCACGGCACGCCGTCGCGCATGACACCCGAAGGCACCAGCTGCAGCGCCGTCTTCTGGCCGCGGATGACCAGCGTGTGGCCGGCGTTGTGGCCACCCTGGAAGCGCACGACACCGTGCGCCTGCTCGGTCAGCCAGTCCACCATCTTGCCCTTGCCCTCGTCGCCCCATTGGGTGCCGACGACGACCACGTTGCGGCCACGTGTGGCCTGCGAGCCCTGCTGCATGTTCAAGCGCAATCCTTCCGGCTGCAAAGCGGTCGCGGCGCACGCGTCAGAGCGAGCGCAGCACCCATTGATCGTCGATGGAAATCAGTTCGCGGTCGCAATCGAACTCCTGGCCTTCATGCTCGTGCCCGGGCAGCACGCACAGCACGGTCTCGCCGGTTTCGCGCAGGCGCCGAACCGCCGCGCGCAGCTTCAGGTCCTCGCCCCAGGGTGCGCGCACCGCGCTGGCCCGCGGCGGCTCGGGCGCATGCTCGGCCAGTTGCTTCAGGTCGAGGCTGAAGCCCACCGCCGGACGGCGCCGACCGAAGACCGCACCTACCTCGTCATAGCGGCCGCCCCGCACCAGCGCATCACTCGAATCGCCGCCGTAGACGGCGAAGCGGGTGCCGCTGTAGTAGGCATAGCCGCTCATGTCCGACAGGTCGAAGCCGACGCGCACGCCGGCATGGTCGCGCTGCAAATGGCGGGCGAGCCATTGCAGGTCGTCCAGGGCCTCGTTGATCAGCGCGCGCTGCGGCAGCACGCGCCGAGCTTCGTCCAGCACCTCGGCATCGCCGTACAGCGTGGGCAGGCGCAGCAGCGCGTCGCGCGAGGCCGCCGGGAAATCACGCGCCAGCACCTGCAGGGCGGCGGCATCCTTGCGGGCCAGCGCGTCCACCACCTGCTGCAGCGCCGCGGCTTCGAGCGGCACGCCGGCCAGCACGCCGCGCACCACACGGGCGTCGGCCAAGTCGATCACCAGGCCTTCGACACTGGCCGCCTGCAGCACGTCCAGCGCCAGCTCCTGCACCTCGAGATCGGCTTCCAGGCCCGCATGCCCGAAGACCTCGGCGCCGAACTGCAGCGGCTCTCGCGAGCCCAGCCCACTGGGGCGTGTGTGCAGCACCGGGCCGCAATAGCACAGCCGCGTGACCCCCTGGCGGTTCAGCAGGTGCGCGTCGATGCGCGCGGCCTGCGGGGTGGTATCGGCGCGCAGGCCGAGGGTGCGGCCGCTGAGCTGGTCGACCAGCTTGAAGGTGCGCAGGTCCAGCTCGTGGCCGGTGCCGGTGAGCAGCGAATCCAGATGCTCCAGCAGCGGCGGCATCACCAGCTCGAAACCATAGCTGCGGGCGCGGTCCAGCAGGCTGCGGCGGAGCTCCTCGATGCGCCGCGCCTGGGCTGGCAGTACATCGGCGATGTGCTCGGGAAGCAGCCACGCGGACGTCATGAAGGGACCCGGAAAATGGAAATGGCCATTGTATCGACCGCCGCCCCGGCGGCCGGCCCTGCAAGGCGCAGGCTCAGTTCCAGAAGATCAACAGCAGCACGGTGCCGACCACCATGCTGCTCAGGCCGAAGAAGCGGATCTGCCCGTCGCTGAGGCGCAGCACCTTCTCGAACATCGCGCGCCAGCCGCCCGGGCTCAGGAAGGGCAGCAACCCCTCGAAGACGAGCATCAGGGCCACCGCACCGATCAGCAGGTCGGACATCGCGGCGCGGCCGGGCCGTCAGGGCTTGGCGTCTGCGGCGCTGCCGCGCATGGCGCGGAAGAACTCGCTGTTCGGATCGACCACCATCACGTCCTGACGCGAACGGAAACTGGCCCGGTAGGCTTCGAGGCTGCGAAGAAACCTGGCGAAGGCAGGGTCGCGACCGAAGCTTTCGGCATAGATGGCCGACGCCTTGGCATCGCCTTCGCCGCGCACCTTCTGCGCGTCGCGGTAGGCCTCGGCCACGATCACCTCGCGCTGCCGGTCGGCATCGGCGCGGATCTTCTCGGCCTCGGCCATGCCCTGCGAGCGCTGCTCGTTGGCCACGCGCTTGCGCTCGGACTCCATGCGCTTGAAGACCGAATCGGTGATATCGGCGACGAAGTCCACGCGCTTGATGCGCACGTCGATCACCTCGATGCCGAAGGACTTGGCCTCGTCGGCAAGGCGCGCCAGAACGTCACGCATGACCTTCTCTCGCTCGATCGACAGCACGCCCGACACGTTGCGCCGCGTGACCTCTTCGTTGAAGGCCGCCTGCACCACCGGGCTGAGGCGGTTCTCCAGGTTGCGGAAGTCGGTGCCGTTGTTGCGGATGAACTGGCGCGGTTCGGCAATGCGCCACTTGACCAGCCAATCGATCACCAGGCTCTTCTTCTCGGCAGTGAAGATCGGCCGGTTCTCCGAGTTGTCCAAGGTCTGGATGCGCTTGTCCAGGAACACCACGTTCTGGAAGGGCGGCGGCAGCTTGAACTTCAGACCCGGCTCGGTGATGACTTCCTTGATCTCGCCCAGCGCGAACACCACGGCCACCTGGCGCTGGTCGACGATGAACATCGTCGAGGCAGCCACCATCAGGGCGACCAGCAGGCCGACAGCGAACATTCCAATGCGATTCATGTCGTGGGCCCCCGGCTTCAGCGTCCGTCGCGGTCACGGCTGCGTCCGCCGTCGCGCGATCTTGGGTCGGTGTTGGCGACGGCCGGCGCTGGCGCCTCGGCCGGCATCGGTGTCGGCGACGGCGCGGCCACGGCCGCCCCGGCCTGCTGCATCAGCTTGTCCAGCGGCAGGTACAGCAGGTTCGAGCCAGCACGGCTGTCGACCATGACCTTGCTGACGTTGGAAAAGACCTGCTGCATCGTGTCCACGTACAGGCGGTCGCGGGTCACGCCCGGCGCCTTCTTGTACTCCTCGACCACCAAGCGAAAGCGCTCGCCATCACCCTCGGCCATCGACACCACCCGGGCGCGGTAGCCTTCCGCTTCCTCGCGCAGCCGCGCGGCCGTGCCCTGGGCCCGCGGGATCACGTCGCTGGCGTAGGCCTGGCCTTCGTTCTTGAAGCGGTCCCGGTCGGCCGTGGCCTTGACGGCGTCGTTGAAGGCCGCCTGCACCTGCTCGGGCACCGCCACCGACTGCACATTGACGTTGACCAGCAGGATGCCGGCATTGAGCCGGTCGAGCTGCGCCTGCACCGAATTCAGCAGGTCGGCAGCCAGCAAGTCGCGCGCCTGGTACAGCACCGCGTCGACGTTGCTGCGGCCCACCACCTCGCGCACCGCCGATTCAGCGGCCTGCACCACCGCCTCGTCGGGGTTGCGGTTCTCGAACAGGAAGGCGCGCGCATCCTTCAGCCGGTACTGCACGGTGAAGCGGATGTCGACGATGTTCTCGTCCTGCGTCAGCATCGACGAATCGCGCAGCCCCGTGGCCGGCACAGGCGTGTTGCGGCCCATGTCGACCGAACGCAACTGGGTGACGGGCACCGTTTCGTGTGCCTGGAAGGGGTACGGAAAGCGCCACTGGATGCCGGCATCCACCGTGTAGGCATAGCGGCCGAAGGAGGTCACCACCGCCTGCTGGCCTTCCTGGACGATGAATACGCCGCTGCCCAGCCAGACCAGCGCGACGACGCCCGCGATCAGCCCGATGCCGATGCCGGCGCTCTTCATGTTCGGCTGGAACGACGGCCCGCCGCCGCCTTCTGGCGGACGCTCGTTCGAAGGCCGGTTCGGCCGCGGGCCGCCCTTGCCGCCGAACATGCCGCTGAGCTTGCGGTTGAAGTCGCGCCACAGCTCGTCCAGATCGGGCGGGCCGTCATTGCGGCCGCCATTGTTGAGCACCAGCGTGCCATCGCCTGGGGCGCGTGCGCCGGGGCGGCGCAGCAGCGCGCGCAACAGGGCTGCTGCAGCGCGGGCAACCTCGCCAAAGCCGTAGGGCGGCCGCTCGGTGGGATGGTCAGGCATGGTGTCGGGGTGGGAGGGAATGGAATGAATGGGGCGCCAAAGTCAGCGACCTGGGATCCTCGGCGAAGGAAGATGGGGCCGGAGAAGACGCGTTCAAGCGTTCGGCTACGCTTTGGGCCAGCAGTTCGCGCAACGCGTCCAGGCCCTCACCGTCGCGGGCACTGACGAAGATGCGCCGGGTACGCTGGCCGTTGGGCCGCTCGACCCAGTCGACCATTTGCCGCGGCCGGCGGCTGGGCTCGAGCAGGTCGCACTTGTTGTAGACGAGGATCTGCGGCACCTGCGCGGCGCCGATGTCCTCGAGCACGCGCTCCACTTCGGCCAGCTGTTCCAGGCTGGACGGGCTGGCGCTGTCCACCACGTGCAGCAGCAGGTCGGCATCGGCCGCCTCCTGCAGCGTGGCCTGGAAGGCCTCGACCAGCTTGTGCGGCAGGTCGCGGATGAAGCCGACCGTGTCGGACAGCGACGCCGAGCCGGCGTCGTCGCCGAGCCACAGCGCGCGGGTGGTGGTGTCCAGCGTGGCGAACAGCTGGTCGGCGGCCAGCGTGCGGGCCTTGACCAGCGCATTGAACAGCGTCGACTTGCCAGCGTTGGTATAGCCCACCAGCGAGATGCGGAAAGTGCCGCGCCGCTCGCGCGCCTTGCGCTGCGTGCCGCGCTGGCGCTTGACCTTCTCCAGACGCTGCTTCACCGACTTGATGCGCTCGCCGATCATCCGGCGGTCCAGTTCGATCTGGGTCTCGCCGGGGCCGCCGCGCAGGCCGATGCCGCCGGTCTGCCGCTCCAGGTGCGACCAGCGCCGCACCAGCCGGGTGGCCACGTACTGCAGCCGGGCCAGTTCGACCTGCAGCTTGCCTTCGTGGCTTTGCGCGCGGGCAGCGAAGATGTCCAGAATAAGTCCGGTGCGGTCGGCCACCGGCACGCCCAGGTGGCGTTCCAGGTTGCGCTGCTGCACGGGGCTCAGCGCCTGGTCGAAGATCACCCCCTGCGCTTCGGTGCTCTGCACCAGCGTGCGGATTTCGTCGGCCTTGCCCGAGCCGACGAACAGCGCGGCATCGGGCGCGCGGCGGCGCGCCACGACCCGAGCCACCGGCTCGTCGCCGGCCGACTGGGCCAGCAGCGCCAGTTCGTCGAGGGTGGGGTCGAAGCCGGCGTCACCGCCGATGTCCACGCCGACGAGCACCGCACGCGTGGCGGCGCCCGCCTGCGGGCCCGTGGGGGGGGAGGAGGAGTTCAAGACCGGGCCGATGGCCGACGCCAGGCGGGGCGCGACCTCATCAGGCCGGATCGCCAGGCTCGCTGGCGTGGAAGTTCACGGCGCGGCCGGGCACCACGGTGGAGATGGCGTGCTTGTAGACCATCTGGGTCACGGTGTTGCGCAGCAACACCACATACTGGTCGAAGGACTCGATATGACCCTGCAGCTTGATGCCGTTGACCAGGTAGATCGACACCGGCACGTGTTCCTTGCGCAGCAGGTTCAAGAACGGATCCTGCAGCAACTGCCCTTTATTGCTCACGATATGCTCCGTGATGAAAGTTCTTGGAAGTGGGACCTTATCACACGCTGCACGTCCCCACAGTGCAGTGCAGCATGACTTTGAGTCACCTTCAGCCGTTGCGTTCCACGAACGGATTCTTCGACGAGCGCATCTCCACCCGCAGCGGGGTGCCGACCAGCTTGAAATGCTCGCGGAAGCGCCCTTCCAGGTAGCGCTTGTAGGCGTCGGTCACGTGTTCCAGCGAATTGCCGTGGATCACCACGATCGGCGGGTTCATGCCGCCCTGGTGGGCATAGCGCAGTTTGGGCCGGAAATGCCCGGCCCGCTTGGGCGCCTGGTGCTGCACCGCCTCCAGCAGCAACCGGGTCAGCACGGGCGTGGGCAGCTTCTTCACCGCCGAGGCATGGGCCTCGGCAATGGCCTTCCACAGCGGGCCCAGGCCCTGCCGCTTCTTGGCCGAGATGCGCTGCACCGGCGCGAACTTCAAAAAAGACAGCCGCTGCACGATCGAGCGCTCCAGCTGCTCGCGCTGGTAGGCATCCACCGCATCCCACTTGTTGACCGCCACCACCACCGCGCGGCCGGATTCGAGGATGTAGCCGGCGATGTGCGCGTCCTGGTCGGTCACGCCCTGGGTGGCGTCCAGCAGCAGCAGCACCACGTTGGCGTCGGCGATGGCCTGCAGCGTCTTCACCACCGAGAACTTCTCAATGCTCTCGAACACCCGGCCCTTGCGACGCAGGCCGGCGGTGTCGATCAGGTCGAAGCGCTTGCCGCCGTGCTCGAAGGGCACGTGGATCGCGTCGCGGGTGGTGCCGGGCTGGTCAAAGGCCACCAGCCGCTCTTCGCCCAGCCAGGTGTTGATGAGCGTGGACTTGCCCACGTTCGGCCGGCCGGCCACCGCCAGCCGGATCGGCTTGCTGTCGTCGCCCTCCTCCACCTCGTCCACCGGTGCAGGAAAGCCTTCGAAGGCGGCCTCGACCAGGCTGCGGATGCCCTGCCCATGCGCCGCCGAGATCGGATGCGGCTCGCCCATGCCCAGTTCGTGGAACTCGGCCAGCCGCGGGGAATCGGCCATGCCCTCGGCCTTGTTCACTGCCAGCAGCACGCGCCGGGCCATCGTGCGCAGGTAGCGGGCGATGTCGTGGTCCTGCGCGCTCAGCCCGCTGCGCACGTCCAGCACGAACACCACCACGTCGGCCTCGGCCACCGCCTGGCGGGTCTGCTTGGCCATCTCGCGCAGGATGCCGTCGCTGCTGTCGGGCTCGAAGCCGCCGGTGTCGACGACGATGAACTCGCGGCCGTCGACTTGGGCGTCGCCGTAGTGGCGGTCGCGGGTCAGGCCGGCGAAATCAGCGACGATGGCGTCGCGGCTCTGCGTCAGCCGGTTGAACAACGTGGACTTGCCCACGTTGGGCCGTCCGACGATGGCCAGCACCGGTTTCATGGTTGTGCCCCGGCTGCCTTATTCGGGGCGGAAGGCGAACAGGCCGCCATTGCGTGTAACCACCAGCAGCGTGGTGCCGGAAAGCACCGGCCGGCCGACCACTGGCGAGCCGTCGGTGGCCAGGCGCAGCAGGGTCTTGCCGTCCTTGCGATCGAGGAAGTGCACATAGCCCTCGAAATCGCCGAACACCACGGCCGGGCCCACACTGGCCGGTGCACTGAGGCCGCGGAACAGCATGCGCTCGCTGGTCCATAGCGTTTCGCCGTTGTCGGTGCGCCAGGCCGAGATGCGGTCGGTCGCGTCGGCGGCGAACACGGTTTCCGCATCGCCGCCGATGGCATGGATGCCACCAAACTGCCGCGTCCACAGCAGACGGCCGGTCTCCGCGTCGGCACAGCCGACCGCCACCTGGAACGAGCGCGCACACAGGTTGTTGCCGACGCGAAGCGCCGGCCCCACCACATCGGCCAGGCGCTCGACCTCGTTGCTGCCGCGCGGCGAACCCACTGGCACCTCCCAGCGCAGCGTGCCGCGCAGGGGGTCGATGCCCGCCAGGCGCGGACCTTGCCCCGCGACCAGCGTGTCCTTCACGGCCGTGAGCACGCCGATGTTCAACAGCGTCAAGGCTTCGCCCGGCCGCTGCAGCGTCCAGAGCCGCGTGCCATCACGCACGTCGAAGGCATGCACGGCGCGGTCCACGCCCATCACGAAAACCCGCTCGCCGGCCACCAGGGGCGGCGTGGTCACACGCGACTTCAACTGCTCGCGCCACGACACCTGGGTGCCATCGAGCACGACCAGCTGGTTGTCCACGGTGACCACGGCGTGGAACTTGCCATCGCTGCCGATGCCGGCACTCACCGCCGCCCCGGCGCTGGCCGACCACAGCTGGCGGCCGGTCTGAGCGTCCAGGCCGAGCAGCGTGCCGTTGGTAGAGGCGACGATGAAGTTGCCGTCGCGCAGCACCACGGCCAAGGGGAAGCGCACGCTGTCCACCTTGGCCGACCAGACCTGCCGCCCGGCGATCTTCGGCGTCACCTGCTCCAGCGGCGTGGGCTTGGGCTTGTCGGACGCACAGCCGGCCAGCAGGCCCAGCAGCACGACGCCAGCAACCCACCAGCGCCGCGACGCGCCGTGGCGCGCGCCGGTCACTTGCCGGTCTCCGACGCCTTGGCAGATGTCGGCGGCGCACCCAGGGCGGTGAGCTTGGCTTCGATCAGCCGGCGGTACTCAACCTTCTCGTCCATCGCCTGCCAGGCAGACTGGTAGGCCGCCTTGGCCTCGGCCGCCTTGCCCTGCGCCAGCAGCACATCGCCGCGGCGGTCGGCCACCAGCGCGGCAAAGGTGGGCGCCTTGGCGGCGTCCAGCTGCTTCAGCGCGCCTTCGTAGTCCTTGGCTTGCAATGCCAGGCCGGCCAGCCGCAGGTGCGCGACGGTCTTGTACTCGTCCTCGCCGGCGTTCGTGGCGACCCACTCCAGGCTGGCCTTGGCCGCATCGGTCTGGCCGCGGTCGAACTGCACCCGCGCCGCCAGCAGGCCGGCCTGCTCGGCATAGACGGTGCGGGGGTAGCGCTCCTTGATGTCGCCGAAGATCTGCCCGGCGCGCTGCGCGTCGCCCGCCTGGGCGGCCAGGTCCAGCTGGTCGAACATGGCGGCGGCCTTGGTCGCCTGGTCGCGCTGGTACCACTTCCAGCCGTTCAGGCCGGCGTAAACGGCCAGCGCGGCCACCAGCGCCCAGGTGATCGGGTTGCCGTAACGCTTCCAGAAGGCCTTGAGGGCGTCGAGCTGTTCCTGCTCCTGCAGGTCGAGGGGTTGGGCCATGGGTCCTTGGAGGAAAGCGGGTGCAAAAAGGTGCCGGATTATGCGGTGCGCAACTCGTGCGCCCAGGCGCTCACGTCGGCCAGCGGCCGGCTGCGCTGCGGCTGGGCCGGGTCGCGCAGGGCCTTGATCGACAGCTCGCCGCGGGCCAGCTCGTCGGCGCCGAAGATCAGCGCGTGGCGGGCACCGCTGGCATCGGCGCGCTTGAACTGCGACTTCATGCTGCCCGGGCCGTCCTTGCCCGCCGCATGCAGCAGCACCGACAGGCCGGCAGCGCGCAGCGCCTCGGCGGTGGCGGTGGCCAGCGGCAGCGTCGCGGCATCGGGGATCACCACGTAGGCATCCCAGGCCCGCGCCGCAGGTGCGGTGCCGGCCAGTTTGAGCAGCTCGATCACGCGCTCGATGCCCAGGCCCCAGCCCACCGCCGGCGCCGGCTTGCCGCCGATCATCTCGATCAGCCCGTCGTAGCGGCCGCCGCCGCACAGCGTGCCCTGCGCGCCGAGCTGGTCGGTGACCCACTCGAACACCGTCAGGTTGTAGTAGTCCATGCCGCGCACCAGCCGCGGGTTGATGCGGTAGGGCTGGCCCACCGCGTCGAACACCGCGCGCACCGCGTCGAAGTGCTTCAGCGAGGCCTCGCCCAGGTAGTCCATCAGCTTCGGCGCGGCCTCGACCACCGGCTGCATGGCCGGGTTCTTGGTGTCCAGGATGCGCAGCGGGTTGCTGTGCAGCCGGCGTTGCGCGTCGGCATCCAGCAGCTCGCGGTGCTGCTCCAGGTGGGCCACCAGCGCGGCGCGGTGCGCGCGGCGCTCCTCCGGCTGGCCCAGGCTGTTGATCTCCAGCGCCACGTCGGCCAGGCCCAGGTCGCGCCACAGGGCGCGCGCCATCAGGATCACTTCGGCATCCACATCCGGCCCGGCAAAGCCCAGCGCCTCGACACCCACCTGGTGGAACTGCCGGTAGCGGCCGCGCTGCGGGCGCTCGTGGCGGAACATCGGGCCGATGTAGAACAACCGCTTGCCGCCGTCGTACAGCAGGTTGTGCTCGATGGCAGCGCGCACCACGCCGGCGGTGGCCTCGGGGCGCAGCGTCAGCGGGTCGCCGTTCATGCTGTCGACGAAGGAGTACATCTCCTTCTCGACGATGTCGGTCACTTCGCCCAGCCCGCGCACGAACAGCGGCGTGGGCTCGACGATCGGCGTGCGCACGTTCAGGTAGCCGTAGCGGTGCATCAGCGCGCGCACCTGCTGTTCGAACCACTCCCAGCGCGCCGAGTCCGGCGGCAGGATGTCGTTCATGCCTTTGACGGCCTGGATGGGTTCTGCCATGGTCGTGGTGCTCGCTTCTACGATCGAGTGGCCGCCGCGGAACCGGCTTTGCCGGGCCGCAGGCGGCGCCCCCTGGGGGGAGCGCCGAAGGCGCTACGGGGGGGTCCCAAATCTGCGCTCGATGTAGTCCTCGACGATCTTGTGGAACTCGTCGGCGATGCCTTCGCCGCGCAGCGTCATCGCCTTCTGGCCGTCGATGTACACCGGCGCGGCCGGCGCCTCGCCGGTGCCGGGCAGGCTGATGCCGATGTCGGCATGCTTGCTCTCGCCCGGGCCGTTGACGATGCAGCCCATCACCGCGACCTTCATGTTTTCGACGCCGGGATAGCGCTCGCGCCACACCGGCATCATCGCGCGCAGGTGGTCGTCGATGCGCTTGGCCAGCACCTGGAAGGTTTCGCTGGTGGTGCGGCCGCAGCCCGGGCAGGCGGTGACGCTGGGGTTGAAGTTGCGCAGGCCCAGCGCCTGCAGGATCTCCAGCGCCACCACCACTTCCTGCGTGCGCGCCTCGCCGGGCTGCGGCGTCAGGCTGACGCGGATGGTGTCGCCGATGCCTTCCTGCAGCAGCACCGACAGCGCCGCGGTCGAGGCCACCGTGCCCTTGGCGCCCATGCCGGCTTCGGTCAGGCCCAGGTGCAGCGCGTAGTCGCAGCGCGCATGCAGCGCGCGGTAGACGGTGATCAGGTCCTGCACACCGCTGACCTTGCAGCTGATGATGATGTTGTCCGGGTTCAGGCCCAGCTCGCGGGCGTACTCGGCCGAGCCCAGCGCGCTCTGCACCAGCGCCTGGTACATCACCGACTTGGCGTCCCAGGGCTCGGCGCGGGCGGCGTTCTCGTCCATCAGGCCGGCCAGCAACTCCTGGTCCAGGCTGCCCCAGTTGACGCCGATGCGCACCACCTTGTCCCACCGCATCGCCGCCTCGACCATCATCGCGAACTGGCGGTCGCGCTTGTCGCCCTTGCCGACATTGCCGGGGTTGATGCGGTACTTGCTCAGCGCCTGCGCCATCGCCGGGTATTCGGTCAGCAGGCGGTGGCCGTTGTAGTGGAAGTCGCCGATCAGCGGCACGTCCAGGCCCATGCGGTCCAGCTGCTCGCGGATGTGCGGCACGGCCTCGGCGGCCTCGGGCGTGTTGACGGTGATGCGCACCAGCTCCGAGCCGGCCTGCGCCAGTTCCTTCACCTGAATGGCGGTGCCGATCACGTCCACCGTGTCGGTGTTGGTCATGGCCTGCACGCGCACCGGCGCATCGCCGCCGATCGTCAGCGCATGGCTGCCCCAGCGCACCACGGCCTGGCGGGTGCGGCGCGGCGGCACGGCGGCCGGCAGAATCAAATCGGGCGGCATAGCGGTGTCGGTGCTCATGGGCGCATCACTTCAGTTCCAGGCGGGCCACGTTGTCGCGCACGAAGGGCGTCAGTTCCATCGGCTGGCCGCGGAACAGCACTTGTGTGGCCGCCGCGTTGCCGATCTTCAGGCGCATCGGCAGCCGGCCGTCCAGGCCCAGCGTCTCACCAGGTTGCAGCACGCGCTGCACCAAGACCTGGCCGCTGGCGTCGATCACTTCCACCCAGCTGGCCTCGCTGGCCCGCAACACCGCCACCCCTGCGGCGGGGCCCGGGGCCGAGGCCGCGCTGGACGCGGCTTCGGCCGGCGGCGCCGAATGCACCACCTCCACCGCAGGCGCCGATGCCGGCAAGGTCATCGCCGGGGCTGCCTCGGCCCCCGCTGACGCAGCCGATGCGGCCACCGCCGCCGAAGCCGGCAGGGCCGCCGCGGGGGCCGAGGCGGCCACTGGCGCCGTCGTCACGTCCGCGGTCCAGGCCGGCCACCAATCCTGCGGCAGCAGCACCACGGCGGCGGCGACCAGCAGCACGCCCAGTGCGGCCCAGATCAGCGGATGCCGGCGCGTGGCATGGTCGCCGGGTTCCGCGCGACCCGGCCGCTCGCGGAACGGCGTGTTCAAACCACCCCCTACCTCGGCCAGACCCCGGCCGGTGGCCTGCGGCAGCTGCGACAACACGGGCGCCGGATCGATCTTCAGCGCCCGGCACACCGTCATGGCCAGCGCCCGGGTGAAGGTGGCGTCGGGCAGTTCGTCGAAGCGGTCGGCCTCCAGCGCCTCGAGCTTGCGCTGAGGGATCTTGATGGCCGCCGACAACGCGGCAATGTGCAAGCCCTGGCGCTCGCGGGCCGCACGCAACAACGCGCCGGCGCTGCTGCCCGGCACCGGTGGCGCAGCCGGTTCAGTCATTGAAGCGCCCCTGCTCGAAGGCCAGCGCCTCGGGCGACTGCGGGAAGCGCTTCTTCAACTGGTCGCCCAGCCCGCGGGCCAGCGTGGTGTTGCCCAGCTTGTACTCGATGCGCGAGCCCAGCCACAGCGTCTGCGCGTTCGACTGCTCGGGCGACTTGTTGATGCGGTCGATGTAGAAGCGCGCGCGTTCGTACTCGCCGCGGCGGTACTGCACGTCGGCCAGCGTGTAGGCGGTCTCGGCGCTGCTCGGGTCGATCTGGTAGGAGCGCATCAGCGAAGCCTCGGCATCGGCCATGCGCCCATCGCGCGCCTGGCAGATGCCCATCACGCGCATGGTGCGCGCCGCGCCGCGGTAGTTGGGCTGCACCAGCGCCTGCTGGAACTGCGCCTCGGCATCCTTGAAGCGCTGGTTCTGGCAGAGGAACCAGCCGTAGTTGTTCATCGTGTCGGCGTCGCGCGGATTGATCTGCAGCGCACGGCGGAAGGCCGCCTCGGCCTGCGTGGTGTTGCCCAATGCGGCGTAGATGAGGCCCATCAGGTTGTGCGCCGGGCCGTTGTTCGGATCGGCCTGGATGGCGAGCTTGATCTCGTCCAGCGCCGTGCTGAACTGGCCGCGGCTGAAGTACAGGCTGGCCAGTTCCAGCCGCACGCCGGCACTGCGCTTGATCTGCTCCGGGTCGGGCGCAGTCGGCACGGCCTTGGCATCGGGCTTGGCCTCGGTACGGGTTACCGTGCTGGTGCAGCCGGCCGCCAGCAGCGCCATGCTGGCTGCGGCGAGGCGCCAGGCCAAGGCCCTCACTGCAGGCCTCCGGCGGGCACGGCATGGATGCGGATCGGCTCGCGGCGCATGCGCTGCTGCACCTGCGTGCGGTCCTGCACCTCGCCGGCCAGTTGGCCGCAGGCGGCGGCAATGTCGTCGCCACGGGTCTTGCGCACCGTGGTCACGATGCCGGCTTCGCGCAGGATCTCGGCGAAGGCCGCCACGCGCGCGGACGACGAGCGCTTCAGGCCCGACTCGGGAAAGGGATTGAACGGAATCAGGTTCAGCTTGCAACGCAGCGCCGGCACGCCGGGCTCCAGGACCTGCACCAGGCGCACCAGTTGGCGGGCCAGATCGGGCGTGTCGTTCACCTCGTGCAGCATGCAGTACTCCAGCGTGATGAAATCGCGCGGCGCGGCCTGCAGGTAGCGCACGCAGGCCTGCATCAGCTCGGCCAGCGGGTACTTGCGATTCAAAGGCACCAGCGCGCTGCGCAACGCGTCGTTGGGCGCGTGCAGCGACACCGCCAGCGCCACCGGGCAGTCAGTGCGCAGCCGGTCGATCATCGGCACCACGCCCGAGGTGGACACCGTGACGCGGCGGCGCGACAGGCCGTAGCCATGGTCGTCGAGCATCACGCGCAGCGCCGGCACCAGCGCGCCGTAGTTCTGCAGCGGCTCGCCCATGCCCATCATCACCACGTTGCTGATCGCGCGCTCGCCTTCGGGCAGCGCCAGCCGCTCGCGCAGCCGGCGTTCGGCGAACCACAGCTGGCCGACGATCTCGGCCACCTCGAGGTTGCGGCTGAAGCCCTGGTGGCCGGTGGAGCAGAAGCGGCAACCCACCGCACAGCCGGCCTGCGACGAGATGCACAGCGTGCCGCGGTCGTCCTCGGGGATGAACACCGTCTCGACGGCGTTGCCCTGGCCCACGTCGAACAGCCACTTGATCGTGCCGTCGGCCGACGCCTGCTCAGACAGCAGCGCCGGCGCCTGCACGATGGCCGCATCGGCCAGCTTGTCGCGCAGCGAGCGCGCCAGGTTGGACATGCGTCCGAAATCGGACTCGCCCTTCTGGTGCAGCCAGCGGAACAGCTGCTGCGCGCGGAAGCGCTTCTCCCCCAGGCCCTCGACGAAGGCCGCCAGGCCGTCGAGATCAAAGCCGAGGAGGTTGACGGCGCCCATGCGCGGCAGGCTGCGGCGTTGGCGGGCCGCCGTCAGCGGCTGTAGACGGCCATGGCCGGGAAGAAGAAGGCAATCTCCACCGCGGCCGTCTCCGGCGCGTCGGAGCCGTGCACCGCGTTGGCATCGATGCTGTCGGCGAAGTCGGCCCGGATGGTGCCCTTCTCGGCCTTCTTCGGATCGGTGGCGCCCATCAGCTCGCGGTTGCGGGCAATGGCGTTCTCACCTTCCAGCACCTGGATCATCACCGGGCCGGAGATCATGAACTTGACCAGGTCGTTGAAGAAGGGCCGCGCCTTGTGCACGGCGTAGAAGGCCTCGGCCTCGGCCTGCGACAGCTGCGCCAGGCGGGCGGCGGCGATCTTCAGACCGGCTGCCTCGAAGCGGGCGTAGATCTGTCCGATCACGTTCTTCGCCACGGCATCGGGCTTGATGATCGACAGGGTACGTTCGGTGGCCATGAAAAATCTCTCCTGAATCAAGGACTTGGCAAAGCTTTGTATTGTAGCCCGGGGCGCTGCGCCGCTCGGGGCCCCACGGGCATCAGCGACCGCGGCCGCCG
>JAFLDH010000360.1 GCA_017302505.1 Burkholderiales bacterium
GCTGCGGCGCCGGGGCAAGCCGCTTTGACGATGCTGTATGTCGAGGACAACGCCGTCAACGTGCTGCTGATGCAGGAGATGGTGCGCCTGCGGCCGGGCGTCACGCTGCAGGTGGCGGTGGACGGGCGCAGCGGCCTGGAGGCGGCGCTGCGCCAGCGGCCCGACCTGGTGCTGGTGGACATGCAGCTGCCCGACATGGACGGGCTGGAACTGCTGCGCCGGCTGCGCGCACAATGGCCACAGGCCCGGGCCGTGGGCCTGTCGGCCAATGCGATGCCCGATGCCGTGCAGCGCGCGCGCCAGGCGGGCTTCGACGACTACTGGACCAAGCCGATCGATGTCGGCCAGTTTCTGGCCAGCCTGGACCGGCTGGCCGCTGCCCGCGTGGCGGCCGGCTCAAACTGAGACACCCCAACCCGGAGGATGGAAGCCATGGATCACCGTATCCGCGTCACCCTGCAGCAAGGCGTGGCCGATGTGCGCCTGGTGCGCGCCGACAAGATGAACGCGCTCGACGACGAAATGTTCGAGGCGCTGCGCCGCACCGGTGAGCGGCTGAAGACCGAAGCAGGCCTGCGGGCGGTGGTGATCTCCGGCGAGGGCCGCGCCTTCTGCGCCGGCCTGGACACCGAGAACTTCGGCAAGATGGCCTCGGGGCAGCGCGGTGGCCAGCGGCTGCTGCAGGGCGAGCGCACGCCGGGGGGCTCGAACCCATCGCAGCATACGGTGATGGTCTGGAACGAGCTGCCGGTGCCAGTGATTGCCGCGGTGCACGGCGTAGCCTTCGGTGGCGGCTTCCAGCTGATGCTGGCGGCCGACATCCGCTTCATGGCGCCCGACACGCGGCTGTCGATCATGGAGATCAACTGGGGCCTGGTGCCCGACATGGGCGGCATGGCGCTGCTGCGCCATCTGGTGCGCGACGACGTGGCGCGCGAGCTCACCTACACCGGCCGGGTGTTCAACGGCACCGAGGCCCACCAGCTGGGCCTGGCCACGCACCTGAGCGGCGATCCGTACACCGAGGCGCTGGCGCTGGCGCGGCAGATCGCCGAACGGCCGCCGAAGGCGATGCGCGCCGCCAAGCGCCTGCTCGACCTGGCGCGGCATGGCGATGCGCGCAGCATCCTGCTGGCCGAAAGCCGCGAGCAGGCCGAGCTGATCGGCGCGCCCGAGCAGGTGGAGGCGGTGACCGCCCGGCTGCAGAAGCGGCCGGCCGTCTACAAGGACTGAGCGGCCGCGCCGGCCTTCAGGCCGGGCTGCGGTAGCGCGGCTTGCGCTTGCCCAGGAAGGCCTGGATGCCTTCGGCCAGGTCGCCGTTGGCGACGGTGAGCACCTGGTTGCGGTCTTCCATCGCGATGGCGCTGGGCAGGTCGTTGCCATCCACCGCGGCCCAGAAGCATTCCTTGGTCAGCCGCAGGCCCAGCGGCGCGGTGGCCAGCATGTCCTCGGCCAGCGCACGGCCGGCGGCTTCCAGCTGATCCAGCGGCACCACCTCGGACACCAGGCCGACGCGCAGCGCGCGATCGGCATCGATGAAGCGGCCGGTGTACAGCAGTTCGGCCGCCACCGAAGTGCCCACCAGCCTGGGTAGGTGGTAGCTGGCGCCCATCTCGCAGCCCGACAGGCCGATCTTGATGAAGGCGCAGTTCATCTTCGTGCCGGCGGCGGCGATGCGCACGTCGCAGCCCAGCGCGATCGAGAAGCCGCCGCCGGCGGCATGGCCGTGCAGCAGGCCGATGATGGGCTGCGGGCAGCGGCGCATGCGCATCACCAGCCCGCTGAACTCGCGCTGGCTGCGCATCATCGCGTCGCTGCCGGCATCCAGCGGCGTGCCGCCGCTGGCCTTCATGTCCAGCCCGGCACAGAAGGCCCGGCCGGCGCCCTTGAGCACCACCACGCGCACCTGGTAGTCGCGCTCCAGGCTGGCGAAGTAGTCGTTCAGCTCGCGCAGCAGGCGCGGGTTCAGCGTGTTCAGCTGGTCTGGGCGGTTCAGCGTCACCCAGTCGGCGGCGCCTTGCTTCTCGATGATCAGGTGATCGTAGGGCATGGGAGTCTCCTGGTGAAGCCGCGCTGACGAGCCTAGAGGGCGACGTTGCGAATCCAGCCTTCGATAGGCTTGCATCCCTTGATCTGCAGCGTGTAGCGGTAATCGAATTCACCCATCACCGAGTTGCGATTGAGGATGCGAAACTCGTTCGGCAACGACGCGGGCTGGATCTGGAAGACAGGCTCGCTCGGATCATCGCCGGCAATGCGGACGCCGATCTCTTCGAATGCCTGTCCCGCAGAATCGATCTTCCAGACGATCAAGGCGGAGTCGTCGAACCGCACCAGCGGCTTGTCGATGCGCACACCTGACGGCTCATTGCAGTTCAGCACATTGACCGTGATGGTGCAAGTGCCGGGACCGCAGCGTTCGGCCTTTAGCGCACCAGGCGCCTTCTGGGGATTCGGAACTTGGCCATGGGCCAACGACACGATAGACATAGCAGCCACCCAGGCCAACTTGGCAGGAACGCTTGTCATGGTTGAATCAGTTCTGTTGGAAGCGATAGCATGTGACGGCGCCGCCGCGATCCCGCGGCCTGGCGCGCAATAGCCTCATTCTGAGGCTTTGGCGTCCGTCGACCCCGGCTCCCTATCAAGGATCATCAGGCTCGTGCCTGCCTCCCGCCCCATCCTCGCCCTCGACGCCGATGGCGTGCTCGTCGATCTGCATGCCGCCTACGCCACCGCCTGGCAACAGGCCTTCGGCGTGGCGCTGGTCGAGCAGGACCCATTGGCCTACTGGCCGATGGACCGCTGGGGCGTCGGTCGGCTGGAAGGCGAGATGCGCCGCCAACTGCGCGCGCAGTTCGAGCGAGAGTCGCTGTGGGCCTCGCTGCCGGCCATCGACGGCGCGGTTCAGGCCTGCCACCGGCTGCACGATGCCGGCTACGAGCTGGTCTGCGTCACCGCGCTGGAAGCGCGCTTCGAACGCGCCCGGCTGGACAACCTGAAGGCGCTGGGGTTCCCGATCCGCCGCGTCATCGCCACCGGCCATGTGGAAGGCGAGCGCAGCCCGAAGGCCGATGCCATCGCCGCACTGCGTCCGGTGGCCTTCGTCGACGACTACATCGTCTACCTGCGCGGCGTGCCGAGCGAGGTGCATACCGCGCTGGTGCTGCGCGCGCCGAATGGCAGCCCGAACGTCGGCGACGAGCTGAGTCTGGCCCGCTCGGTGCACCAGGACCTGGCCGATTTCGCCGATCACTGGCTCGGCACGGCCCCCGCTCCCCCTTAAGGTGGATTTCCTTCGCGCGCCAGGCGTTCGATCATTGTTGCCAGGGGGGTGTTGGGCCACCCGGGAGACGAAGCGATGATCTTCGACGAACGCAAGGAAGGCGACTATCTGATCTATGCCGGCGCGCTGGAGGCACCGCGCGGCCAGGGCTATATCGCGGCGGTGGTGGTCAACCGCGTGCGCGGCGCAGGCCCCACGCCACGGGAAGCCTATCGCGACGACAGCTTGGCCTGCGGCTACCGCTGGTTGTCGGCCGACGAGGCGCTGAGCTACGCGCTGAACAAGGGCCGCGAGCTCATCCAGCGCGAGCGCCATCGGCTGCACTGCTGAGCGCACCGTAGCGCTGCGCCGCCCGCTGCAGCCGGCCGGCCACCGCGGTGGCCAGCTCCTTCGGCGCCAGCACCTGCACCTGCTCGCCGTGGCGCAGGATGTCCATCACCAGTTCAGTCGGGTCGGCATAGGGCAGGCGCAGCTCCAGCCGGCCATCGTCCAGCCGCTTCTGCTGCTGCTGCGGATGCCACTGCTCGGTGGCCACCCATTGCGCGGCCTCGGCCTCGAAGCGCAGCGTGGCCCACTTCAGCCGCCGGCCGGCGAAGACGCCGTAGCCGCCATCCAGTTCGTCGCGCACCGTGGCCATCGGCACCTCCCTGGCCGGCTCGGCGAGCGGCGTCACCTCGCGCACCGCGTCCAGCGCAAAGCGGCGCAGGCCCTCGCTGCGGTGGCACCAGGCGTCCAAGTACCAGGTATTGCGGTAGTGGGTCAGCCGCTGCGGTGACACCTCGCGCCGGCTTTCGCTTCCGCGCGCCCGGGTGTAGTAGCGCAGCGCCAGCCGCCGCCGTTCCAGCAGCGCGCTGCCGATCAGCTCGAAGAAGCGCGCGTCCACCGGCCGCCGTGCCGCGGCCACGATGTGCACCCGCTGCATCAGCTCGCGCGCGGCCACGTCGTTGCTGCCCAGCATGCCGTGCAGCTTGTCCAGCAGCGGCTGCAGGTGGCGGCCCAGCACGCCTTCGGCCTCCAGCCCCTGGATCAGCTGGTGCATCGTCAGCAGCGCGTGGATTTCCTTGTCACTGAACCACAGGCCCGGCAGCTGGTGGGCGCTGCGGCCGCCTTCGTGGCCGAAGTGGTAGGCGTTGTCGCCGCGGTCGTAGACGATCGGCGCATCCAGCCGCTCGCGCAGGTACTGCAGGTCGCGCTTCAGCGTGGCGCGCGATACCTCCAGTTCGGCGCGCAGCGCCTCGAAGCTCACCCGGCCGCGGTTGCGGATCAGCAGCTCGATCTTGTAGAAGCGTTCGGTACGGTCCATGGGCATCGATGATAGTCCGCACAGGCTCACGCCATGAGCCTGTGGCGGTCGACACTGCCTGCATGCGCCGGGCAAGGGGCCGGGCGCGATGCAAGGAGCGATCCATGGCCACCGCCCTCAGCCCACTCGTCACCTTCGATACCCATCCCGCCGCCGCACAGACCGGCTTCGACATCGGCTGGGACCACGCCCGGCACGGCTTGCTGCCGCCGCCGGCCGCCTGGTCCGACGACAGCCCGCTGCAGCAGGGCTGGCAGGCCGGCCGGGCCTGCTTCGCCGGGCGCACGCTGGGCGCGTC
>JAFLDH010000361.1 GCA_017302505.1 Burkholderiales bacterium
CCGGCCGCCGCGCTGCCCGCGTGGCTGGCCGCAGATGCGCAGAGGCTGCGCGGCGAGTTCGTGCTGGTGCTGCATGCGCCCGAGCCGGCCGCGACGGCAGACGAGTCGCTGCCGGCCGAATCGCTGCGCACGCTGCAGCTGCTGTTGCGCGAGCTGCCGCTGAAGCAGGCGGTGGCGCTGGCCGCCGAGCTGGGCGCCGGGCCGCGCAATGCGCTGTACCAGGCGGCGCTGCAGTTGCGTGATGGCAGCACGGCGTAGCCAAGCCCTTGCCCCGGGCGCGACGCACCCGCGCTCCTACAATGAATTTGCACTTCTCCACAAGGATGCCCGCATGATCAGCCGCGAACCGACGCTCGAACGCATGGCCATTGCCGAACGCGTGCTGCTGGAGCCCTTCGGCCTGGGCGAGACGGCCCTGGCACGGGCGCTGGCGACCATCGCCGAGCACCGCATCGACGACGCCGACCTGTACTTCCAGAGCACCCGGCACGAGGGCTGGAGCCTGGAGGAAGGCATCGTCAAGAGCGGCAGCTTCAGCATCGACCAGGGCGTGGGCGTGCGCGCGGTGGCCGGCGAGAAGACCGCCTTTGCCTACAGCGACGAGCTGTCCGAAGCCGCGCTGCTGGACGCCGCCCGCACCGTGCGCACCATCGCCGCGGCCGGGCAGAACAAGCGCGTCAAGGTGGCTGGCAAGAGGCGGGTGGCGGCAAGCCGCGTGCTGTATGCGCCCACCGACCCGATCGCCACGCTGGACAGCGCGCAGAAGGTGGCGCTGCTGGAGCGGGTGGAGAAGATGGCGCGCGCCAAGGACCCGCGTGTGGTGCAGGTGATGGCCGGTCTGGCTGCCGAATACGACGTGGTGCTGGTGGCCCGGGCCGACGGCACGCGCGCCGCCGACGTGCGCCCGCTGGTGCGCGTGTCGGTGACGGTGATCGCCGAGCAGAACGGCCGCCGCGAGGTGGGCACCGGCGGCGGTGGCGGCCGCTTCGGCCTGGGCTACTTCCAGGACGAGCGGCTGCGCGAATACGTCGACCAGGCGGTGAATGCCGCGCTGACCAACCTGGAATCGCGGCCCGCGCCGGCCGGCGAGATGACCGTGGTGCTGGGCCCGGGCTGGCCGGGCGTGCTGCTGCACGAGGCGGTGGGCCATGGCCTGGAGGGCGACTTCAACCGCAAGGGCTCGTCCACCTTCGCTGGGCGCATCGGCCAGCGGGTGGCGGCCAAGGGCGTGACCGTGCTCGACGACGGCACCATCGCCGACCGCCGCGGCAGCCTGAACATCGACGACGAGGGCCACGCCACGCAGCGCAACGTGCTGATCGAGGACGGCATCCTGAAGGGTTACATCCAGGACTCGATGAACGCCCGGCTGATGGGCGTGAAGCCCACCGGCAACGGCCGGCGCGAGAGCTATGCGCACGTGCCGATGCCGCGCATGACCAACACCTACATGCTGGGCGGCACGCGCAGCAAGGAAGAGATCATCGCCAGCATCAAGAAGGGGCTGTACGCCACCAACTTCGGCGGCGGGCAGGTGGACATCACCAGCGGCAAGTTCGTGTTCTCGGCCAGCGAGGCCTTCTGGGTGGAGAACGGCAAGATCCAGTACCCGGTGAAGGGCGCCACGCTGATCGGCAACGGCCCCGAGGCGATGACGCGCGTGAGCATGATCGGCAACGACATGCAGCTGGACACCGGCGTCGGCGTCTGCGGCAAGGACGGCCAGAGCGTGCCGGTGGGCGTGGGCCAGCCCACGCTGCGCATCGAGCGGCTGACGGTGGGCGGAACGGCTTAGGCGTCGCGACGCCGCCGCGCGCGCCAGACCAGCAGGCCCGCGCCGGCCAGCCACAAGGCCCAGGTGCCGGGCTCGGGCACCGCCGCCACCGTGCCGGTGGAGCCGAAGGCCACCAGTTCGGCGCGGAAGCCGAAGGTGGCGTCGGTGGCCGAATCGTTGTCGAAGTTGACGCTCAACACGCCCTCGCGCGAGTCCTTGCCGATCACGGGCGCGCCAAAACTGGACATCAGCTCGATGAAGCTGCGCTGGAAGGGCATCTCGTCGGCCAGCGGCTCGTCGGTGTCGGGGTCGGTGCGCAGGTTGTTCAGACCCAGCATCACCAGTTCCAGGCTGGCATGGGCGCGCGGTGCCTCGCCGCCCACCGGCTGCTCGGGCGAAAGCTGGATGTCCAGCCGGTAGGGCACGCTCACCGTCACCCGGGTGTACGGCGTGATGCGCAAGCCGGTAGCGGGGTACAGGTCGTCGCCCACGTAGTAATAGCTGGAAGGCGCCGAGGCCCAGCCGCCCAGGGCACCGGTCTCCAGGCTGAACTGGCCATCGCCTTCGGTTTCCGGCGGCGGCAAGGCCTCACGCAGCGCGAAGTAGAAGCGGTGCCGGAACAGCGTGGCCCACGGCGACGGGTCTTCGCCCCAGACGGCCGGGATGCCGTCGTCCGGCTTCAGGTCCAGTACCTCGATGGCGGGCTCGCCCACCGACACCCACGACGACACCAGCGCCTGCGCCGGCATGCCGGCCGCCAAGCCGGCCGCGGCGGCCGTCCAAACCAAGAGCTTCTTCATCGACCCCCCAACGATGTGATCCCGAAGTCGGGCGTGCCTTTGCGGTCTGCTGCCCGGGGTTCCGGCGAAGGCCTGCGGTCATGACCCCGCGGCGCTTACACATGTTACAGCCGGAAACCCCCGCATTCAGGGGGCGGCGCGTCGGCGGTTGCAACGCGCCAACAAAGTCACGGCATTGGCAGGAGGCGCCGCCTCATCCGGCAGCCAGGTGTCCCTGCAGCACGCCCACCGTGTTAGCGCCCACTTCCTCCGTGGCATAACCGCCTTCGAAGACATAGGCCGTGGGCAGGCCCAGCGCCGCCAGCCGCCGGCCGATCTGCGGATAGTCGTCGCTGCGCAACTTGAAGGCCGAGATCGGGTCGCGCTCGAAGGTGTCCACGCCCAGCGAAACCAGCAATGCCTGCGGCCCGAAGGCGGCCACCGCCTGCAGCGCCCGGTCCAGCGCCGCCAGGTATTGAGCGCCGTCGGTGCCCGGCGGCAGCGGCAGGTTCAGGTTGCGGCCCAGGCCCTCGCCGATCCCGGTTTCGCTGGCATGGCCGCTGAAGAAGGGGTAGTCGTCGTGCGGGTCGGCATGCAGGCTGGCGAAGAACACGTCGCCGCGCGACCAGAAGATCGACTGCGTGCCGTTGCCATGGTGGTAGTCCACGTCCACCACGGCCACACGCTGCAGGCCGTGGTCCCGCAGGGACTGCGCGGCAATGGCCACGTTGTTCAGGTAGCAGAAGCCGCCCATCGCCCGCGCCGTGGCATGGTGGCCCGGCGGGCGGCAGATGGCGAAGCTGCAGCGCTGGCCCGCCAGCAGGTCGGCCGCCGCCGCCAGCGCGCATTGCGCGCTGCCGTACACCGCCGCCCAGGTGCCCTCGACCAGGCTGCATTCGGCGTCCTGGCTGTAGAAGCCCAGCTGGCCGTCGATGTGCCGAGGCAGTTGATGCGGCAGCTGCGCATCGGCCCGCCAGATCATCGGCAGCGCCGGATGGCGGCGGCCCAGCGCCGTCCAGCGCGGCCAGGCCTGCTGCAGAAAGTCCAGGTAGTCGGCCGCGTGCACCCGCGCCAGCGGCGCCAGGCCCCGGTCGGGCGGCGCCTGCACCGGGCCCAGTTGCAACGCCAGGAAGCGCTCGCGCACCGCCTCGGCCCGCACCGGCAGCTCGAAACCGTCCAGCCACTGGCCGTAGCTGAATTCCTTCAGCCCGGTGTGCAGGCGATGCGCCTCGCTGAACCAGGCGTTCAAGCGGTCACCTCGCCCAGGTAGTGGGCCAGCGTGAAGCTGTCGTCGCCGGGGCCGCTGGGCTTGGCGATGCCGCTCAGGCGCAGCACCTGCGCGCCTTCGGCATCGAGCCGGCCCTGGCAGAACACCAGGCTGCGGGTGCTGCGCAGCACCTGCAGTCGGCCTTCGATCCAGGCGCCTTCCATGGCCGGGGCCATGAAGTCGCAGCTCAGCTGCACGGTCAGCATGTAGCGCGTCTGCCCCGTCAGCACGCCGGCGCCCAGCACCAGCAGCATGTCGGCCAGCGTGGTCAGCATGCCGCCGTGGCAGCTGCCGCCGGGGTTGCAGTGGCGGCGCTCGACGCGCAGGCCCAGGCAGAAGCCGTCGCCCTCGCGCCGGCCGTACAGCGGCCCGCAGGCATCGATGTAGGGGTTGGGGCGCAGGCGCAGCGGCACGAAGCCGTCGGGAATCATCGGGGGCATGGGCGCGTCTCCGAAGGGGCTGCGGACGATGGTAGCGGCTGCCCTGCGCGCCAGAATGGCTGGCACGCATCGAGGAGCCTTGCCCATGCAGACCCTGCACCACAGCCGCCATGCCCACGCCACGCTGGACGACGCCGGCATCGGCACGCTGACCCTCACCGACGCCGGCCGGCTGAACATCATCGGCAGCGCCGCCATCGCCGAGCTGCGCGACGCGCTGGCGCTGCTGTCGGCACGCGCCGATCTGCGCGTACTGGTGCTGCGCGGCAGCGGCGAGCGGGCCTTCATCGGCGGCGCCGATATCGGTGAGATGGCCACACTGAGCCCGGCCACCGCCGAGGCCTTCATCGGCCGCCTGGCCGGCCTGTGCGACGCGGTGGGCCAGGTGCCGGTGCCGGTGATCGCGCGCCTGAGCGGCTGGTGCCTGGGCGGCGGGCTGGAGGTGGCGCTGGCCTGCGACCTGCGCCTGGCCGACGACAGCGCGATGTTCGGCATGCCCGAGGTCAAGGTGGGCATCCCGTCGGTGATCCATGCGGCGCTGCTGCCGCGGCTGCTGGGTCAGGCTCGCGCCGACTGGCTGCTGCTGTGCTGCGAAAACATCGACGCCGCGCGCGCCGAGGCCT
>JAFLDH010000362.1 GCA_017302505.1 Burkholderiales bacterium
TCAGGCCGCCAGGCGCGACAGCCGCGCCTCGGCATCGCCGGCGCCGCGGCTGGTCGACCAGTCCAGCCACAGCTCGCGGCTGTCTTCGGCGGTGGTCTCGCGGCTGACCATCTCGCCACTGCGCGCCGCCTTCTTCCACACCACCTGGCGCAGGCCGTCGCCGCGCCGCCAGGCACGCACGCCGTCGAGCTCGCTGCCGCGGCCCTGGCGCAGCAACGCCGCCGGACCGGGCGCGTTCTGCGCGGCCGGCAGCGGCGGCACTGGCGATTCGGGCTGCGGATAGGCCAGCACCGGGCTGGCCGGCCGCCACTGCGTCCACGCGCGAAACAGGCCGAAGGGAAAGCGCGTCTCCACCAGCACCACCGGCAGCGCATGCCAGCCGCGGGTGGCCGGCACCATGCTCAGCTGCGCCGAGGCCTGGCCCAGCGCCGGCACGTCGCACCAGGTGTTGCGCTGGCCCTTGCCTTCGGTCTGGAAGCGCAGGCCCACGCCGTGCCGCGCACCGCCGGGGTTGGACATCACCACCTCCAGCACCGCCGGCTCGCCGGCGAACACGGGTGGGGCCGGGCGCAGCCGCAGTGTCAGGCCGCGCAGCGTGCCGTGGGTCAGGTGGATCGACACCAGCCCGCTGCCGGCCAGCAGGAAGGTCAGCACGTAGCCCAGGTTCAGCTGGTAGTTGATCGACGACACCAGCATCACCAGCAGCGTCAGGCCGTAGGCCCAGCCGCCCTTGGTGGGCAGGATGTAGATGTTGTGCTGGGTCAGCGTCCAGGTGTCGGTGGGGGGATGGCGCTGCAGCCACCACTGCCGCCAGCGCGCGCGCAGCGCCTGCAGCGGCGAGCTCAGCGAGGCCGACGCGGCCGCCGGCGGCAGGCGTTGCGGCTGCACGGGAACCGCCTGGTCCATCGCGTCAGGGTATGGGGGTGGCTTCGATCATCGCCCGCACCTGCTCGATGGCGCCGCGGCCGGCACCGGCGATCGGCGTCAGGCGGTGGGCGATGGCCTGCGGCAGGATGGCCTGCACGTCGTCGGGCGCGACATAGGCGCGCTGCGCCATCAGCGCGCGTGCCTTGGCCACGCGCAGCACGGCGATGCCGGCGCGCGGGCTCAGACCCTCGACGAACCATTGGCCCGAGCGGGTGGCGGCGATCAGCGACTGCAGGTAGTCCAGCAGCGCCTCGGAGGCCAGCACCTCGCGCACCGCGGCCTGCGCCTGCTCCAGCTCGCCAGGCGGCATCACCGCGGGCAACCGGGTGATGGCCTCGCGGCGGTCCTCGCCGACCAGCAGCGCCCGCTCCGAGGCCTTGTCCGGATAGCCGAGCGTGATGCGCAGCAGGAAGCGGTCGAGCTGCGATTCCGGCAGCGGGTAGGTGCCCAGCTGGTCGGTGGGGTTCTGCGTGGCGATCACGAAGAAGGGCTTGGCCAGCGCGCGGGTTTCGTTCTCCACCGACACCTGCTGTTCCTCCATCGCCTCGAGCAGCGCGCTCTGCGTCTTCGGGCCGGCGCGGTTAATCTCGTCGGCCAGCAGTACCTGGGCGAACACCGGGCCGGGGTGGAAGACGAAGGCCTCCTTGCTGCGCTCGTAGACGCTGACGCCGACCAGGTCGGAGGGCATCAGGTCGGCGGTGAACTGCACCCGCGAGAACTTCAGCCCCAGGCACACCGCCAGCGCATGCGCCAGCGTGGTCTTGCCCACGCCGGGCACGTCCTCGATCAGCAGGTGGCCGCCGGCCAGCAGGCAGGCCACACAATCCTCGATCTGGGAACGCTTGCCGACGATGACGGTGCAGAGCTGGTCGACGAGCCGAGAAATCTGGCGCGCTACACTCGAATTCATTGCCCAGACCTTAACCGAAAAGCCGCGTGGGCCCTCGATGAGCACTGCTTTCTACAGCCATCCGGAGTGTCGTTTGCACGATATGGGTGCAGGCCATCCTGAATGCCCGCAGCGGCTGGATGCCATTGCCGACCACTTGCGGGCGACGGGTATAGACATCGCGCTGGATTTCCACGACGCGCCCGTGGTCGAGGCCGAATGCCTGTCGCGCGCCCATGCCAGCGGCTACGTCACCGAGATCCTGGACCACATGCAGCGGGTGCGTGACGAGGGTGAGCACTTTGCCGTCGACCCGGACACCACGGTCGGCACCGGCACGCTGCAGGCGGCGCTGCGCTCCGCTGGCGCGGCCGTGGCCGCCACCGACGCGGTGCTGTCCGGGCGCGTGGACAATGCCTTCTGCGCGGTGCGCCCGCCGGGCCACCATGCCACGCGCGACCAGGCGATGGGCTTCTGTTTCTTCAACAACGTGGCCGTGGCCGCGCGCCATGCGCTGGACGTGCATGGCCTGCAGCGCGTGGCCATCGTCGACTTCGATGTGCACCACGGCAACGGCACCGAGGACATCATTGCCGGCGACGAGCGCGTGCTGATGGTCAGCTTCTTCCAGCATCCGCTGTACCCCTACAGCGGCGGCACGCCGCTGGGCACCAACATGGTCAACCTGCCGGTGCCGGCCTACAGCCGCGGCGCCGCAGTGCGCGAGCTGATCGAGATGATGTGGATGCCCAGGCTGGAGGAGTTCAAGCCCCAGATGATCTTCATTTCCGCCGGTTTCGACGCCCATCGCGAAGACGACCTGGGTCAGATGGGCCTGGTGGAAGCCGACTACGAGTGGATCACCCAGCGCATCAAGATGGTGGCCGAACGGCATGCGCAGGGGCGCATCGTCTCCTGCCTGGAAGGCGGCTACAACCTCAGCGCGCTGGCGCGCAGCGTGGCCGCGCACCTGCGCGTGCTGGCCGAGATCTGATGCGCGCCCGGATGCGCGGGGCCAGCTGCGGCAAGGCGGGGACATGAGCGGCATCAACAAGCTGCAGTCGCTGCAGGCCATGCTCGACAACATGACGCCGGCGGCCGTCGCCACCGAGCTGGCGATGCTGGCCGGCTCGCTGCTGCTGGCCTATGGCGCGGTCTGGCTGGCGCGCGGCCGCCGGCGTGAGCCGAGCATCTGGTTCGGGCGCCGCCTCTACGACGGCGTTTTCTTCCCGCTGGCCGCGCTGATCGCCGGGGTGTCGCTGCGCTGGGCGCTGAAGGACGTGCTGCCGGTCGGGCTGCTGCGCCTGGCGGTGCCGATCCTGGCCAGCCTGCTGCTGATCCGGCTGAGCGTGCAGGTGCTGAACACCGCGTTTCCGACCTCCACGCTGGTGCGCGGGCTGGAGCGCACCGTGTCCTGGCTGGTGTGGGGCGGCCTGGTGCTCTGGCTCACCGGCCTGCTGCCGCTGCTGATCGAGGAGATGGAGGCGCTGCACTGGCGCGTAGGCGGCGTGTCGATCTCGCTGCTGACACTGCTGCAAGGCGCGCTGACGGCTGGTCTGGTGCTGCTGCTGGTGCTGTGGCTGTCGGCGGCGATCGAATCGCAACTGCTGAAGGGCGCCACCGGCACCGGCATCTCGGCGCGCAAGATCGCCGCCAATGCCACGCGCGCGCTGCTGCTGACGATCGGCCTGCTGGGCGCGCTGTCGGCGGTGGGCATTCCGATGAGCGCGCTGTCGGTGCTGGGCGGCGCGGTGGGCGTGGGCATCGGTCTGGGCCTGCAGAAGCTGGCGGCCAACTACGTCAGCGGCTTCGTCATCCTGGCCGAGCAGTCGCTGCGCATCGGCGACCTGGTGCGGGTGGACAACTTCGAGGGCCACATCACCGACATCAAGACCCGCTACACCACGGTGCGCGCGCTCAGCGGGCGCGAGTCCATCGTGCCCAACGAGCTGCTGATCACGCAACGCGTGGAGAACCTGTCGCTGGCCGACCGCAACGTGCTGGTCACCACCGTCGTGCAGGTGGCCTACGGCACCGACGTCGAGGCGCTGATGTCGGTGCTGGCCGAGGTCACCGCCGGCGTGCCGCGCGTGCTGGCCGATCCCGGCCCTGGCGTGCAGCTGTCGGCCTTCGCGGCCGACGGCCTGGAGCTGACGATCAACTTCTGGATCGCCGACCCCGAGAACGGCCAGGGCAATGTGCGCTCGGCGGTGAACCTGGCCGTGCTGCGCAAGCTGGGTGAGCTGGGCATCGAGATTCCCTTCCCGCAGCGCGTGCTGCATGGCACGGCCCCGCCGGCGCTGGCTCAGCCCGGGAACAGCGCGTAGGGCATCGGCGGCTCCTTGCCCGGCGGCAGCCAGTTGGGTGCCGGCTTGCCGGCTGGCCCGGCGGCCTTCAGGTAGGCATGGATGGCCTTCAGGTCGCGCGGGCTCATCGCCTGCAGGTTGAAGGACGGCATCGGCGGACGCGGCTGCATCGTGCGCACGCGCTCCAGCCACTGCGCCTCGCTCAGGTTCTGCATGTACAGCCGCAGGTTGATGCCATAGGTAGTGCCCCAAGGGCCGCGCCAGCCGAAGCTGTCGCCGGTGAGCCACTGCTTCTCGTCCACCTTGCCGCCGGACTGCAGGTAGCCGGCGGTATGGCAGTCGTTGCAGCCGGCGATCTGCACCAGGTAGCGGCCGCGCTCCACCGGCGTCGGCTCTCGGCCGGACTTGCCGGCCTGGGCATGGGCCGCGCCAACGGCCAGCAGGCCGGCGGCCAGCAGCAGGGCGGGGGCGATGGGGTGCATCTTCATGGTGCTTCAGGCTCCTCGGTACAGGGTGGTGATCAGCGACAACGTCGCCTGCGGGTCGGCATGCAGCGGTGGTGCCGGCATGGGCTCGCCCTCGATCAGCACCGGCAGCAGCAACGCGCACAGCGTCGCGGCCACGGCGGTGCCCAGCGTCAGCAGGTGGTGGCCGGCCGGCTTCACGACGCTGCTCCTGCGCCCGGCGGGCCGCCGACCAGCGCG
>JAFLDH010000363.1 GCA_017302505.1 Burkholderiales bacterium
GAAGCTGCAGCGCCAGCGCTTCGTCGCCGTGATCCTCACCGGCGCGGTGGGCCTGGTGGCGTCGCTGGCCTTCATCGGCCTGTCGGCGCCCGACCTGGCGATGACGCAGCTGTCGGTGGATGTCGTCTCCACGGTGTTGCTGCTGATGGGCCTGGCCCTGCTGCCGCAGTCGTCGCCGCGCGAAAGCAGCAGCGGCCGGCGCCTGCGCGACGGCCTGCTGGCCGCGGCCGGCGGCGGCGGTATCGCGATGCTGACCTGGCTGGTGCTGACCCGCAGCCACGATTCGATCAGCTGGTACTTCCTCGAGAACTCGCTGACGAAGGGTGGCGGCACCAACACCGTCAACGTGATCCTGGTGGACTTCCGCGGCTACGACACCTTCGGCGAGATCACCGTGCTGGGCATTGCCGGCCTGGGCGTGCTGGCGCTGCTGGATGGCTTCCGCACCCGCCGGCCCGACGTCGACCCGCTGGGCCGGCCGTGGAGCTACGGCATCGAGCCGCTGATGCTGCGCCGCGTGGCCCGCCTGGTGCTGCCGATCGCGCTGGTGCTCAGCGTCTACATCTACTGGCGCGGCCACAACCTGCCCGGCGGCGGCTTCATCGCCGGGCTGATCACCGCCGCGGCGCTGGTGCTGCAGTACATGGCGCTGGGCCAGGTGCGCGCCGAGAACCTGCTGCAGGGCGCGGCCGGGCGGCGCTTCGTGCGCTGGATCGGCATCGGGCTGGGCATCGCCTGGCTCACCGGCGTGGGCGCCTTCTTCTTCGGCCGCACCTTCCTGACCAGCGCGCACGGCCATCCCAGCGTTCCGGTGCTGGGCGAGCTGCCACTGGCCACCGCGGCGCTGTTCGACCTGGGCGTGTACGTCACCGTGGTCGGCGCCACGTTGCTGATGCTGAGCGTGCTAGGCGCGGCCAGCAAGGAGAACGCGAAGGCGGGTCGCACATGAGCATGGAGTTTTTGTTCGCCTCCGGCATCGGCTGGATCGTGGCCGTGGGCATCTACCTGCTGCTGCGCGGCCGCAGCTTTCCGGTGGTGCTGGGGCTGTCGCTGATCGGCTATGCGGTCAACGTCTTCATCTTCGGCATGGGCCGGCTGTGGAGCGCGTCGCCGCCGATCCTGGGCACGCAGCCGGCGCTGGCCGACCCGCTGCCGCAGGCGCTGGTGTTGACGGCCATCGTCATCGGCTTCGCCACCACCGGCTTCGTCATCGAGCTGGCACTGCGCAGCCGGCACGACGGTGGCAGCGACCATGTCGACGGCCAGCCCGACGAGCCGGCCGCCGGCGCTGACGCGGAGGGCCGGCGTTGAACTGGCTGCACGCCCAGCTGCCCGTGCTGCCGGTGCTGCTGCCGTCGGCCACCGCCATCCTGCTGCTGCTGCTGGGCGACCACGGCGGCCATGGCGCCGCGCACGGCCACCGCCGGCTGCTTTGGGCGCGGCGGCTGTCGCTGGGCTCGGTGCTGCTGGGGCTGGCGCTGTCGGCCTGGCTGGTGCGCGAGGCGGCCGGCGGCGAGATCCGCGCCTACCTGGTGGGCGACTGGCCGGCGCCCTTCGGCATCGCACTGGTGGTCGACCGGCTGGGGGCGCTGATGCTGCTGCTGACCTCGCTGGTGGCGCTGCCGGTGCTGTGGTACGCCACCGGCGGCTGGGACGCGCATGGGCGCTACTTCCACGCCATCTTCCAGTTCCAGCTGATGGGGCTGAACGGCGCCTTCGTCACCGGCGACCTGTTCAACCTGTTCGTCTTCTTCGAGGTGCTGCTGATCGCCAGCTACGTGCTGATGGTGCATGGCCAGGGCGTCGAGCGCTTCCGCGTCGGCCTGCACTACGTGGTGCTGAACCTGGTGGCCTCGGCGCTGTTCCTGATCGGCGTGTCGCTGCTCTATGCCAAGACCGGCACGCTGAACCTGGCCGATCTGGCGCTGCGCGTGCCGCGCGTTCAGGGGCCCGACGCGCTGCTGGTGCAGGCATCGGCCTGGCTGCTGCTGGTGGTGTTCGGCTTCAAGGCGGCGCTGCTGCCGCTGTCGCTGTGGCTGCCGGCCACCTATGCGGCGGCCTGCGCGCCAGTGGCGGCGCTGTTCGCCATCATGACCAAGGTCGGCGTCTACGCCATCTGGCGGGTGCACGGCGTGGTCTTCGGCGCGGCGGCCGGCGACTCGGCCTACGCCGTGGAGCTGCTGCTGCTGCCGCTGGCACTGGGCACCAGCCTGGTCGGCGTGCTGGGTGCGCTGGCGGCGCACACACTGGAGCGGCTGGTGGCCTGGCTGACAGTGGCCTCAGTGGGCACGGTGCTGGTGGCGGTGTCGTTGTTCACTACCACCGGCTGGTCGGCCGGCATGTACTACATGGTCAACAGCACGCTGGTCGTGGCGGGGCTGTTCCTGCTGGCCGAACTGGTGGCCTCGCAGCGCGGCGACGCCGCCGACCGCTTGGTGCCGGCCTCGCCGGTGGCCCAGCCCACGCTGCTGGGCGTGCTGATGCTGCTGGCCGCGGCCTCGGCCGCCGGGCTGCCGCCGCTGCCCGGCTTCATCGGCAAGCTGATGCTGCTGGAAGCCTCCACCGCCCACACCTGGCAGCTGGCGGTGTGGAGCACGGTGCTGGGCGTGGGCTTCCTGACGCTGATCGGCCTGGCGCGCGCCGGCAGCATCATGTTCTGGCATGTGCGGGCGGACATGCCGGGCAGCGCCAATGCCGGCGGCAGCCCCAAGCTGATCGGCGCCACGCTGCTGCTGCTGGCCGCTACCGTGGCGATGAGCGTGTTCGCCGCGCCGATCCAGCGCTACACCGACGCTGCCGCCCTCCAGCTGGAAGACCGCGAAGCCTATGCGCGCGTGGTGCTGGGCGCACGCGGCGCGGCCACCGAGACCACGCGGCCCTACACAGGCCGCGTTGATGCGCCGGCCACACCGGCAGCCAAGCCATGAAGCCCGACACACGCACGGGCTGGCTGCCTCACCCGGTGCTGTCGCTGGTGCTGGCGGCGGTGTGGCTGCTGCTGCAGCAGAGCCTGGCAGTGGCGCACCTGCTCAGCGCGGCGGTGCTGGCCCTGGGGGTGCCGTGGCTGGTGCACGAGTTCCTGGGCGACAGCGTGCACCCGCGCTCGCCACGCACCATGCTGCACCTGGCCGGCGTGGTGCTGTGGGACATCGTGATGTCGAACCTCACCGTGGCGCGCATCGTGCTGTCACCGGCCTCCGACCCGCAGCCGGCCTGGGTGGAAGTGAAGCTGACGCTGCAGCACCCCACCGGCATCACGTTGCTGGCGGCGATCATCACCATGACGCCGGGCACCGTGTCCTGCGTCATCGACGAGGACAGCCATGCGATCCTGGTGCATGCGCTGGACTGCAGCGACGCTGCCGAAATGGCGGCGCAGATCCAGCAGCGCTACGAGCGGCCGCTGCGCATCATCTTCGACGGAGCCGACGCATGATCGTGGCCTGGGCCCTGGATTTTGCGACGATGGCGGTGGCGCTGGCGCTGCTGCTTTGCGTCTGGCGGCTGCTGCGCGGCCCCGAGGCCACCGACCGCGTGCTGGCACTGGACACGATGTACGTCGACGTGGTGGCGCTGGTCATCCTGCTCGGCATCCGCCATGGCAACGAACTGTTCTTCGAGGCGGCGCTGCTGATCGCGCTGCTGGGTTTCGTGTCCACGGTCGCCTTGGCGCGCTACCTGAGCCGCGGCGACGTCATCGAGTGAGGCGGCAATGGGAGCGGATCAACTGCACTGGGCCTGGCAAGCGCTGATTGCCGTGATGCTGGTGGTGGGCGGGGTGTTCTCGCTGGTCGGCACGATCGGCATGCTGCGCTTTCCCGACTTCTACATGCGCTTGCATGCACCGACCAAGGCCACCACGCTGGGCGTGGGCGGCGTGCTGATCGCCAGCCTGGCCTACCACTGGGCCGGCGGCAGCTACGGCGTGCACGAACTGCTGATCACGCTGTTCATGTTCGTCACCGCGCCGGTGTCGGCCAACCTGATGTGCAAGGCCGCGTTGCACCTGCGTGTGCCGTCCAAGGCACCGGTGCCGCCTGAACATCCGCACGCTTGATTCACCCGGCAAGCCTGCCACCGCGGGCGGCGGCAGGCCAGCGTGAACCGAGGCGGACCGTTGCCGTGAAGGAGCCAGCGATGAGCCGATCCGCCAATGGCATCCCGCCCGCGCAGGGCGAGTTCGACGCCGCGCCCGGCGGCCAAGGCGCGGGCCGAACGGCTGGCCGCCTGTGGCTGCTGCGTGGCCTGGGGCTCGTCGGGGCCTTGGCCGTCTACCTGCTGCTGGGGGCCTCGGAGCTGCCGCGCGATGCGCGCGTGGTCGCCGCCGTCGGCACGCTGATGGCGGTGTGGTGGATGAGCGAAGCGGTACCGCTGCCGGTCACCTCGCTGCTGCCGATCATCCTGTTCCCTTTGTTCACCGAACGCACGGTGATGGCCGCCACGGCGCCCTACGCCAACCCGATCGTGTTCCTGTTCCTGGGCGGCTTCCTCATCGCCATCGCGATGCAGAAGGTGCAACTGCACCGGCGCATCGCCTTGCTCACCTTGGGTGCCGTCGGCACCCAACCGCGGCGGATCGTGCTGGGCATGATGATCTCGACGGCCTTCCTGTCGATGTGGGTGTCGAACACCGCCACCACCCTGATGATGCTGCCCATCGCGTTGAGTGTCCTGGCGCTGGTGGTCGAAAGCAGCCAGGCCGGCGTCATCAAAGAGATCGGCACCACAAAATCACTAACGGCAAAACACCCCAAAGTGAAACCCGTGGATGCCAAAGGTCAATACGTGATGCCCGGCGGTATTTGCGCGCACACCCATTTTTATG
>JAFLDH010000364.1 GCA_017302505.1 Burkholderiales bacterium
CGCGGCCTCGGACGGGCAGTTGCAGCTGCGCATCAGCGATGCCGGCCCGGGCCACGGGGTGGCGGAGCGCGAGCGCTTGCTGCAGGCCTTCGAGAAGCTGGGTCGGCCGCCGGGCATGGCCGACGAGGCCGGTGTGGGCCTGGCCCTGAGCCGCCGGCTGGCCGCGCTGATGGAGGGCGAGGTGGGCCTTGACCAGGCCCCCGGCGGCAGCGTGTTCTGGCTGCGGCTGGCCGCGGCCGAAGGTGCCGCGTCCGACATCCCGTGGGCCGATGCCACCGGCACCGTGCTGTACATCGAGGACAACCCGGTCAACGTGCTGTTGATGGAAGCCATGCTGGCGCAGCAGACGCAGCTGCACCTGCTGAGTGCCGAGCTGCCCGAAGACGGCCTGAAGATGGCCGTGGTGCACCGGCCGGACCTGATCCTGCTGGACATCCAGCTGCCCGGCATCGACGGCTACGAGGTGCTGCGACGCCTTCGTGCCCAGCCGGAAACGCGCGACATCCCGGTGGTGGCCGTCAGCGCCAACGCCATGCGCAGCGACCTGGAGCGTGGCCGGGCTGCCGGCTTCGACGACTACCTGACCAAGCCCATCGACCAGCGCGTGCTGATGGACGTGGTGGGCCGCCTGCTGCCGCGCGGCTGATCAGGCGCGGCAGTCCTCCAATCGCTGGCGCAGCGCGGCCGGGTCCCACCGTGCGCGCAGGCCGATGCCTACCAGGCGCGACAGGGCCGGCGGCGGGCCGGGGAGGGCCTCGACCTGGCAGCGCGAGCCCACCAGCTGCAGCACGCACCAGGCACCCTGCGCATCGCGAAGCAGGCCTTTGGCGCGAAGCAGGCCCAGGGCCGGGTCGGTCAGTGCCCCGGCCAGCCGCTGCGCGTCCACCGCGTGGGCGAACTCGAACGAGACGCTGGCAAAGGTCTGCGACGCGTCGTGCGCCGGGCCGGTGGTGCCGGCTCGCGGCGCGGTGCCAGTGCCGAACAACAGCTCGGGTGGCAGGCGGCCCTGGGTGCACGGCAACACCCGGGCAGCGTGGCGGCATCGATCCGATCGCACTTGTTCAGCGCAATCAGGTCGGCCTCGGCCAGCTGCTGCTGCACCAGCTCGCCCACGTAGCGGTCGGCCGCGCGCTCGCGCAGCGACTCGGCATCGGCCAGCACCAGCACCGCATCGCGCTGCAGCGCCGGCAGCAGCGTCAGCGTGCGTGCCACCGCGCCGGGCCGGGCCACGCCGCTGCATTCCAGCAGCAGCTGCTGCGGGGGCGGGCTGAGCGCGCTCAACTGCTGCAACGCGCCCAGCAGGTCACTACCGAAGCTGCAGCACACGCAGCCGCCGGCCAGGCGCAGCAGGTTGCCGTCGCGGGCCTCGATCAGCGCATCGTCGATCGGCAGCTCGCCAAAATCGTTGACCAGCACCGCCAGCCGCCGGCCGCCGGCATGGCGCAGCAGGTGGTTGACCAGCGTGGTCTTGCCGGCGCCCAGGTAGCCGCCGATGACGCTGACGGGGATCGGCGCGCTCACCTTCAATCGGTGGGCAGCTCGGCGGCGGCGAAGATGCGGCCGTCCTGCACCACGCCCCAGACCGGCAGGTCCTTCAGCTGCATGGCCGGCAGGGCCAGCGGGTCGTCGTCCAGCACGCAGAAATCGGCGCGCTTGCCGCATTCGATGGAGCCAATTTCGCCGTCGAGCTTCAGCGTCCAGGCCGCGCCTAGCGTGATGGCGCGTAGCGCATCGGCCACGCCGATGCGTTCGTGCTCGCCCAGCGTGCGGCCGCTGGCGGTGAGCCGGTGCACCGCGCACCAGGCGGTGAACAGCGGTGCCAGCGGCGTGATCGGCGCGTCGCTGTGGATGGCCAGCGGCACGCCGCTCGCCAGCGCCGTGGCGCAGGCGTTCATGCGCGTGGCGCGCTCGGGGCCGACGGTCAGCCGGTAGTGCTCATCGCCCCAGTAGAAGTGGTGGTTGGCGAACAGGTTCACGCTGAGGCCCAGCGCCTTCATGCGGCGGAACTGCGCCGCATCGGCCAGCTGGCAGTGCTGCAGCGTGAAGCGGTGGTCGGGCCGCGGGTACTGCTGCAGCGCACGCTCCAGGCCGTCGAGCACCGCGTCGGTGGCCTCGTCGCCGTTGGTGTGCACATGCACCTGCACGCCGTGCTGCAGCGCCAGCGCCAGCGCCTGCTGCAGCTGTTCCGGCGCCAGGTACCACAGGCCGTTGGGCGCGCCGTTGTAGTAGCCCGGCCAGCGCAGCCGCGCCGAGAAGCCCTGGATCGAGCCGTCGGCCACGATCTTCACGCGGCCTAGCCGCAGCCGGTCGCTGCCTTGGGCCTGCAATGCCGCGGCGCGCAGGATCGTCGGCTCCGGCCCACCCATCAGCCGCAGCAGCGGCACGATGCGCGTGGGGAAGCCGTCCTCGGCCGTGGTGCGCAGCAGCATCGGCAGCGCCTCGTCGGGCAGCGGGCTGGCCAGGTCGGTGGCGGTGGTGACGCCGGCGCGCACGCACAGCCGGGAGAACAGCCGCAGCGCCGCCTTGTCGCCGGCCAGCACCGTGCGGTCCATGCCCAGCACGCCGGCCACCTGCATCATGGCCTCGGGGCCCTTCAGCTCGCCGGTGGGCAGGCCGTCGGTGCCCAGCGGCACGCCCGGGTGGTCGATGCCGCTGCGCAGCCAGCCCACGGCGGCCAGCGCGGCGCTGTTGCAGTTGATGATGTGGCCGCTGGCGTGGATCATGCCCACCGGCCGGGTGGTGCTGACCCGATCGAGGTCTTCGCGCACGCAGCGGCGGTTGTCGAAGTAGATCGGATCGAAGCCCCAACCGGCCAACGGCTGCGTGGGGTCGGCCAGCGCGGCCTGGGCTTCCTGCAAGCGCTGCAGCACCTCGGCCAGCGTCCTGGCGCCGGGCCAGACACGGCCGTTCGGATCGCGCCGGTCGAAGTAGCCGCAGTAGACGAAGCGCCAGAACGCGCCTTCCATCAGGTGGCTGTGGCCTTCGACCAGGCCGGGCATCAGCACCTTGTCGGCCAGCCGCGTCTCCAGGCGGTAGGGGCCCCAGCCGCTGAGTTCTTCCAGCGCACCCACGCCAAGGATGCGGCCGTCGCGGACAGCCACGTGCGTGGCCAGCGGCCGCGACGGGTTCATCGTGAGGACTCTGCGGGCCTGGAAGATGGTGATCGGCGACATGGCGGCAAGGGGTTCGAACGGGGTCTGCAGTATCGCCGGCCACAATCGCCGCATGAAGCTGGTCTGGACCCTGCTGCTGTGCGCGCTGCTTGGCCCGTGGGCGGCGCGCGCGGCGGTCGAAGACACCACCTACGCGGGCACGTGGCCCTGCAGCAGCTGTGCGCAGCGTCAGGTGACGCTGACGCTGTTTGCCGACCATCACTTCCGCCTGCGGCTGCGCGACCTGGACGCGCAAGGCGCGCTGCTGGCCGAGCAGATCGACCTGGGACGCTGGCTGTACGACGGCGCTGGCCGCCGGCTGCTGCGCGGCGGCCGCGAGGCGCCGCTGCGCCTCGAACTGGAAGCCGATGGCCGCCTGCGCGGTGTCGACCCGATGGGCCGGCCGCTGCCGGGCCCTGGGCTGGCACCACAGCCGGCGCTGGACCGCATCGATGGCCCGCTGCGGCTGCGTGGCCTGTATGTCTACTTTGCCGATGCAGCCAGCTTTCAGGAGTGCCTGAGCGGCAAGCGCTGGCCCGTGGCGATCGAAGGCGCCCATCGTGCGCTGGAGCAGGCGTATCTGGCCCAGGGCGAAGGCGGCCGCTGGGTGCTGGCCACGCTGGAGGGGCGCTTTGCGCTGCGCGAAGCCGAGCCTGGCCTGCCGCCCCGGGAGACGCTGGTGGTCGAGCGCTTCGATCGGCTGTGGCCCGGCGAGACCTGCGCCGCCGACATGCCGGCCACCGCGCCCCTGCTGAACACGCGTTGGCGGCTGGTGGCCGTGGACGAGCAGGCCTGGGTCGCCGCCGCCGGCCAGGCCGAGCCGTGGCTGCAGTTCTCGCTGCAGGGCAACCATCTGCGCGGCTTCGGCGGGTGCAACAGCTTCGCCGGCCGCTTCGAGCAGGGCAGCGATGGCCTGCAGATCAAAGGCTTGGCCGCCACGCACCGGGCCTGCAACGGCCATGTCGGCGAGCAGGAGGCGAAGTACCTGGCCGCACTGCGGGCCACCGCATCACGCCAGATCGTCGGCGATGCGCTGCAGTTGCGCGATGCGCAGGGCCGCCTGCGCCTGCGCTTCGAGGCGCTATACCTGCGTTGAGGCTGCGCCTACACTTTGACGATGACTGCGCTCGTCGATCTGTTCTGGTCCTTCCGCAGCCCCTATTCGTACCTGGCGGTGCCGGGCGCCCTGCGCATCGAGCAGGACTTCGACGTCACTATCCGCTTCCGCCCGGTGCTGCCGCTGGCCGTGCGCGACCCGGCCTTCTTCAGCCCCGACAACGTCAAGCGCGCCAGGTACATCCGCGTCGACTGGCCGCGCCGCGCCGAGATGCTGGGCATGCCGCATGCATGGCCGCAGCCGGACCCGATCGTGCAGGACATGCGGACCTTTCGCATCGCCGCCGAGCAGCCTTACATCCAAAGGCTGACGCGGCTGGGTGTGGAGGCGGAAGCCCGAGGCCGTGGCCTGGCGTTCGCGCGAGCGGCGTCGCAGCGCATCTTTGGCGGCACCCGCGACTGGCACCTGGGCGATCACCTGGCGCAGGCCGCGCATGAGGCCGGCCTGGACCTGGCGGCGATGGACGCGGCCATCGCCGAGCCGGCCGCGCACGACGCCGCGATCGAGGC
>JAFLDH010000365.1 GCA_017302505.1 Burkholderiales bacterium
CGGGATGCCGGCGTTCAGGAAGTTCATCGAGATGCCGCCGCCCATCGTGCCGGCGCCGATGACGGCCACCTTCTCGATCTTGCGCTGCGGCGTGTCCTCGGGCACGTCGGGGATCTTGCTGGCGGCGCGCTCGCCCAGGAAGGCATGGCGCAGCGCCTTGCTTTCCGGCGTCATCATCAGCGCGAGGAAGGTGTCGCGCTCGAAGCGCATGCCGTCGTCGAACTTCATGCTCACCGCGGCCTCGACGCAGTCGACGCACTTGGCCGGCGCCGGGAAGTTCTTGGCCATCGCCTTGACGGTGTTGCGCGCAAAGGCGAAGTAACCGTCGGCATTGGGATGCGTGGCCTTCAGGTTGCGCACCAGAGGCAGCGGGCGCTTGTCGGCGACTTCGGTGGCGAAGGCGATGGCGCCGGCCAGCAGGTCGCCGTCGATCATCTTGTCGATCAGCTTCTGGCCCGGGATCATGGCCAGCATCTCGCTCTTCACAGGCTCGCCGCTGACGATCATGTTCAGCGCGGTCTCCACGCCCAGCACGCGCGGCAGGCGCTGCGTGCCGCCGGCGCCGGGCACCAGGCCGATCTTCACCTCGGGCAGCGCGATCTGCGTGCCGGCCGCGGCCACGCGGTAGTGGCAGCCCAAGGACAGCTCCAGCCCGCCGCCCATCACCACGCTGTGCAGCGCGGCGACGATCGGCTTGGCGCTGCCTTCGGCCTGCAGGATCAGGCTCAGCAGGTTGGGCTCGGCGATGGCCTTCGGCGTGCCGAACTCGCGGATGTCGGCGCCGCCCGAGAAGGCCCGGCCCGCCCCAGTGATGACGATCGCCCTGACGGCCGGGTCGGCATTGGCGCGGTCGATGCCGTCCGCGATGCCGCGGCGGGTGTCGTAGCCCAGGCCGTTGACCGGCGGGTTGTTCATCGTGATCACGGCCACGGGGCCGCGGACTTCATAGCTGGCTGACATGCGTTGTCTCCGTCAAGGCATCGAAAAACGAACGATCGTGCGATTCTAGGTGGCGCCTGTGCGCGGGCAATGTAACGCGAGCGACAGGCCGGTCTGCCCCGGGTTTCACCGCGGCCCTGCCGGCGGCAGGGTGCAGTGGCTAAACTTCGGCGCCATGAGCCAGAAGCCGACCGACGACCCGAGCTACCCGGTGCGCAAGAGCGACGCCGAATGGCGCGCCCAGCTCGACCCGATGCAGTACCAGGTGGCCCGCCACGCGGCCACCGAGCGCGCCTTCACCGGCAAGTACTGGGACCATTTCGAGCCCGGCCGCTACGACTGCATCGGCTGCGGCACGCCGCTGTTCAAGTCGGACACCAAGTTCGACGCCGGCTGCGGCTGGCCCAGCTATGCCGAGCCGATCAATGCCGAGGTCATCGAATACCTGCGCGACACCAGCCACGGCATGGTGCGGGTGGAAGTGCGCTGCAAGAACTGCGGCACGCACCTGGGCCATGTGTTCGACGACGGCCCGGCGCCCACCGGCGAGCGCTACTGCATCAATTCCGCGGCGATCCAGTTCGCACCGCCCGATTGAGGCGGCATGAAGCTGCTGTTCGATTTCCTGCCGATCCTGCTGTTCTTCGTCGTCTTCAAATACGCCGATGCGCACAAGGACTGGGCAGCCGAGTTCGCCACCGGCCACTTCGGCTTTCTGGTGGCGGGTGGCGTGGTCGGCCCGACCGAAGCGCCGGTGCTGCTGGCCACGCTGGTGACGGTGGCGGCCACCCTGCTGCAGGTGGCCTGGCTCAAGCTGCGCGGCCGGCGGGTGGACACCATGCTGTGGGTCACGCTGGGCGTGGTAGTGGTGCTGGGCGCGGCCACGGTGTACTTCCACAACGAGACCTTCATCAAGTGGAAGCCCAGCGTGCTGTACTGGCTGTTGGGCACCACGCTGTGGCTGAGCCCACTGCTGACCGGCCGCAACCTGATCCGTGCACTGATGTCGCAGCACATCCAGTTGCCCGAGCGCATCTGGCACCGGCTCAACTTCGCCTGGGTGGCCTTCTTCGCGCTGATGGGCCTGCTGAACCTGTGGGTGGCCTACAGCTTCTCCACCGACACCTGGGTCAACTTCAAGCTGTTCGGTGGCGTCGGGCTGATGCTGCTGTTCACGCTGGCCCAAGGCCTGGTGCTGAACCGCTATGCCGAGGATGCCCCCGAACCCTCCGGCAAGCTGCCGGCCGATTCGGCATGAGCGGTGTGCAAGCCACAGCCGTGGAGGCCGCGCTGCGCGAGGCGCTGCAGCCGCTGCAGTTGCAGGTGCAGGACGACAGCCACCTGCATGCCGGCCATGCCGGTGCCCGCGAAGGCCGGCATTTCAGCGTGCGCATTACCAGTGCACGCTTCACCGGGCTGAGCCGCGTGGCGCGGCACCGCCTCGTGTATGATGCTCTGCGCTCGTTGATGCCTGCCGGCATCCATGCGCTGGCCATCGAGGCCCATGCGCCGGGCGAGCCCTGAAAGCCCCCTCGCAGCGAGTTTCTCCTCACGGGCCCTACCCGTCGCAGCCGCCCGCCGGCTGCCCCCACCAGACAGGACCGAAGCAGACATGAAGTCGAACACCCAGGCCGTGCGTGCCGCATTCCTTGCCGTTTCCGCAGCGCTGCTGATGCCGCTGGCGGTGCAGGCGCAGAACATCGCCGTGGTCAACGGCAAGCCCGTGCCCAAGGCCCGCGTCGACAACCTGCTGCAGCAGGCCGCGCGCGCCGGCCAGAAGGTCGGCCCCGAGATGGAAGCCCAGGCCAAGGACCAGGTGGTGCTGCGCGAGATCTTCACGCAGGAAGCCGAGAAGAAAGGCATCGCCGCATCTGCCGACTACCGCGCGCAAATGGAGCTGGCCCGGCAGAGCATCCTGATCCGCGAGCTGTTCGAGGACTTCAAGAAGAAGAACCCGGTGTCCGACGCCGAGGCCAAGGCCGAGTACGACAAGTTCAAGGCCCAGCTCACCGGCACCGAATACCGCGCCCGCCACATCCTGGTGGAAAGCGAGGCCGAGGCCAAGACGCTGATCGCGCAGATCAAGGGCGGCGCCAGCTTCGAGGACCTGGCCAAGAAGAGCTCCAAGGATCCGGGCTCGGCCGCCAATGGCGGTGACCTGGACTTCGCCAAGGCCGACAGCTACGTGCCCGAATTCGGCCAGGCGCTGACCAAGCTGAAGAAGGGCGAGATGACCGACACGCCGGTCAAGTCGCAGTTCGGCTGGCACATCATCAAGCTGGAAGACACCCGCGAGGCCGAGTTCCCGGCCTTCGACGATGTCAAGGCGCAGATCATCCAGCGGCTGGAGCAGATCAAGCTGCAGCAGTACCAGGAAGACCTGCGCAAGGCCGCGAAGACCGACTACAAGTTCGCCCAGCAGTAAGCCGTCGGCGCTACGCGCTGACGCGGTCGCTGGCCAGGCGGCCGGCCTCGATGCCCAGCTGGCGCTGGCAGCGCGCGGCGATGCCGGGGTCGTGGGTGACCATCACCAGCGTCGTCCCGGCCTCGCGGTTCAGCTCGAACATCAGCTCCATCACCTTGGCGCCGGTGGCGAAGTCCAGGCTGCCGGTGGGCTCGTCGGCCAGCAGCACCTGCGGCCGCACGACGAAGGCCCGGGCCAGCGCCACGCGCTGCTGCTCGCCGCCGGACAGCACCTTCGGATAGTGGCCGAGCCGGCTGCCCAGGCCCACGCGCTCCAGCATCTCGGCCGCGCGGGCGCGGGCATCGCGCTGGCCCAGCAGCTCCAGCGGCAGCATCACGTTCTCCAGCGCGTTCAGGTTGGCCAGCAGCTGGAAGCTCTGGAACACGAAGCCCAGCGTGCGCGAGCGCAGCGCGGCGCGCGCGTCCTCGTCCAGCTTGAACAGCTCGGTACCGTCGATGCGCACCTGGCCGCTGGTGGGCACGTCCAGCCCGGCGATGATCGACAGCAGCGTGCTCTTGCCGGAGCCCGAGGCACCGACGATGGCCACCGACTCCTGGCGGCGCAGTTCGAAATCGATGTCGTGGAGAATGGTCAGCGTGCCGGTTGCGTCGGTGACCTGCTTGGTGATGTGTTGGACAGCGATGATCGGTTCGGACATTCGACTTCCGGTTTCGGGGCTCACGCGGCGTGCGCTGCTGCGGCACTGTAGCCTGCTCGGCCTGGCCGTCGCCGGCCTCGGTGTATCGGCGGCCGCGCAGGCCGCCCGCGGGCCGCTGCTGGTGGTGGGCGACAGCCTGTCGGCCGAATACGGCCTGGAGCGCGGCAGCGGCTGGGTCGCGCTGCTGGAACAACGGCTGCAGCGCGAGAAGATCGCGGTCCCCGTGGTCAATGCCAGCATCAGCGGCGACACCACCTCGGGCGGCCGCTCGCGCCTGCCGGCGCTGCTGACGCAGCACAAGCCCAGCGTCGTGGTGCTGGAACTGGGCGGCAACGACGCGCTGCGCGGCCTGCCGCTGTCGATGACGCAGGCCAACCTGGCGGCGATGGCGCAGGCCGCCAAGGCCGCGGGCGCGCGCGTGCTGATCCTGGGCATGCAGGTGCCGCCCAACTATGGCCAGAAGTACGCCAGCGACTTCGCTGGCCTGTTCGCCAGCGTGGCCAAGGCCGAAGGCGCGGCGCTGGTGCCCTTCTTCCTGGCCGGCGTGGCCGACGGGCCCGAGGCCGACAAGCTGTTCCAGCCCGACCGCATCCACCCCAATGCACAGGCCCAGCCGCGCATGCTGGACAACGTCTGGCCGGCGCTGCGGCCGCTGCTGAAATAGCGCTTCAGCGCTCGCGGAAGGGGTGGCGCTGCTCGGGCG
>JAFLDH010000366.1 GCA_017302505.1 Burkholderiales bacterium
AGTGGTGGCCACGGCAGAGCTGTATCGACTGACCGCTGCCCAGGCAAACGACATCTTGTCCCAGCTGCGCAAGGCCTTGGCCGACTGGAGGCAGGTGGCTGAGGCGCACGGATTGCGTGGCATCGACATTGCGCGCATGAGCGCGGTCATCCAGGCTTAGGCAACTGACGCGTCCGTCGGACATGGCCGCACGAGTTCATCTTCATGCCGGCGACGCGGCCGCCTACAGCAGTGGCCGGGAGATCCCGTTGGACGGCCGGTGGACGATATGGCGATGGCCAGGTCATGGTTCCCCCGTCGACCTCACGGCAACGGTCTCTGTATCCAGTGCGGCGCAGGCGCTTCGAAGCTGACCTCCTGGGCAGCGCTGGATCCGCTCACCTTTTCGGTCAAGTCACGCCTGGAAGTGCACGAGCGACTCAATATCGTGACCGGTCCGCATCTGAGCCGACGCACGAATGGACTCGACAAGGGCTTCGGGCGTGTTGGCAGCGCGACGATCGGCATCGGTCTGATGGATGTACTCTTCGTTGCAGACAGGATGCCACTGCCTCAATACGTCAACTTCCATGGCGCCGACCACCTGTCGCGCATGGGCTTCGTCGTGCGGAGAGTGGATCTTCAGCAGCCTGAATTCGAACCCGCGAAGGATCGTCTCTGGTTCCGCCGCACCGAAATGCACCCATTGCTGGCTGGCAAACCGCAACCGGTTCGGCGTAGTGTTGCAACCGGTGTCTCTGAAGCGCTCTAGCCTGCTGTATTCCAGCGCGTTGCGTAAAGCTTGCCGCAGACCTTCCGCAGCGACGGCACGTAGGAACTTCTCAAGTCGCGCTTCAGCATCGCGCGACCCGCCCAGTCCGATCTGGTGTCCGCGTCCAGTGATGGTCTGCAGATGCCTACCCCAGCGGTCAGCGACGATCTTGCCTTCGTCAGGACGATATTTGCCTAGGTAGATGATTTCCTGACCGTAAGAGATGAGGTAAAGGCCTCGGCCACGCAATGCCTCGGCGATGTGGGTTGCGCCATTGCTGCTTCGAAAGTTCAGGTTGAAAACTGAAGGCGTCGGCCAGGCCAGGTCTTTGGTGGGCGTCTTCGTCTCGGCGACGATCAATTCGCTCAACGGAAAAGCACTCAATTGCATGGCAGTAGGGCGGGTGAATCGCGGCTCGAATCTCGAAACTTGATCGGCTTGGTTCTGCCGCATCCGCTGTGCGGTAGCTTCCAGTACCTCATAGGACACATATATGGGGAGAAGCATGTTCGTCGGTGGCCAAAACGCACGCCGCAGCCACGACAACCGTGTCTACCTTCTGCCACCGGGGTGTATGTAGGGAATTCGGACGAGCGCTGACACCATCCGCAGGGATATCGGCTGCGAGTCTTGCCGATTGAGGTGCCCAGGAGACTGCACCATGACGGGTACACCGCCCATTCCGAACATCGAGGGAACGGGCTGGCGCGAAGGCCGTACAGCGAAGCACATCCGCTCAATCCGTGCCATGGCCAGCATGGCAGTTCTCAGGACTCGTCCGCCTCCGACGACTCATCGAAGGCAGTTCGTCCATCGATCACCCGTTGCCCTGTCAGTAGACCACCCTCGAACACGAGCTCCAGCCAGGCCGCATATTGGCTGGAGTAACCCATGTGCCGATAGTGAAGCAACGGGCCGAGCGGGCACCGCAACGTGCCGGAGAACCAGAACGCGAAGCAACCGAGGCCCCGGTTCGAGGGACCTTCGACGCCGCTGTCGGCCAGATACTGGTCGGAACAGGATTCGAAGAGTGTTGTCGGGCCGGCGAACCGCCCATTGGCAAGTCGTGCCGAGAAGCTGCCGAGGAACAGCCGGCCCCGCTCGACCTCCCAGGTCGCACGATAGCCCCGTCGGCAGCCGGTGTGCATGGTGCGGAACCTGAGATGGCGGTTCCCGCGCCGGCGCAGCCAGGCCGCCAGGGGTTCGCAGGCTAGCGGACGCCAGCGACCTTCGAAGCGAATCAAGTCAGAAACCTGCGCGGTCATGTCATTTGGTGGGTCTGAACTCGGGCAGGTAGACAACGCTGGCCTTCCCGCGCGGCCCGATGGCGGCCGCAGCGGGCATCGGCAGCACGCTGATGGCGATCAGGCCGTGCGCTTCGCGGGCCTGGTGGGCTCGGGCGGCTTGACATAGGGCGCGAACACCTGATCGACGGGCAGGCCTTGCATCAATCCTGAAAGGATGGCAGCCCGGTACTCCTTGATGTCGGCGATGAGTTGTGCCTTGCGCGGCTTGTAGAAGTCCCACATGAGCTGGGCGGCCTCATCTTCCTTGCGGGGACGGCAGGCTTTGGCGCCGGGCGCGGCGCATGGCCTGACAGTATCGGGGCGCGTCGTGGACTGGTTCTGCATGGCACTCCTTCGTGGCTGGGGAGAAGCCAGTGTCGGAAGCCAGCGCGACAAAACCTGTATGCGTCTGCGCACGGGACATGGAAGGGCCAGCAATCGCGCGATGACCCTATTGCGGTTGGGCGTTTTGGCAGTCCGGCGCCGATCGGACGCACAGAGTCGACGTGACAGCGCCCACGTCTCGCGTGGGCCACCGCCGCGTTGGCCTCAAGCCTGGCCCGGACTTGCCGAACACCGTCCGAGGGGCGTTGAAGCGCCCGGGAGCGCCGTACGTGAAACTCGAGATCCTGATCAAGATGGTGGGCCTGCTGCCGCGTGACCCGGCGGCCGCTGTCAACGTCCGGGACCTGCGGGATCGCTTCTATGCGGGCGATGCCGCGACCGGCATCAAGCTGAGTTCGGAGCTGACCAACCTGCGGCGCGCCCTGAACGAGATGGAACGGCTTGGCCTCGTCAAGGCGCTGCCCGCGCTGGCGGGGATGGAGCGGCTTCCTCGGTACCACTTGGTCGAGCACAAGCTGTACAGCTACTTCATGCACAGCCAGGTGGCATTGGGCGTGCATTGGTCCCAGCGCCTGCTGGCACCGCTCGGCCCGGTTGCAGGCGAAGCCGACCTGGCCACGATGGCGGCGCAGGCACGCCTGTCCAGGCGCGAACAGACGCTGCGTGACCACGTACGCGTCGTGCCCGATGGCATCGGGCGGGCGTTCGCGAGCGTTTCGGATGAGCACCTGCGCACTGCCGTGGAGGCACTCGAGGCCGGGCGGATGATCCACGTCGAGTACACCAAGTCCGACGGCAGCACCGTCGAGGCCGAGCTCAGCGTGCTGGGCCTGGCGCAGAAGGACGGCAGCATTTACCTCATCGCGACCCGGTCGATGGGCGGCGACCCGGTCCACTACGCGATGCATCGCCTGCGCTCGCTGAGTCTGCTCCATCGCCGGCCAGCCGACCTGCGCTCGGGCTTCAACATCGACGCCTACATCGAGTCGCAGCACCAGTTGGCCCACGTGCGCCACGATCGGCCGATTCCGGTCCGTCTGGAACTGCTGGTGCAGGACTGTGCGCTGTTCCACTTCCGAGAACGCCCGCTGCCCGGCCAAGAGCCCATCGTCCCCGCTGCGCGCGAGGGCTGGCACCGGGTAACGGCCACCGTACGCCACACCGTGATGCTCGTGCCGTTCCTGTGGAGCCATGCGCCCTATGTGGAGGTGGTCGGGCCGGCCTCGGTGCGCGCCGAAGTGGCCGACGGCATCCGCAAAGCCGCCGCTCTCTATGGCTCGACGGTGCCGACTTGTGAAGCACAAGAGGGAAAGGTGACGGCGACTGCTGAACGGGGCGAGCGCTGATACAGGTTTTGTCCTCTTGGACCGCCAGAGTCGTGGTTATCCAGTCACCACCTCCAGGATGGGTCAATGAGTGTCCCGGTCCACGGTCTTGCCATTGCCGCCGTCACGGCTGTCGGCCTGCTGGCCTCGGCCTTCCTGCTTCCGGTCGTGGCTGGGCAGTGCCGCTCGGCTCGCGACCGCCTGCGTGATCGCTACGGGGACAAGCGATGGAAGCCAAAGGCTATTGATTGGCTTGGGGTTCCGGCATGGCTGACCATGGAGATCTTGTGCCTGGCGTTCGCGCTGGTGTTCACGCTGATCTGTCTCTTCGCCGCCTACCAAGTGGCCACCAGCGTGCGAGACTGGTGGCACACAGGCGCTCAAAGGCGGGGCAACTGACTACGCATTGGGCGTACCGCCCATCGATTCGATGCCGAGCGGGGTTTGCCAAGGACATCTACTCAGCCGTCGGCGGCATCTTGTGATGGTTTCGTGGCAAGGACGTACGCACCACGGCGTCGTATGCCAAGGCCCTATGGCTGCTCGATCGAGTCAACCGCCGCGACAGGGCCGATCGGTCGATCGAGCTATGGGTGGCGCCGCGCTTTTTGGTCTCTTGGCGCAGTTGGTGCTGCAGAGGCTGCCGAGCTCGCATTGGATGGCAGGCCCTGCCGCCTGCTGTCGCCCCTTAAAGTCAACGCCAGGAAAGGGTCGTCACCGCACTGACAACCGCTGCACCGCGGCGCGCAGGCCGTCCGGCAGGCGAGTGCTCTGCCGCGCTTCGCGGTCGATCGCCACCATTACCGAATCACACACAGCTCGGCACTCGTCGCCGTCGCTCAGCTGCGACCTGATGGTGATGCTGCGTTCGCCGCTGCGCAGCACACCGCTATCCTTGGGTAGTCCCCGCCTCCGCGGCCTAGCACGCAGCGCTGCAGCTCGCATCAGGCGTTCGATGCGGTGAAGGCCACAGTTCATGCCAGCGGCCAGCACATCACGCCAGACACGCCTGGCGCCG
>JAFLDH010000367.1 GCA_017302505.1 Burkholderiales bacterium
ATTCGTAGGCATGCGAGGTGCCCAGCTCGCCCTGCAGCTCCCAGATCAGATCGGAGAGCTCGGCGCGCGTGGCCACGCGCGGCAACAGGGGCTCGTAGCGCTGCAGCATCGCCGGCCAGTCGACGCCGGACATGTCGGCCACCCAGAAGTGATCGCGCTGCAGCCGCCACACCTCGCGCAGCATCTGGCGCCATTCGAGCCGCGGGTCCACCGAGATGCGGATGCGGCCCAGGTCGATCCAGCCGCTCTTGCGCGAGGGCGCGTCGCTGTCGTCCGTGCCTTCGCGCCGGTCCTCGCGATGGTCCACCGCGATGGCGCGCAGGCGCTTGCCGTCGAGCACCAACACGGTGGCGTGGTCGGCGGCGAGCTGGAAGTCGTCGCACCGGTCCATCAGCGTCTCGGCGCGCTGGCTGTCGAAGTCGAAGACCTCGAGCCGGCCGCTGCCTTCCTTGTGGCCGCCGCGGCCCTGCTGGCCTTCGATCGGCAGCACGGTCCACAGCACCTTGCCCTGCGCGGCGCCCGCCAGCTTGCCGAAGCGGCTTTCGGCCACCGGAAAGGCGACGATGCGCTGCGCGATGCCGTCCAGGTCCACGTGCAGCGGCGCCGGTGCGGCCGGCGCCTTGTCGTCGTCCTTGTCCTCGTCCTTCAGGCCCTTGGGCGCGGGCTCGAAGGGCGCCGCGCCGCCGGCACGCAGCGCCACCAGATAGGGCCGCGCGGCGCGCGGGAAGCTCATCTCGAACTGCACGCTGTCGTACACCGGGTCGTAGGTGCGCAGCGACAGGAAGTACAGCCAGCGGCCCTGCGGGTCGAAGCTGGGGCTGTAGTCGCGGAACTCGGCGGTGGTGACCATCGTGCAGGTGCCGGTGGCCACCTCGCACAGCTTGATGGCCCGCTGCCGCGCGGTGGCCTGGTAGCTGTACGCCAGCCAGCTGCCGTCGGCCGACCAGGCCAGGTCTTCGCAGCGGCCGGCATCGCTGCGGTCCACCACCTGGCAATGGCCGCCGGCGGCGTCGCCGATCAGCAGCTCGTTGCGGTGGTTGGTGATGGCGACCACGCTGCCCACCGGCGCGGCGCGCAGGCTTTCCACCGGGCCGCAGGGCCAGTCGAGCACGCGCGGGCCGTCGGTGCCGTGCAGCTCGATGCGCTCTTCGCCGGTGGCGTCGCTGACCACCACCAGCGTCTGGCCGTCGGCCAGCCACTGGCCGTGGCGGTAGCGCACGCCGTCGGCCACGCCGTGCTGGCACACCGCGCCTTCCCACAGCGGCAGCGTGTAGAGCTTGCCGCGCACGTCCAGCGCCAGGCTGTGACCGGCCGGGTGCAGCTGTGCGGCGGCCAGGTGGGCTTCGGCCGGCACGAAGCGCCGCGCCGCCTGGGTGCGCGGGCTGGGCACCTCGATGTCCAGCACGCGGTGTTCGCCGCTGGCCGGGTCCAGCAGCCACAACCGCGCGCCGCACTGGTAGACGATGCGCCGGCCGTCGCTATGCGCATGGCGGGCATAGAAGTCGGCATGGTCGGTGTGGCGGCGCAGTTCGCTGCCGTCGGGCAGGCAGCTGTAGAGGTTGCCGGTGCCTTCGGCGTCGGAGATGAAGTACACCCGCTCGCCGATCCACATCGGGCAGCTGAGGTTGCCCTGCAGCTCGCGCATGCGGCGGAATTCGCCGCTGCCATTGGCATCGATCCACAGGTGGCCGGCGGTGCCGCCGCGGTAGCGCTTCCAGCGCGCCGGATCGGCGGTGTTGCGGCCGATGACCCGCGCGCCATGCGGCCCCCATGCCAGGTGGTTCACCTGGCCCAGTTGCAGCGGCTGCGGCATGCCGCCGGCCGGGTCCACCGTGTAGGCCTGGTGGTTGCGGAAGAAGGGCTGGCCCCAGGTGCTGACGAAGAGCACGTGGCCTTCGGGCGTCCAGCCGCGCACCAGCGTGTCCGGGCCCAGCCAGGTGAGGCGTCGCGCCGGGCCGCCGTGGGCCGGCATGACGTAGACCTCGGGGTGCTGCTCGTCGCGGCCGATGAAGGCCAGCCAGTGCCCATCGGGCGACAGGCAGGGCGTGGACGGCTCGGACAGCCCGGCCGTCAGGCGCTGCGCCACGCCGCCGGAAGCGGACACGCGCCACAGGTCGTCGTCGCTGACGAAGACCACGCTGTCGCCTTGCAGCGTGGGTTGGCGCAGGTAGGCGTTGTCGCTCATGTTCGGGGCCCAGGGGGGCGGCATCGGCAGGCGGGCCAGTATGCCCGCTTGGCGTCGCGCCGGTGACAGCGCCGATTTGCTACCGTCCGGGGTGCAGAACCACCTTCGGAGACACGCATGAACTACCGCTGCGCACACCGCTGGGCCTTTCCCAAGTGGGGCGGCCCGCTCGAGGAGATGAGCGACGAGCTGCCCGCGCCCACCGGCCGCGAGGTGACGGTGCGCATCACGCATTGCGGCATGTGCCATTCGGACCTGCACATCCAGGCCGGCGGCTTCGACATGGGCGGCGGCAAGATGTCGTCGCTGGAGCGCGCCGGCACCAAGCTGCCGGTGACCATGGGCCACGAGATCGGCGGCGAGGTGGTCGAGGTGGGCCCCGAGGTCACCGACGCGAAGGTCGGCGACAAGGTCATCGTCTACCCCTGGCTGGGCTGCGGCCAGTGCCCCGTCTGCCAGCGCGGCGACGACCACCTGTGCACCCGAGCGTCGCGCAACATGGGCATCCAGCTGCCCGGCGGCTATGCCGACCTGGTGCGCGTGCCGCACGAGCGCTACCTGGTGGGAATCGGCAGCCTGGAGCCGGCGCGCGCGGCCACTTTCGCCTGCGCGGGCATTACCGCCTATGGCGCGATCAGCAAGCTGGACAAGCTGGGCGCTGACGACCACGTGGTGATCATCGGCTGCGGCGGCGTGGGCATGACGGCGGTGGCGCTGCTGTCGGCCACCAGCCCGGCCAAGGTGGTGGCGGTGGACCCGGACCCGGCCAAGCGCGAGGCCGCGCTGAAGCACGGCGCAGCCATGGCCTTCGACCCGAACGAGCCCGACGCGCTGAAGGCCATCGGCAAGGCCTGCAACATGAACATCGCCGGCGCGGTGGACTTCGTCGGCGGCGAAAGCAGTTCGTCGCTGGCGGTGAACCTGGTGCGCCGCACCGGGCAGGTGATCATCGTCGGCCTGTTCGGCGGCGAGTTCCGCATGCCGCTGCCGATGTTTGCGCTGAAGTCGCTGCGCATCAGCGGCAGCTACGTGGCCGGGCTGAACGAGCTGCGCGAGCTGGTGGCGCTGGCGCAGCGCATGACGCTGCCGCAGATTCCGCTGGACCTGCGGCCGCTGGCCAGCGTGAACCAGGCGCTGGACGACCTGGCCAAGGGCCGCGTGGTCGGCCGCGTGGTGCTGCAGCCCTGAGCGCCACCGCGGCGGCGGCCCGCGTGCCGCAGCCACTGCTCGACGGCCCGATCCTGCGCACGCTGCTGCGCCTGGCGGCGCCGAACGTCATGGCCACCTCGATGGCCGTGCTGGTGGGACTGGCCGAGACCTTCTACGTGGGCATGCTGGGCGTGGTGCCGCTGGCCGCGCTGGGGCTGGTGTTCCCCTTCGCGATGCTGACCGGCATGCTGTCGGCCGGCGCGATGGGCGGCGGCGTGTCGTCGGCGCTGGCCCGCGCCTTCGGCGCCGGCGACCCGGGGCGCGCGCAATCGGTGGCGCTGCACGCGCTGCTGATCGGCGCCATCGGCGGGCTGCTGTATTCGGCGCTGTTCCTGGCACTGTCGAAGCCGCTGTTCACGCTGCTGGGCGGCCGCGGCGAGGTGCTGCGCGAGGCGCTGGGCTATGCGACGGTGCTGTTCAGCGGCGCGCTGGCGGTGTGGCTGTTCAACACGTTGGCCTCGATCATCCGCGGCACCGGCAACATGCGCGTGCCTTCGCTGGCACTGGGTATTTCGGCGGTGCTGCAGATCGCGCTGGGCGGCATTCTCGGCCTGGGCTTGCTGGGGCTGCCACGGCTGGGCATGCCGGGCGTGGCGCTGGGGCAGATCCTGGCGCAGAGCATCGGCGCGATCGGCCTGTTCTGGTACCTGCGCAGCGGCCAGGGGCGGCTGCGGCTGGTGATGGGCGGCGTGCCGCTGCGCCGCGAGCTGTTCCGCGACATCCTGAAGGTGGGCGCGGTGGCCTGCCTGTCGCCGCTGCAGTCGGTGGCCACGATGCTGCTGATGGCCGGCTTCGTGGCGCAGCTGGGCGTGCTGCCGCTGGCCGGCTTCGCCATCGGCCAGCGGCTGGAGTTCCTGATGAGCACGGTGGCCTTCGGCATCGGCCTGGCGTCGGTGCCGATGGTGGGCATGGCCATCGGCGCGGGGCAGGTGGCGCGCGCGCGGCGCGTGGCCTGGACGGCCGGCGGCGTGACCGCCACGGTGCTGGGCTTGGTGGGCCTGGTGGTGGCGCTGTTCCCCGACCTGTGGGTGACCATCTTCACCCGCGACGAGCAGGTGCTGGGCTACGGCCGGCTGTTCCTGCACTGGGCCGGGCCGGGCTTCGCCTTCTTCGGGCTGGGGCTGACGCTGTACTTCGCATCGCAGGGGGCCGGCCGCATGCGCGCGCCGGTGTTCGCGGCGACGATGCGCCTGCTGCTCGTGGCGCTGGGCGGCAGCTGGCTCACGGCCCACGGCGCGGTGCCCTGGCAGCTGTTTGCGCTGAGCGCCGCGGCCATGGTGGTCTACGGCAGCACCTGCGCCGTGGCGCTGAAGCTGGACCGC
>JAFLDH010000368.1 GCA_017302505.1 Burkholderiales bacterium
CAGCACGCGGCGCCACACCCAGGCGCCGCCCCAGGCGCCGTGCACCAGCACCAGCGGCGGATTGCCGGGCGGGGTGGAGGGGGTGGGTTCCATGTCGCTCTCCTGAACGGTTCAGCCGGCCCGTCGCTGCGGGCCATTGCAATGGCGGATCAAGGCGCTGCCGCCACGGCCAGCAGCCGGGCGCCCAAGGCCTCGGCCACCTCGATGCCGTCCACGCCCGCGGACATGATGCCGCCGGCATAGCCTGCGCCTTCACCGGCCGGGTACAGCCCGGCCACGTTCAGGCTCTGGTAGTCGCGCCCGCGCGGGATGCGCAGCGGCGACGAGGTGCGCGTTTCCACGCCCGTGAGCAGTGCGTCGGCCATCGCAAAGCCGGGGATCTGTTTCTCGAAGGCGGGCAGCGCCTCGCGGATGGCTTCCAGCGCGTAGGGCGGCAGGCTCTCGCGGCCGGGCTCGGCCAGGTTCGTCGGCCGCACGCCGGGCTTGTAGGACGGCTGCACCGTGTCGAAGGCGGTGGAAGCGCAGCCCGCCAGGAAATCGCCGATCCGCTGCCCCGGCGCGAGGTAGCCACCGCCGCCCAGCTCGTAGGCGCGCGATTCCCAGAAGCGCTGGAAGGCCACGCCGTCCAGCGGGTTCACCCTGCTGCCATCACGCTTGCCGTCCTGCCGGTAATCCTGCGGGTCGATGCCGACGACGATGCCGGCATTGGCATTGCGCTCGTTGCGCGAGTACTGGCTCATGCCATTGGTGACGACGCGCTGTTCTTCCGACGTGGCCGCCACCACGGTGCCGCCCGGGCACATGCAGAAGCTGTAGACGCCCCGGCCGTTCTTCGCGTGATGCACCAGCTTGTAGTCGGCCGCGCCCAGGATCGGGTGGCCGGCATTGGGCCCGAAGCGCGCGCGGTCGATCAGGCTCTGCGGATGCTCGATGCGGAAGCCCACCGAGAAGGGCTTGGCCTGCAGCGCCACGCCGCGCTGCTGCAGCATGGCGAAGGTGTCGCGCGCGCTGTGGCCCAGCGCCAGCACCAGGTGGTCGGTGCGCAGTTCCTCGCCGCTGGCCAGGCGCAGCCCGCGCAGCGCCAGCGTGCGGCCGTCGCGCTCGGGCTGCGGCTCGATCAGCAGATCGCTCAACTGCTGGCCGAAGCGGATCTCGCCGCCCAGCGCCTCGATCTCGGCACGCATCTTCTCGACCATGCTCACCAGGCGGAAGGTGCCGATGTGCGGCTTGGCGACGTAGAGGATCTCCTCGGGCGCGCCGGCCTTGACGAACTCCTCCAGCACCTTGCGCGTCAGGTGACGCGGGTCGCTGATCTGGCTCCACAGCTTGCCGTCGCTGAAGGTGCCGGCGCCGCCTTCGCCGAACTGCACGTTCGACTGCGGGTTCAGCACGCCGCGCCGCCACAGGCCCCAGGTGTCCTGCGTGCGCTCGCGCACTGGCTTGCCGCGCTCAAGCACGATGGGCGCCAGCCCCATCTGCGCCAGGATCAGCGCGGCGAAGATGCCGCAGGGCCCGAAGCCCACCACCACCGGCCGCGGCCGACCCGTGGAGGCAAAGTCCGCCGGCGCATGGCCGACGAAGCGGTAGCGCGTGTCCGGCGCCGGCCGCACGTGCCGGTCTTCGGCCAGGCGCTGCAGCACGGCGGCCTCGTCCACGCCGTCGGCCAGCGTCAGGTCGACGGTGTAGATCAGCACGATCGCGGCCTTGCGCCGTGCGTCCCAGGCGCGGCGGAAGACCGTCAGCGTGCCCAGCTGCGCATCGTCCAGGCCCAGGCGCGCGCGCACGGCGGCGCGCAGCGCGCCCTCGTCATGATCGAGCGGCAGGCGCAGTTCGGTGATGCGCAGCATCGGTGTGCGGTGGCGCGCCGCAGCGCGCGGCGGATCAGCCGCCCTTCTTGGCGCGCTTGCCCGGGTTCTTCTTGCTGCGGGTGTGCGAGCCGCGCTCCAGGCTGACGCGCTGGCCGCGTTGCGTGGTCACGGTCACGCCCTTGGGGGCGACGGGGCGCGGCGAGGCGCGGCGGTCGGCTTCGGTGATGATCTTGTTGCCCATGAATGGCTCCGAACGATGTTGGCAAAGCCGCGATTAGGCCACAGCGGCGCGGCCTGGCCGTTTGGCAGACAATCGAGGCATGCTCGCGCAACGCACGCTGAAGTCCATCACCCGCGCCGTCGGGCTGGGGGTGCACAGCGGCCAGAAGGTGGAATTGACGCTGCATCCGGCGCCGCCGGAGACCGGCATCGTCTTCCGCCGGGTGGACCTGCCGGTGCCGGTGGACATCCCCGTGTCGGTGACGGCCGTCAGCGACACCCGCATGGCCACCACCATCGCGCCCGGCGGCCAGCCTGGCCAGCCCACGGTGCAGACCATCGAGCACCTGCTGTCGGCCTGCGCCGGCCTGGGGCTGGACAACCTGGTCATCGACATCAGCGGCGAAGAAGTGCCGGTGCTCGACGGCTCGGCCGCCAGCTTCGTCTACCTGCTGCAAAGCGCCGGCATCGTCACCCAGGACGCACCCAAGCGCTTCCTGCGGGTGAAGAAGCCCGTGGAGGTGCGCGAAGGCGAAGGCCCGACGCTGAAGTGGGCGCGGCTCGAGCCTTATCACGGTTACCGGCTCAGCTTCGAGATCGAGTTCAACCACCCTGCGGTGGACGGCACCGGCCAGCAGGTGGTCTTCGATTTCAGCCAGGGCCAGTACAAGCGCGACATCGCCCGCGCCCGCACCTTCGGCTTCACCAAGGACGTGGAGATGATGCGTTCGCGCGGCCTGGGCCTGGGCGGCAGCCTGGACAACGTGATCGTGCTGGATGACAGCCGCGTGCTCAACGCCGAAGGGCTGCGTTACGGTGATGAATTTGCCAAGCACAAGATCCTGGACGCCATCGGCGACCTGCACGTGCTGGGCCAGCCGCTGCTGGCGGCCTACAGCGCCTATCGCAGCGGCCATGCGCTGAACAACAAGCTGCTGCGTGCGCTGCTGGCCGATCCGCAGGCCTACGAGACGGTGGTGTTCGAGGACGAACTGCAGGCGCCGATGGGCTTTGCCGAGCTGGCCCCGGCATGGTGATCTTCAGGCTGGTGTTCGGGCTGCTGCTGCTGGCGGCGCTGCTGTGCTTTGCGATGTACATCGGCACGCAACAGGCCGTGTGGAAGCAGCGTGGCCTGATCGTGCTGAAGTGGACCGTGCTGGCCGGCCTGGGCTTCTTTGCCGTCATTGCGCTGGAGCGGTTGACGCCGCTGCTCTGACGCCTGCGCGGCCGGCGGCCGCCGTCGTTCAATCTGGCTTGATCCGGGCCCGGGCGATCACCGGCTTCCAGCGCTGCTGCTCGGCGCCGATGAAGCGCGCGTACTCGGCCGGCGTGCTGCCCACCGCGATGGCCGCGTCGTGCGCCAGGCGCTCCTGCGTGGCCGGTTCCTTCACCGCCTTGGCCGCCGCCGCGGCCAGCTTGTCGATGGCCGCCGGCGACATCGAGGCCGGTGCGTTCAGCCCGTACCACTGGGTCATCTCGAAGCCGGGGAAGCCCTGCTCGGCCACGGTGGGCACGTCGGGCAGCTGCGGGATGCGCTGCGTGGTGCCGGTGGCGATGCAGCGCAGCTTGCCGGTGCGAACGAACTGGATCACCGCGGCCGCGCCGATGGACGCCGCGTCCAGCCGGCCGGCGATCAGGTCGGTCAGCATCGGCCCGGTGCCGCGGTAGGGCACGTGGGTGATGAAGGTGCCGCTGACCATCTTCAGGTATTCCATCGCCAGGTGGCCGGCGCTGCCGTTGCCGGCCGAGCCGTAGTTCAGCTGGCCCGGCTTGCTCTTGGCCAGCGCGATGAACTCCACCAGGTTCTTCGCCGGCAGGTCGGGGTGCACCAGGTACAGGCTGGGCACCTTGGCCAGCAGCGACACCGGCTTGAAGTCCTTGTTCACGTCGAAGGACAGCTTCTCGAAGATGAACGGGTTCACCGCCAGCGTGCCGATGTGGCCCAGGATCAGCGTGTGCTGGTCGTTGGCCCCGGCCACCTCGGTCATCGCGATGTTGCCGGCGCCGCCGGGCTTGTTGTCCACGTAGACCGATTGGCCCAGCAGCTTGCTCATCTCCACCGCGGTGGCGCGGGCGATGATCTCCGAGCTGCCGCCGGGCGCGAAGGGCACCACCAGCCGGATCGACTTGGTGGGCCAGGCCTGCGCCCGCAGCCAGGGCGTGGCCAGCGCGGCCGCGCTGCCGGCGCCCAGCTGCAGCAGCCGGCGGCGGGAAGGGGGAGTGGGGTGCATGGGCGGTCTCCTGTTCTTGGGGTGGCGCATGCTAGCGCCGGCGTATCAGCCCGCCAGCTGCGGCGCCTGGCGGAACTGCTCCAGCAGCCAGTCCAGGAAGGCCACCACCTGCGGCCGGCGCCCGGCCTGCGGATGGCGCAGCAGCACGTGCCGGAAGCCGATCGGCATGCGCAGCGCGGGAAAGGGCATGACCAGGTCGCCGCTGGCCACGCAGTCCTGCAGGAAGGGCGAGCGCACCAGCGCCACGCCCTGGCCGCGGATGGCCGCCTGCACCGCCTGGTCCACGAAGGAGAACACCAGGCTGCCGGCCCGCGGCGCCACCGCGCCGGCGCCGACGTAGTCGAACCAGGCCGACCAGTGCAGCCGGTCGGCGCCGCGCACGCTGTCGTCCAGGTCGAGCAGCGGCCACTGCGCCAGGTCGGCCGGGCTGCGCAGCGTGGC
>JAFLDH010000369.1 GCA_017302505.1 Burkholderiales bacterium
CACCGCCGGCGCGGGAAGGCTTGCGGGCGCGGGCGGCAAGGGCAGGTCGAAGGCGATCCCGCGCTGATCGTCCAGCACGTGCAGCGGCGCCTTCTCGTCGGCCGGCAGGCCCACGCTCAGATGGCCGTCGCGGGCCATCAGCAGCCGCGCGCTGCCGTGGCCGCCGGGGGCCTGCTCGATGCTGCCGGGCGGCGCAGCCAGCCGGACCGGCCATTGCCGGACGGTACCGTCCAGCGAGCCGGAGACCAGCCACTGCCCGTCGGGGCTGAAGACCACCGCCGGCACGCCCTGGGTGTGGCCATAGAACGGCAGGCCGATGGCCTCGTCGCTGCCGGCGCGCCACAGCCGCACCGTGCTGTCGGCACTGCCGGACGCCACCCAGCGGCCGTCGGGGCTGACCGCCACGTTCCAGACATCGCCCTGATGGCCGTCGATGCGCACCGAGGCACCGGGCTCGCCAGTGGGCCGCGTCAGGTCGCGCACGCGCACCGTGTTGTCGCGGCTGCCGCTGGCGGCGAAGCGGCCCTTCGGGCTGAAGGCCACATGAATGGTGTCCTCCGAATGGGCGCGGTAGCTGTCCTTGTGCAAGCTCATCGACGGCGTATCGACGATGGCCACATGCGCCCCACCCGCGGACCGACGGGTCGTGGCCACGGCCAACTGGGTCGGCACATCGGGTCTCCAGGCGACCGCGAATGGCGTGACGGGATCCGGCGATCCATTCGGAAGGTCCGGCGCCAGCCTGGACGACTTCGCCAGCAACTGCAGGCTGTTGGCATCCCAGAGGTTCACCTTGCCGTCTCGCCCGGCCGAAGCCAGCTGCCGGCCGTCGGCGCTGAGCGCCAGGCCGTAGACCGGCCCATCGTGGCCGTCGACCGGTGCGCCGTCGGCCTGCAGCGGTTGCGTGCGCCAGCGGCGCAGCTTGCCATCGGCACCGGCGCTGTAAAGCCAGCGCCCGTCGGGGCTGAACACCAGCGTGCGCACGAAGGGCGCACTGGCTCCGGCGGCGGCCGTCGCATGGGCGCCAGCGATGCGCTGCGGCGCGGCGCGCGGGTCGTTCAGCGGCCGCAGCGTCAGCGAACCATCGCGATGACCGATGGCCAGCCAGCGGCTGTCGGGGCTGATGGCCAGGCCCACCACCGCGGCCGGCTGCTCGATCACCCACGGCTGCAGGCGCCGCAGGTGCTGGCGGGCGACCGCGGCCTCGAACAGTGCGGCTTCGGTCTCCGGCCCCGGCAGCAGCGCGCGGCTGGCCAGCAGCTGCTGCACGGCGCGGGTGTCGTCGCCTTCGCGGGTGCCGGCGAGCATGCTCTGCGCTTCGACCGCCAGGCGCAGTGCCTCGGCGCGGTTGCGGCTGTCGCGGGCCTCCTGGGCGGCGGCTTCGGCCCGCATGCGCTGCTGGTCGGCGCGCTGCTTCTCGCGCGCCAGCGCAGCGGCCTGCACCGAGATGACCGCGGCCGACAGGTTGGCCGCCTCTTCGGACTGGCGGGCCAGCTCGGCCTTCTCCTCGGCCTCGCGGGCCAGCGTGCTGGCGCGTTCGGCCTGTTCGTTGGCGCGGGCCTCTTCGGCCTGTGCGATGCGGTTGGCCTCGTTGGCCCGATCGGCCTCGCGTCGGGCGTCGTTGACGAAGTAGGCCAGCCCCACCGCCAGCAGCGCCAGCGCCCCGAGTGCCCAGCGCATGCGGTTGCGCGAGCGCAGCGTCTGTTGCCACAGCTCGCGTTGGCGGCGCTCTTCCGCATCTTTCGCGGCCTGCTCGCGTTCGGCCTGCTGGCGGGCCAGCTCCAGCCGCTTCTCGCGGGCATCGCGCACGATGGCCACCAGCCGGTCGTGGATCAGCTCGATGCGCGGCACGTCGCCCTGCGGGTCCACGCGCAGCAGCCGGCGCTGCGTCAGCGCTTCCAGCTCCCTGGCCTGCAGCGCGCCGCTGCCCAGCGCCTCGTCGCGCGGGAAGGTGCTGCGGTAGCGGCCGCCCTGGATCAGGTTGTCCTCGATGAACACCGACACGCGCGGCGGCATGCCTTCCAGCGCCTCGTCGTAGAAGTCGACCAGGATGTCCTTGCCCACCTTGCCCAGCAGCTCGGCATCGATGCGCGCCGGCCGCTGGCGGCGGTTGTTCAGCTGGAAGCAGCACAGGCTCAGCAGCACCGGCTCCACCTCGCTGGCGCGGCCGCCGGACTCGTCGCGCTCGAGCACGAAGTCGACGATCTTCTCGGCCACGCCGGGCTCCAGCACCGCCGCGCCGGCCTTGGCCACCGCGTCGATGGCGGTGGCCCGGGTCATGGCCTTCAGGTGCAGCGCCTCGTGCTTGGGCAGGCTGGCGCTGCGCTGCCAGCTTTCCACCTCGGCCAGGAAGTCCGAGCGGAAGGACAGCACCACCCGGTAGCGCTGCGACTGCGTATGGAGCCGCTGCATCGCCTCGGGGTTGTCGACCAGCTCGCGCGTCAGCCGGTCGCCCACCAGGTCGGCGAGTGCGTCGAGCACGGCCTTGATATGCGCCGGCGAGCCGCCGCGCGAGAACACCTCTTCGAACTGGTCGAACACCAGCACCGGCGTGATCGGGAAGTTGTCGGCCGTCCACAGCGGCCGCTCACGGCGCTGCAGGTAGGCCCACAGGCCCTCGCCAGGCTCGGGCGGCGGCGCGGCGATGCCGTTCGCCTGGGTTTCCTGCAGCAGCCGGTTCAGCGCCTGCTGCAGCGGCGGCTCGGCGCCTTCGGTGTAGTCCAGCCGCAGGTACACCGGCAGGAAGCGTGCCTCGCGCAGCGCCGGGAAGACGCCGGCCTTCAGCATCGAGCTCTTGCCCAGGCCCGACTTGCCGTAGAGCATGACGAAGGGCGACTGGCGGATCAGCCGCAGCAGCTCGGCGCTGTCGGTGTCGCGGCCGTGGAACCACTTCTGCGCCGCCTCGCTGTACGAATCCAGCCCCGGCCAGGGGTTGTCGTCGTCGACGTGCGGTGCGGCCGAGGCCATCTCAATCGGCGTCGCGGGCTTGCTGCACCAGCCGCGTCAACGTGGCCAGCGTGTGCGCATCGGGTGCGCCGTCGGGCGCGTGGGCGAAGTTGATGTCGCGCTGCACCCAGTTCTGCACCGACAGCTGGCGGTAGCTTTCGGGCTGCATCTCGGCATCCACCACCAGCGGCAGCACGAAGCGGCGCGACAACCGCGGCAGCCGGTCGGTGGCGGTCTCCCACTCCTGGAAGACGAAGGCCTCCTCGCGCTGCGTGGCGCTGCGCGAAACCACCGGCAGGAAGTAGCGGCAGCCGCGGATGCCGTCCAGGATGCGCTGCTTGAAGTTGTCGCCCGGCTCCAGCGTCTTGCGATCGAACCAGATCTCGTGTTCGCCCACGCCCAGGCCGCGCAGCGCGTCGAACACGCGCTGGGCCTGCGGCAGGTCGGTGGTGCGCGAATAGCTGATGAAGAACATCGCCGTCTCCGGCAGCGGCGGCTCGGCCGCGGCGGCCGGGGCCGCGGCAGCGCCCTCGGGCGTGCGCCGTGCCAGCCAGCGGCGGTACAGCTCGTCGACGAACTGCGCCGGGTCGACGTTGCTGAGCACCGAGGTCTCGGGGCTGTACTTGCCGAGGAAGCCGATGAACGGGTCTTCATTGGCCAGCGGCTCCACCAGCCAGCCCCGGCGGCCCTCGCGCACCGCCAGCCGGCCCTTGCGCGTGGCACGCAGCATGAAGCGGCTCAGCCAGTCGGGGAAGTTGCAGCCGATCAGCAGCAGGCTGCGATCCTGCAGCGCGCCCAGGAAGGCCTTCGGCGTGTGGCTGCCGCCGGCGATGATGTTGTGAGCATGCTCGAGCATGTCCTCGTCGTGGATCGCGTACAGCGGCCCCGGCGCGGCCTTGCCGAACAGGTACAGCAGCTGCACGTCGCCGTGCCGCGGGTCCCAGTCCGGCGGCAGGTCGGCCACCTGGTCGGTGGGCAGCTTGGGCGAGTGCACGATCTCGGCGAAGGGCCGCCGTGCCTGCGTCAGCGCCCGCGCCAGCAGGTCGTCGGGCATCACGGTGATCATCAGCCGGAAATCGCTGATCTGCGCCAGCTGCTTCAGCGGCTTGGGGATCTGCACCCCCTGCTTCAGCAGGTCGACCATCGCCTGGAAGATGGGGAAGTACAGGTCCTGCGCGTCGACGGTGCCCTTCATCAGCGCCACCGCCTCGTTGACCTCGCGGAAGGGCGTCAGGCCGCCTTCGGGCAGCTCGACCTCATGGTCGATCAGCAGCCGCTCGGCCACCTGCGCCTGCAGCGAGCGCTTGCCGTCGGCATCCACCAGCAGCCTGGCGCCCACCACCGGCACCACGTCGCCACGCTCCATCAGCGCCAGCAACTGGGTCCAGGCGGCTTCCTTCATCTCGGCCATGGGCAGGCGATCGGCTGCGAAGTCGCGCAGTGTCGGTTGTTTCAGGCTGTATCGAAACCCCCCAAGAACGTAACTGGTGCGGCCACGCCACGCTGCCTCAGATGCCCAGCGGGTCCACGTCCACCGCCCAGCGCAGCACTGCGCGGTGGCCGGCGCGCAGCAACTGCAGTTGCGGCAGCCACTGCGCCAGCAGCTGCTGCAGCGCCGTGCGCGAGGCCGATTCCACCAGCATCTGCAGCCGTTCCACGTCGGCCACCCGCGACACCGGCGGCGGCACCGGCGGGTACAGCTGCACGCCCAGCGCCTGCGCGGTGTCGGCCGCCAGCGCGGCC
>JAFLDH010000037.1 GCA_017302505.1 Burkholderiales bacterium
CGCGCCCGACAACGGGCGACGAAGGCGCCGCCTACGTGGCCGCGCCGCTGCGCGCCGCGCCGCGCGTTCTCCGGCTCTGGATCAAGGCCTGGGAGGACGCCGATCGCCACGGCGTCGGCGAGAGCCTCGTCTACGTCCAGGTCGACAACGGCCGCTGGCTGGTCGACCACGTGCAGCGCCAGCAGCGCGAACCCTTCGTACCGATCCGCGCGCCGCGGCCGCCGGCCGCCACCAAGTCGGCCGGTGCGGCGGCTGGCCCCAACGGCCCGTCCACCACGCCGACCGAAGACGCGCCCTCGCTCACGCAAGCCCTGCGCGCGCTGCAGAACCGCGTGCCCGCCGCCGACCAATGACCTGAGAGGGCGCCTCCATGCTCGAGTCCCTACGCCTCAACCTGTTCGGCGACGCGTCGCCGGCGGGGTCCAGCGACAAGTCCGGCCCTGGCCTGTTCTCGTTCGGGCACAAGGACGAATCGCCCGCAGACCAGTTCGCCAGCTGGCTGCCCTACATCTCCTACCTCGACGAGGAGCAACTGTTCGTCAACAAGGACGGCATGGGCTTCCTGCTGGAGGTGATGCCGCAGAGTGGCGCCGATGACCGCATGGTCGACGTGCTGGTGTCGCTCTACTCGAACTGCCCACCCGACACCGGCATCCAGTTCCACCTCTTCGCCTCGCCCCACGTCTGCCCACCACTGCGCCGGTACGCCAACCTGCGCATGGAAGACCGCGACCAGATCCAGAAGGCCCAGACGTTCGGCCGGCCGGCGCGCAACGACAACCTCTACCGCAAGCTGGCCCGGCGCCGCTACGCGCACCTGTCCCACGGCGCACACCACAGTCTGACCCAGGGCTTCCACTACACGATCCGAGACTTCCGCCTGATGGTCAGCGTCTCGGTCAAGGCCGATCCCGCCAACCTGTCCGACCGCGAGCGCATCGTCGGACTGCGCGACGGCATGGCGACCACGCTGCGCTCGGCGTCGTTGCCCAACCGCGTCTGCGATGCGGCCGACCTGATCAACTGGTGTTCGCTGTTCGTCAACCCGGATCGCATCGACGCGGCCACCGCGCCCGACCTGCACTACGACGACGGGCGCGAACTGCGCGACCAGATCGTCGACCACGACACGATCCAGGATGCGCGCTCCAACGGCCTTCACCTGTGGAAGGAAGGCGCGGGCGAAGGCCTGGACGTCCGCTTCTTCTCCATCAAGTCCTTCCCCGAGCGCTTCGGCCTGTGGCAGATGGGTGCCCTGGTCGGCGACCTGATGCAGCCGGCCCTGCAGTACAGCTCGCCCTTCCTGCTGACGATGGGCGTCTACATCCTGGACCCCAACTCGACCAAGACCGTGGTCACGGCCAACCACGTGCGGGCCACGCAGAACGCGGGCAGCAAGATGGCCGTCGTCATGCCCGACGTCGCCAAGAAGGCGCGCGACTGGTCGGCCGCCGCGGACGCGATCGACACCGGCGGCGCGCTGGTGAGCATGTACCACCAGCTCGGCCTGTTCTGCCATCCGTCCAAGGTCGCGCAGACGCAGGAGACGGCCAAGTCCATCTGGCGTGCGCGCGGCTTCGAACTCAACGCCGACGTCTACAAGCATCGCCAGGCGCTGCTGGCCAGCCTGCCGATGACGCTGTCGCCGGCCTTCCACGGCGACTTGCGCAAAATGAAGCGGGTCACCCGCAAGACGATGGCCAACGCCATCCACCTCGCACCGGTCCTGGCCGAGTGGCGGGGCAGCAAGACGCCGACCCTGATGTTCGCCGGGCGCCGCGGCCAGTTGCTCACGCTCGACCTCTACGACAACGACGGCAACTACAACGCCGCCGTCATCGGCTCGCCGGGCTCGGGCAAGTCGGTCCTGCTCAACGAGCTGGCCTGGTCCTACCGGGCCATCGGCGCCAAGATCTGGATGCAGGACCTGGGGCGCTCGTTCGAGAAGCTCTGCCGCAAGGCGGAAGGCACCTTCATCGAGTTCCGGCCCGACGTCGAGATCTCGCTGAACCCGTTCCCGCTGGTCACCGACATCAACGAGGACATCGACATGCTGCTGCCGGCCATCGCCAAGATGGCCTCGATGAAGCAGCTCGACGAGGTCCAGATGAAGGCGATCTCGGCGATGTTGCTCAAGCTCTGGGCCAGGTACGGCCAGGACCTGGACATGACGATCCTGCGCGACGCCTTCGTCCCCGGGACGATCGAGGAGCTCGGCATCAAGGAAGACCAGCGCGTGCGCGACCTGGCCGTGATGCTCAACCCCTACGCCAAGGGCGGCCAGTACGCGCGCTTCTTCAGCGGCCGCAACACGATCGACTTCTCCAACGACTTCGTGGTCATCGAGAGCGAGGAGCTCAAGCGCAAGCCCGACCTGCAGGCGGTGGTCAACATCATCCTGTTCCACGCGATCACCCGCGAGATGTACCTGACGCGCAACCGCAAGAAGGTCTGGTTCATCGACGAGCTCAAGCAGCAGTTGGGCGACTCGAGCGAGAACGACGTGGTGATGGCCGCGGCGATCGACGAGGCAGCGCGGCGCGCCCGCAAGTACGGCGGCAGCCTCGTGACGGCGACCCAGAACGGCGACGACTACTTCACCTCGGCGCAAATGGAGTCCGCACTGAAGTGCTCGGACTGGACCTTCCTGCTTCGCCAGAAGCCCGAGTCGATCGAACTGCTCGCGCGCACGGGCCGCTTCTCGATGGACGAGCCGAAGAAGCGGCTGCTGAACTCGCTGCGCATGGAGCCGGGCGTGTTCTCCGAGTGCTACATCACCTCGCCCATCGGCGAGGGTGTCGCGCGCATCATCCTCGACCCCTTCTCGCACCTGCTCTTCAGCAACAAGCTGGACGACAACGCCCCGCTGGATGCGCTCCTGCGACAGGGACTGTCCATCGACGACGCCATCACCGAACTGCTTCGCCGCCGCGGGTATGCGGTATGAGCTCGTTCGCCACCCATTCGCTGATCTCGGTGTTCGTGACCGCCGGGGCACTGCTCGCCTATGACCGGCTGGTCGTGAAGCCGGCTCAGGTCATCGGCATCGTCGACATCGCCGAGGTCTATCGCGCCAAGGAGTCCGAGTTCGCGGCGCTGCTCAGCGCCAGCAGGACCGACGACGATCGCCAGCGCGCCCTCGCGCAGGCGCAGGCTTTCGGCGATCGCCTCGACCGCGCGCTGCGCGAGATCCCCGTCGAGTGCCGCTGCTTGGTGGTGGTCAAGTCCGCCGTGGCAGGGGGCTGGTCCAACGCCATCGACCTCACCGCCGCCCTCAAGGCGAAGGTCGGCGCCAAGTCGTAGCCGCCGCCATGACGAGCCAACGTGTTGGTCTGGGCCCCTGGCTGCTTCATGGCAGCCGGCTGATGCTGCACGACCTGCGGCGGCACCGGGTGGTGTTCGCGCTCGTCGCCGGCGTCTGGACGCTCGCGCTGATCCGCCTCTTCGCCCACCACGTCCCGGTTCTGCCGCTGCTGTTCAACTGGACGCCCAGCCTGCCCTACAAGGTCGCGTTCGTCGACTACCGATCGGGCGCGATCGTCCGCGGTGACCTGGTGGTCTACGCATTCGAGGGGCCAGCTGGCCTGCAAGCCTATCCCGGGTTGCGCCACCAGGCGCTGTTCAAGCGCGTCGCGGGCGTCGCCGGTGATGTCGTGACGGTGCGGGGACGCGAGGTGTTCGTCAATGGCGAGCCGGTGGGCCTGGCCAAGACCCACACCTTTGACCGTCGCCCCCTCGAACCCATCGACCCGACGGTCATCCCCCCAGGCCACCTGTACGTGCAGGGGACCAGCCCGGACAGCTTCGACTCCCGCTACAGCATGAGCGGGCTCGTGCGCGTGCAGGACGTCAAGTCGCGCGTCATCCCACTGCTGTGAGGGCCGCATGCAGCGAACACTCATCCTGTCGATGTTGTGCCTGGCGGGCACGGTGGCCGCCCAAGGCGAGCGCCTGGACCTGCAGGACGACGTGCCGCTCGACACCTACCTCGCCTTGCTGGCCCAGGTGGCGCCGCCCGCGCGTGACGGCGCCGAGGCCTACATGGCGGCGTTTCGCAGCCGCTGCGGGCGTGCGCTGCGCACGATCGAGCTGCGCCGCGCCTTTGCGCAAGGCAACGGGGATCCGGTGCTGATGAACATGGTCCGCGCTTCCCACGAGCGCGACACCGCCGCCCTGCAGCGCCTGGGCGCCTCCATCGCCTGCCCGAGCAAGTGACATGCGCGCCCGCCTGTCTCCCTGGCTCATCGCAGCGGCGACCTGTTGGGCGCTGGGCGCACAAGCAACGAACCTGGGGACCATCGGGCCGACCTATCCGGTGGCCGAGAAGAACCTGCTCGACGTGATCATGGCCCGGCTGCGCGCCAAGGAGGCGAGCGGCGAGTTGAAGCGCCACGAGCAGGAGGCACGGGATCGCGCCGCCTATGCGGTGAACAACCCGCGGCCGGTCGACGGGCTGCGCAGGGCCCAAGCTGCGCGCACTTTCTACTTCGACCCTAGCTTCACCCTGCAGTCCAACGTCGTGGACAGCACGGGCGCGGTCCTGTTCCCGGCAGGAACTCGCAAGAACCCGCTCGAAGTCGTCTCGCTCTCCAAGCACCTGCTGTTCTTCGATGCGCGCGACCCGGGCCAGGTAACCAGGGCGCGCGAACTCATCGAGCGCTACCAGGGCAAGGTCAAACCGATCCTCGTGGGCGGCAGCTACCTGGACCTGATGAAGCGCTGGAACAAGCCGGTGTTCTACGACCAGGAAGGTGCCCTCGTGCGCAAGTTCGGGATCGCGGCGGTCCCGGCGATCGTTTCGCAGGAGGGACAACGCCTTCGCATCGATGAGGTGCCTGTGCGATGAACATCGTTCACCGACTCTTCACGGCGCTGTGCCTGCTGGCTGCGTCCTCGCTGGCCACCGCGGCAGGCATGGCGACCTGCACTGGCAAGTTTCCCAATCCGCTGACCGACATCTGCTGGTCGTGCCTGCTGCCCATCACCATCGGCAGCGCCACGATCGCCAACTTCGGTGGACAGGAGGACAACGGCGACAACCCGGGCAATCCGGTCTGCAGTTGCGGCGTGAATCCGACGATCGGCCTGTCGATCGGGTTCTGGGAGCCGGCGCGCCACGTCGAAGCCACCCGCAAGCCGTTCTGCCTGCCGTCACTCGGCGGCCTCAACCTGGACCCCGGCATTGCCGCGCCGGAAGCCGCGAGGTTCACGCGCCCCGAGGGCGACGGTGACGGAGGCTCCTTCTACCAGGCGCACTTCTACACCAACCCGGTCCTCTACTGGCTCGAGGTCGTGACCGACTTCCCGTGCCTGGAGCGCGGCAGCTTCGACCTCGCCTACCTGACCGAGGTCGATCCGCTGTGGAACGACGACGAGCTGACGCTGATCCTCAACCCGGACGCGGTGCTCTTCGCCAATCCGATCGCCATCGCCGCCTGTGCGGCCGACTGCGTCGCGGCCACCGTGGGCTTCGGGCTGAACACGCTCTTCTGGTGTGCGGGCTGTCAGGGCGGCCTCTACCCCATGGCCGGCCATGTCCAGTACCACATGGGCGGCGTTCGCACCGCCGCGCTGCTGGCCCAGCGCCTCACCGCCAAGATGCACCGCGAACTCATCGCCTGGGGCTGGCACGGCTCGCGCGGGCTCTGCGGCCCCTACTTCGAGCCGATCATGGACAAGTCCTCCTACAAGACCAACCTCACCTACCCCATTCCGTCGACCGACAAGCTCGACGGCAAGTGCTGCCAGCCTTTCGGCCGCACGACCGTGCTCTGGGGCGCAGGCAAGGAGTACCCGGTCCTGGGCGAGGACTTCGCCTTCATGCTCTTCCGCAAGAGGAACTGCTGTGTGGGCTACTGACCGCCTCGTGGCCCGCTTCGTTGCGTCGATCGTGGTCGCGCTGCCTGCCGCCGTGGCGCAGGCCCAGGGCCAGGCTCCGTCCGGCAAGAGCCACGTGACCGAGGCCGACATCGCTCGCCCCACCCGCAGCCAGCCCACGATCACCGACAAGGACATCGAGGCGGCGCGGCGCAAGCACCGCATGCCCAGCGACGAGGAACTCTCCCGGGTGCCGGTTCCCGCGGCCCCACGCATCGACGCGCTGCCTCAGCCGCAGTCCCAAGGAAAGATCGACCTCGGCGCGATCGCCGGCGGCTTCGATGCCATGGGCGCTCCCGACCCCGCCAAGTCGGGGATGGCCGTGGGCCCGACGCTGCTGGTCTTCGTGAGCTTCTCGATGCCCGACCCGGCCCTGGAGCGCTTGGTCGATCAGGCCGCGCGCAGCGGAGCCACCCTGCTGTTGCGCGGTCTCGTGGACGACTCGCTGCAGAAGACCGTAGCCCGCGTGCAGCGGGTCATCGGCCAGCGCAAGGTCGGCTTCCAGATCGACCCGCAGGCGTTCGACCGTTTCACGATCACCGCCACGCCGTCCTTCGTCCTCATCAAGGACCGGTCCGTTCCGACGCCCTGCGCCGCGGGCACCTGCTTCGCGGCGGACAGCTACGCGCTGGCCGCCGGCGACGTGAGCATCGACTACGCGCTGCGCTTCATCCAGAAGACGGCGCCGAAGTTCTCGCGCGAAGCGCAGGCCTTTCTCGCGAAGATGAAAGGGGGCTGAGCCGTGATGTTCAAGCGCTTGACCGTCTGGGTGATGGCCCAGGCCCTGGTCCTCGTTCAGACCACCGCGATCGCGCAAACCTCCCACGACCAGGGCGTGGCCGCGGGTCGTGCCGCCAACACAGCGATCCGGGGCATGGTGAACCAGCCGTCGGCGACGGGTGTCGTCCCCGGGTACACCACCACGCCACCGGAGGCCGCGCTGGCCGGCCGCCCGGCACTCGGCCCCGAGGTCAGCGCGAAGCTCGCCGCCTGCGCGGCGACGCCCAACGACCCCAGCTGCCAGGCGCTGCGCACCGCCATCACCTCAGCGAACACAGCCCGCCCCACGATCTCCCCCAGCGATCCGGCGGTCGCAGCCGCTTCGCGCATCGCCCGCAACCCCTCGCTCGATCTGGGCAGCCTCGCCTCCTACTACAGCGGCTGCACGACCACCGATGCCACCATCGCGACCCACACCGAGACCCGGGCCTGCGCCCGCTACGTGACCGCGGGCAGCTACAGCTGCTCGAACTCGCTCAACGTCGCCGTCGCCCGGTCGACCAGTTGCTCGCCCGGCGACTGGTTCGCGCAGGCAAGCGCAGGATCGACCGCCGTGGCCGCGCAGTGCCTGCCCGACCGGCCGGACTCGAGCCAACACTTCAGGGTCACCAGCTCGGGCACGCCGCTGGCGTTCTTCGATGTCGACATGACGACACCGGTCATCACGCCCCAGCGGGTCGCGGTGATCGGCACGACCTACAACTGGCCCAGCTTCACGCCCTCGGAGAGAGGCGTCTACGTCGCAGACAAGTCGTGCACCGGCAGCACCTGCAGCCTGACCGCCATGATCGCCGACGACCCCGTCGAGTCCTGCACCGGTGGTTGGGACTCGATGACCTGCACGACCATCCATCCGTTCATCGACGTCTATGCCGCCTGCCCTGCCGGAACCCAGAGCGGTGACAACCTGCTGGTCACCACCTGCTCGTACGCCGGTGACGGCATGGAGTGCACCAGCTCGCCGCTCAGCACCACCACCTGCTACAGCCCCAGCGGGTCGGCAAGCGACATCCAGGCGAGCGACATCACCGGCACCTTCTCGTCCCCCTACTGGCGCGCCAGCTCGACCCGCGCGGTGGTGGGCTGGGCGCCGAACCCGGCGTACGGGCCGATTCCGCAGATGCGGCTCTCGTACACCCGGCCGGCGACCACGTTCACGGCCGCCGACACCTGGAACAACCAATGTCCCAGCCTCGCCGGCGACAGCCGGTGCTCGATGGCAAGCGCACCGGTGTGCGTCGACGGACCCGCCACCAAGGTCATCGACGGCGTCTCCATCACCCGGGACTGCTGGCAGTACCAGAGCACGATGAGCTGCGGCGGCACCTACACCGCCGACCAGTGCACACCGCTGATCGCCGCCGGCTGCACGCCGGTGTCGTCGACCTGTTCCCGCACCAACCCGGTAACGGGCGTCTGCGAGGCGTACCAGGACCAGTACAGCTGCACCGTGCCGAACGAGACGGTCACGCAAGCCACCAACTGCCCTGCCAACGTCTTCTGCCTGGGAACCAGCTGCTTCAACACGGCGTACACCAACGACGCCGACTTCGCGCGCACGATGTCGATGCTCGAGGCGGGACGCGAGGCCGGTGTCTACCTCGACAGCGACCGCATGCAGGTGTTCAAGGGCGAAGCCAACAGCTGCCGCGACCGCCTCCTCACCAACTGCTGCAACTCCGATGCGTCCGGCCGCGGCATGACGAACCAGAGCATCTTCGGCGCCGGCTCCCGCCTCGTCTACGACATCCTGATGAACTCCGAGAACCGGCAGTTCGTCTACCAGGGACTCAGCGCGCTGCTGACCGGCGCGGGCTTCAGCGGCTCCTTCACCAGCTACGGCGTGACGATCGCCGTGAATGGCACTGCGCTGCCCGCCGGGTCCACCGTCCTGTACTCCTCCAGCACGGTCGCCGGCGAGGGCTTCGTCGTCGCATTCGACCCATGGACGCTGGTGATCGCCGCGATCATCTACATCGTTCTCTCGCTGACCTCCTGCAACGAGAACGAGGCGTTCCTTGCCCTCAAGGAGGGCGCCGGCCTGTGTCACAGCATCGGCAGCTACTGCTCGTCCTGCATCCGGATCCTTGGCTCCTGCGTCTCCTGCATCGAGCACACGACCGGCAAGTGCTGCTTCAACTCGATGCTCGCCCGCATCGTCAACGAGCAGGGCCGCGGCCAGATCAGCAAGGGGTGGGGCGATGCGCGCAACCCCGATTGCTCAGGCTTCAGCATCGCGCAGCTTCAATCGCTCGACTTCGCCCGCATGGACCTGAGCGAGTTCTATGCCTCGCTCGTCGCAAAGAGTCCCAACCTCTCGGCGATCCAAACCAACAACGGGGCCCGGGTGCCGAGCTGCTACTTCGGCCAGGGGAAGTGCTGATCATGAAGCTCATCCGCCTTGCACCGCTCATCGCCTTCGCCGCGGCGTCGGTGGCCACCGCCCAGCTGGCCGACGGCGGCCGCGTGCCGGTCACCGACGTTCGCGTGCTGATGATCGCCGCCCTCGACTCGCCGACGGGGACCGCGCAGGGGGTCCTCACCAGCAAAGATGCCGAGAGCATCACCAAGCACTTCAAGGCGACCGGGCCGATCTTGATCGACGTCTCGACAGTCAAGCGCTACGCCCAGGCGGGATGCGCCCGTCTCAAGCTGTCCTTTGCCCAGGACGGCGTGCAGTTGCCCGGCCAGGCCACGCCCCGGCGCAACACCGTCGACTTCGGCATCAACTACTGCCGCGATGGCCAGCCGCCCAAGTCACTCACGTGAGGAGCCGCCCGTGTCCACGACCCGTTGCTTCGCCGCGCTTGCAGCCCTTCTTGGCCTCCTCCTGCCAGCGCTGTCACACGCCCAGGCCGACGCCGCGGTTGCGGTCGCACCTACCCAAGTTCCAGCCACCTCCAGGGCCCTCTTCTGGGATGACTTTCGGCGCGGCTGGCACTTCTACGAGGAGCCGGAACCCGAGGTCCTCCCGCCGGCGCCTGCCAAGCCCGCCGCGCCCAAGCCGGAGGCCAGGCGCCGGGACACACGAGCACCCGAGCTCATCGAGTTCGAACTGCTGCAGAAGCGCCTGGAGGAATTCCGCAACATCGCCATCATCCGGCCGAGCGAGGACAACGTCCGGCGCTACATGCAGCTCGAGGCGCAGGTGGTGCGCCAGGCCAGCTACTTCTCGGATGTGGCCCAGCGGGTGGCCTGGGCGACGCCGGACCTGGACATGACGCTGCAGGGCCGGCCGGTGAACTCGCGGGCGATCGAGGTCTTCGATCGCGAGCAGGCCACCAGCCGTGCCCAGTCACTGACCGACCTGTCGCGCACGCACGTCCTGTTCTTCTTCTTCCGCTCGGACTGCCCCTACTGCCACGCCTTCTCGCCGACGCTGGAGGCCTTCAGCGCCCGATTCGGCATCCAGATCGTCCCGATCAGCGTGGACGGCAAGGGCCTGCCGAGTTTCCCCACGTTCCGGCGCGACAACGGCATTGCACGCACGCTGCAGGTCACCCAGGTGCCGGCCATCTACCTGGCCGAACCCTACACCGGAAAGATCGTGCCGATCGGCTTCGGCGTGCTGTCCGAGTCGCAGCTCATCGAGCGCATCACGACCGTCACCGCCCCGGGCGCCGACGCCTACGCGCCGTCGATCACCCGGCGGGTCAACCTGCAGTAGGGAGGCGCCCATGTCCGCACGAATCCTTGTCCGCAAGCTGGTCGCCGTTATCGTCGCGTCCGCCGTGGCACTTGCGGCCCCGCTGAGCTACGCCGGGGATCTCAACGCCGAGGTGAACACCATGTTCAACAACCTGGGCGCCATCGGCAACTACACCGCGCCCGGTGCTTTCAAGGGCCAGACGTTCAACACCTACACCGGCGGCAACCTCTACCTGCGCTCGCCCAACAAGACCTACCAACTCGCCGCGATTCAGTTCCCGACGGCCAAGGGCGGCTGCGGTGGCATCGACCTCTTCGGCGGCTCGTTCTCGCACATCTCCGCCAACGAGTTCCGCAACATGCTGCGGAACATCACCTCGGCCCTGCCCGGGATCGCGTTTCAGCTCGCGCTGGAGGCTGTCTCGCCGCTGCTCGGCGGGCTGACCAAGTGGGCCAAGGGCCTGGAGACCTGGATCAACAACGCGCGCATCAACTCCTGCGAAACCGCGACCGCGCTCGTGTCCTCCGCGGCCGAGGCGGTCGGCTACGACTCCCAGCGTGCCTGCGCGAAGCTGGCGATGCAGATGGGCATGGAGAGCGACATCGACGCCGCCATGCGCCGTTGCGCGTCGGACAGCCCCTCGATCCTCGGCTCTGCGCGGACAAGTGCCGACGCGAACATCGCCGCACAAGCGCCCTTTGTCGGCAACTTCACCTGGCGTGCCCTCAAGTCGATCGACACGCTGGACGATCCCGCCCGCGAACTCGTGATGAGCATCGTGGGTGCGGTGATCTTCCCGGCGGAGACAGCCAACCGCGATCCCGAGTACATCGGCCCGAGCATCACGACCGTCGCCCAGCTGCTGTACGGCCAATCCGACGCCGCCGGCGGCAACATCAACCTCCAGCTGCTCCGCTGCAACAACTACACCGACTGCGACACGGTGACGCGCGACAACACCTACGTGCACCAACCGCTGACCAAAAAGGTGTCCGACATCATGCAGCTGATCTCGGACAACATCCGCACCCGCACGGCGATCCCGAACAACTCTGCGGCCGTCGGCTTCGTGAACAGCACCAGCATCCCTGTGTGGCGCATGCTGTCGATCGGCAACACGATTCCAGGCTCGGGCCTCGCCGACATGATGATCGGCAACTACCGGGAGGTCATCGCTGCCGACTACGCGTTCACGTTTCTCAACCAGTTCGCGAACGTCGCGATCTCGGCCCTCACCAAGCAGCATCGGCTGAACGAGAGGCAACGCAGCCTTGCTCATCAGCAGCGCGAAGATGTCCAGAAGTTCATGAGCCTGCTCCAGCAAGAGCAGGCCACCCTGTACCGCAAGGTCACCGCAGTCTCAACCGTGGCCACCGACATGGAACGCCTGGAGCGCAACCTCCGCTCGAGCATGTCGCTGCACGCATTGGACATGCTCGGCTACTCCAGCCGCAGCACCAAGTAGGCCCTGCGCAGGCGACCGAGGAACAGTCATGTGGGAAGTCTTCGCGTACCACAACAGCGAAGCGCTGGCAGGCATCTTCAACGCCATCGCCGCGATCATGGCCTCAGGCACCTACCTGAGTGCCATCGCGGCCGTGGCCTTCTGTGGCTTCGTCGTTGCGATGGTGGCCTACATGTTCCAGCCCGAGAAGTTGGTCGGCTGGCGGTGGCTCGTGTCAGTGGTGCTGATCTACGGCGTGCTCTTTGTCCCCCGCGTGACGGTGGCCGTAGTGGACAAGACCGGGGGCACTCCCAACCGCGTCATCGCGAACGTGCCGTTCGGCATGGCGGCGCTCGGTGGTCTGACCAGCACCATCGGCAACACGATCACCGAGCTCTTCGAGACGGCCTTCCAGACCCTGCCAGGGCCCGCCTCCCTACCGGGGGAACTGTCGTACCAGCAGAACGGCCTCATGTTCGGCAGCCGCCTGATTCAGGAGACGCGAAGCATCTCGATCCCGGATCCCGGGGTCCTGAACGACATCATCAACTTCGCCAACAACTGCACTGCCTACGACATCGCCGACGGCACGATCGCCGCTACCGCCTTCTCGACTTCGGACAACCTGTGGGCGGCGATGGCTGCCACCAATCCGGCGAGGTTCACCGTGATCACCGCCGGCGCAGGCGTGACCACGACGACCTGCGACGCTGCGTACGCATCCATCGCGGGGCGCCTGCCCGCACAGGTCAACGCGTTGACGGCGCGCCTCGGACAGAAGCTGAACCCCGACCTCCCCGCAGCGGCCGCGCAGGCGGCCGTCCTGAATCAGATTCCCCAGGCCTACATCCGATCCCAGATCGCGGGCGCAGCTGCTACCGCAGCTGATCTGATCCGCCAGAACGCCATCGTCAACGCGATCAACGACGCTGGCGAGATGGGCTGCCAGCGTATCAACGACCCTGCCTGCATGATGCTGGCCACCGGCCGCGCGCAATCCGTCGCGGCCCAGAACGCATCCTGGATCAACGGCGCCAAGATCTCGTCGCAGGCGCTCCCAGTGGTGCGCAACGTGGCGGAGGCGATGTGCTACGCAGTCTTCCCCCTCGTCGTGCTTCTGCTGTTCGTGTCGAGCGGGCGGACCACGATCATGATCCTCTCCGGCTATGCGATCGCATTGGTCTCGATCCAGCTCTGGCCGCCGCTGTTCGCGATCCTCAACTACATGGCGACGCTGTATGGCCAGATCGACCAGGCTGCGGCGGCCGAGATCGGCGGAGGCGTGAAGGCACTCTCGCTGCAGACAGCGTCTCCCATCTATTCGAACTCGATCTCCTCGCAGGCAGTCGTGTCGTACCTGATCATCGGGATCCCGATGCTCGCCTGGTCACTGGCCAACCGGATGGTCAACTTCGGCTCTGCCGTCATGGGTGGGCTGCAGGGCCTTCAGGCAGCCTCGATGTCCGGGAATGCATCTGCGGCCGCGGCCACGGGCAATACCAGCATGGGCAACGTCTCGATGGATCAGCGCACCATCAGCCCCTCAACCTCAAACCCATGGGTCAGTCGCCAGCAGGATCTGGACGGCAACTGGGTCACAACAACGGCCAGCGGCGCACAGGCCACCTCCTACCTGCGCAATGAGAGCGCTACATCGCGCGTTGTGTCGTCACGCGTCACACAGTCGTCTGTTCAAGAGGCATCGAGGTCGGCCGAAGCAGCTCGAAGCGAGGCTGTCTCTGCTTCCAATGACCTATCTTCTGTGCTCGTGGACACCATGTCACGGGGCTCTAGCCGGTTCCGATCCACCGCCAGGAACGATGGCCAGACAACTAGCTCCAGCAGCGAACTCGGCGCTACAGCTGACCGTTTGCGTGTGACCAGCGAGGCCGTTGCGCGAACGACCGGCCTCAGCGCCCAACAGGTCGCGAACATCGCGTTCCAACTCTCTGGTGGCGTCGGTACCCCTGGCATAAGCCCCCTCAAGGCAAGCGCCGGCGGGAGCGTCGGCAAGACCTACACCAACACGCTGAATGACGCCGAGACAAAAGTGGCGAATGAACTCTCCGCCGATCAGCTTCGGGAGTTCAAGTCGTTCGCTGAACGAGCAACGCGCGACCAGTCACTTGTCCGTGCAATGGGAAGTGATCAGCGAGAAGGCACCGAACTCGCTTCACGCCTGTCAACAGCCGTGAGTCGCGCGGAGACTGCCCAATCAACGTTTGCTGACCGAACGACAGTTGCAGAGCGCTTGTCAAAGGCATATGAGACCGGCGAGGTACTCTCGATCGATCTTGCCCAGCTGCCTGCAAACTCAGACTTCATCAATCGCTACAACCGCCTGGCGGCCGAGTATGGATCTGACAGCTTGGCGCTTCAGGCCGCCATGGCAAGCGAACTAGCGTCACGAGCGCTGCCGCCGACAAAGACGGTTTCCGGATCTGCACTTCCAAGCGCGTTCGCCGACATTCGCGACCTCAGCCGCGCCAACAATGCCGATCCAATCTTCTCGAAGAGTCGAATCGGTGTGGCCGATTCCGCGAACGATCGGGCTGTTGGGGCACGGATCAGTACTGCCGACCTGAAGGCACCGTTGCTAGGCGCACCGCTCGAACAAGTACGGGAGGAAGTCGAGAGGCGGCTCGGTGGCGCAAGCGAACGTCCAACACAGGCAGCGACCTTTGACGCGCGCAACGAGATCGTCCGCAATCCCGATGGAACGATCTCGACACGGAGGTCACAGTTGGTCGGCAACGCTCGGCAGTTGCGTGAGGATGCGGCGGCGCTAGCAGAGAATGCGAAGGCCCTGTTGGACGGTGGAGCTGACTCGGCAGTACGCGCAGCCGCAGAGGCAAAGGAGCGGCAGGCCGGATCCGAGCGAGTTCAGGCGATAGAGGCAACGCGAGAGGTGCCCGCAATGCTTCCGAAGGGGGGCCGACGTCAATAGCCGCGCTGCGGGGTCCTGCCCCGTCTAGAAGCGGCCGTTCGCTCCTGGGCGCGGGTGGTTCTCCATGTCAAACACGTCGCCCGGATAGCGTTGGACGCCTAGCTCATCAGTGAAGGGGTCGGGTGACACCAAGTCCGGAGCCGCCACCTCGCCGCGTGGGCTTGCGACGATCGCCACGGCAGCCGCGATTCCGCCGAACATGAGCCCGACGAAGCTGACGACAAACGCACCGCGATCCGACACCGAGACAGCTGCCAAGCCACCCACGCAGCAGAACGCAAGCAACGCAACTTTGAGCCTGGACATCACCGCCTGCCTGGGTAGAAACAATCAGCCACATCGAGCCTGCAAGACCGAAGGATTGATTCATATACTGTCCTCAGCCCTCCGTCAAGGGAGCAGTCATGACCGCCTGTAAACCCATCGTGCTCAGCACCGCCGCAGCGCTGACAACCGTGGTGATGACGACGTCATCGGTCGCGGTGTCGCTGCGTCCGAACAAGGCTACGGACGAGTCAGTCTGCGATCTCGCACACGACACGAACCTCTACCTCGGGTCCAAGGTCCTAGTTCCTTCCGTCGCCGCGAAGAAGGACCAGGTCGATGCCTTCTTCCGGCTTGCCGCGACCTTTGTCGCGAGCAAGTGCAGGAACGGGCAAGCTCTCATACTGCAGGGCGCAACTGCGAGCAGCGTCGATGTCCAGTCGTTAACCGAGGTCGCCAACTCAGCGTGTGCAGTAGCAGCCGTTGCCCGAACCGAAGTCAAGCTTCCGCTTGGCGATGTGACCCAGGCGGGCTTCGAGCTACGGTGCACGATCCTCAAGCACGACGAGCTTGTCGCAAGGCTCAACGAAATCGAACGCGCCGATCCCATGGATGCGCTCAAGGCGCGACTGGCTGTAGCGGCACAGCAGGCGGATCGAGGTCCCTCGAAAACAGACTCCGGTTCCCAAGCCAAGAAGGACTGCGACAAGGTGACCTTGTCGTCGATCCTTCAAGGCGGCTCCTGCAAATAGCGCTCGTGCGCTCGGCATGCGCTCCGAGCCGAATCGCAATTTCACCGGCAACTTTCGGGGGGGACTAGCACCCGCCTTTCGAGTGGAAGCCTCGGGCTCGTCGTTCTATCTTCTTGTCCTCGGCACTGGCCGCCCGGCAAGGAGAGCGCGATGTCCACCCCAACCCCCACCGAGCCCACGGTCCCGACCGCGCGAAACGGCGAGCCCACCACGTTCCCGTCGGTCGTGCTCGAGGTGCTTCGAGAGATGCGCGAGCAGCGCCAGTCCTTCGAGCGTTCGGCTGAGCTTGCCGCCAAGGAACGAAAGGCCGAGCGCCGCTGGCGCAACCTGTTCCAGGCCATGTTCTTCGGCGCGCCGGTGCTGCTCGGTCTCTTGTACTTTCTGTTCTTCCTGAACTCCACCGGCTTTCGCTGGGGGCCGTTCGGGAACGTCGTGGGCGTCGTCCGCATCGAGGGCCCCATCGGCGCCACGGAGCGGGCCTCGGCCGAGAACATCATCCCGATCCTCGAGAAGGCCTTCGGCAATCCGAACGTGAAGGGCGTCGTGTTGCACATCGACAGCCCGGGCGGAGCGCCCGTCGAGGCCGAGCGCATCTCGACTGCCATCAACGGGCTCAAGGCAAAGCATCGGAAGGAAGTGGTCGCGGTGATCAACAACCTGGGTGCGAGCGCTGCCTACATGGTCGCGCTGAACGCGGACAAGATCATCGCCGCGAAGTACTCGTTCGTCGGATCGATCGGCGCGATCATGGCCCCGTGGCAGTTGGACAAGGCCATCGCCAAGGTCGACGTCGCGCAGCGGGTCTACGCCTCCGGCAAGCTCAAGGTATCCGTCCGGCGAACCCATCTTGATCAGCCGAACATGAGCGGCAAGGATCGTGTCCACGCAACTTCTACGTGGACACGATGGCAAGCGAGCAGGCACTGAAGCGACGGCGGTACGACGAGCCGTTCAAGGCCGAGGTGATGGCCGAGTGCGACGCGCCTGGTGCGTCGGTGGCCAAGGTGGCGATGGCCTACGGGATCAACGCCAATGTCGTGCACCGCTGGCGGCAACTGGCCCGCGAAGCTGCGCAAGCGAGCGTGAGCAAGCCGCGCGAGTTCGTCCCCGTGGTGGTCGCCTCGCCCGCGCAGACGGAAGCTGGCGGCTCGCGCGACATCGAGATCGAGTTGCGCCGCGGTGCGATCACGATGAAGGTGAGCTGGCCGCGCTCGGCTACGGCCGACTTGGCCGCCTGGACGCGCGAGCTGCTGCGTTGATCCGCGTCGATACCGTGTGGCTGGCCGTGCAGCCGCTGGACATGCGCGCGGGCACCGAGGCGGCACTGGCCCGGGTGGTCAACGTCTTCGGCGCCGCGCGGCCGCACCACGCCTACCTGTTCGCCAACCGGCGCGCCAACCGCATGAAGGTGCTCGTGCACGACGGCATCGGCGTGTGGCTGGCCGCACGTCGGCTCAACGCCGGCAAGTTCGTCTGGCCCAAGGATGGCGGTGCAACGCTGAGCCTGACACGAGCGCAGTTCGATGCGCTGGTGCTCGGCCTGCCGTGGGAGCGCATCGGCGAAGCCGGAGTCATCACGGTGTTGTGAGCAGCGCGTAGCGCTGTGGCAATTGCAGGAAATGCCAATGCGCGAATGCGCATCGACGGGCACGATCACGATCCGTGATCGCCGCCGAGAACATCGACGCCCAACTGCCCGCGATGAGCGAGCCGCAGCTGCGCCAGACGGTGCAATTGCTGATGACGGAGCTGCGCCACAAGACAGCGCTGGTGGACAAGCTCACGCACGAGATGGCGGTGCTCAAGCGGCTGAAGTTCGCCGCGAAGTCCGAGGCCTTCAACGCCGAGCAGAAGAGCCTGATCGAAGAGACGTTGGATGCGGACCTGGCGGCGCTGGCCGCCGAGATCGAAGCACACCAGCCGAGCAAACCGGCGCCCGAGGACAAGCAGCAGCCCAAGCGCCAGATGCTGCCGGCGCACCTGCCGCGCCGGGAGATCCACCACGAGCCGGAGGACACTACCTGCGGCTGTGGCCAGCCCATGAAGCGCATGGGCCAGGACGTGGCCGAGAAGCTGGACTACCAGCCTGGCGTGTTCACGGTCGAGCGCCACATCCGCGGCAAGTGGGTGTGCAGCTGTTGCCAACAAAGGGGTGAAGGACGGCTGGTGCAGGCACCCGTGCCGGCGCACGTCATCGACAAGGGCCTGCCCACGACTGGGCTGCTGGCCCAGGTGCTGGTGGCCAAGTACCTCGATCACCTGCCGCTGTACCGGCAGGAGGCCGTCTTCGAGCGTGCCGGGCTGGCCATTGCGCGCTCGACCCTGGCGCAGTGGGTGGGCGAGTGCGGTGTGCAACTGCAGCCGCTGGTCGATGCGCTGGTGGCCGAGATGCTCAAGGCGCCGGTGCTGCACGCCGACGAGACGCCGGTGGCGATGCTCAAGCCGGCGAACCTGCGCGATGGCAAGACGCACAAGGCGTACCTGTGGAGCTACTGCACGACGAGCTTCAACTCAATGAAGACAGTGGTCTTCGACTTCACCGACAGCCGCGGCGGCCAGCATGTGCGTGAGTTCCTGGGGCTGCCGGGGACCGAACACAACCCGGGCTGGAAGGGCAAGCTGGTCAGCGACGACTTCAGCGGCTACAAAGCCTGCTTCGAGCTGGGTGTGACCGAGGCAGGGTGCATGGCGCACGCGCGGCGCAAGTTCCACGAGCTGTGGGCCAACCATGGCAGCGCGCTCGGCGAACAGGCGCTGAAGTTCTTCGGCAGGCTGTATGAGGTCGAGCGCGAGGTCCAAGCAGTCGCACCCGACGAGCGCAAGGCGCTCCGGCAAGAGCGCAGCCAACCGATCGCCGACGCGCTGCACCAGTGGCTGACGCAGCAGCGCCAGAAGGTGCCCGACGGCTCAGCCACCGCCAGAGCGATCGACTACAGCCTGAAGCGCTGGAAGGCCCTGACGCGATTCATCGACGACGGCGAGCTGCCGATCGACAACAACTGGGTCGAAAACCAGATCCGCCCGATCGCCATCGGCAGGAAGAACTGGCTGTTCGCCGGCAGCCTGCGCGCGGGCAAGTGTGCCGCGGCCGTGATGAGCCTGCTGCACTCGGCGCGCCTGAACGGGCACGACCCGCACGCCTACCTGAAGGACGTGCTCGAGCGGCTGCCTACGCAGCCTGCCAGTCGCGTCGGCGAGTTGCTGCCACATCACTGGCAGCCTTCCGCAAGATCAGCCTGAAGGTCAGTCCCGAGGTCGACCGGAAGGCCCAGCAACTCGTCGATCAAATGGGGGGCTTCTTCCTGGCCGAGGTAAAGGCCCGCCGGGGCCAGGCCCTGAAGTCGGGTGTCGACTTCGGCACTGGTGAGGTCTGGCCAGGCCCCGAGGCCAAGGAACTGGGTCTTGTCGACGGCGTGGCCACGGTGGATGACTTCGTGGCCACGCACTGGGGCATGAAGACCTACGACTACGGGCCGAGCGCCGACTCGTCACCCTTCCTGACGCGCTCTCTGCAGGACGCCATAGCCGGCGCGGTCAGGCGCCTCGCGCTGAGCGGCCCCGCCGTCCAATAGGGCCGCCAGTTCGTCCGATCGTCAGTCCGACGAGTGGGGTCGTGTCGACAGGTCCCAGAGCGTCCCCTGCCACTTCGAGATCCTGCCCTCTGCCTCGCACTTCGGGCACTTCCAAATAACGGCATCATCCGCGGCCCGCACCGCGGTGACCGGACCCTTCTTGCACTTGAAGCACGTCGGTGCCGCCAGCGAGGCATCCGATTCGTCAGTGGCGTGGGCGACGACATCTACGAGGAACTGGGCCATCGCGCGCGCAGCGCCCTTGATCGGCGCGATCGCGCCGGACCCATCGAGGAAATGTGTGAGGTCGGTGATGTACATCGAAGGCTCGGAAGTGCGCCAAGTCTAGCGAGCCAAGTGGTCGCTTTCCCTCTGCCTTGGCGCTCAGGGCCAGACCGGCCTTCGCGGTGTATGTGATTCGGGACCTGCCGTCTCCGCGCCGCCGTGCGGCCGCCAAGCGCCTGGCTGCTACTGCCGGTCTCCGAATGTGCTTTGGCAGACGGCACGATGCCCGCACTTGTCGCACGCCTTCCGGCGCGCCGCCGGCGATGGCGCATGGCCTTGGCCGCGCCTCAGCTCGAGCAGCCTGCGGCGCATCGCCAGGATCTCGTCCTCGTCGAACAGGTCCACGCGGATCGCCCGAGGTTGTCCCTGGCCATGCTGTTTGACCGCCACGTAGGCCACCGAGGAGACGCGCTCGCCGGTCTCCTCTTGCAGAACCAGGCGTTGCACCGAGAGCTCGATGGCATCCGAGGCGTGCGCCGCGAAGTAGCCGCGGGTTTTCAGTTCCACCAGGTGGAGTTCGCCTCCTTGGCGATACGCTCGGTCGAGCCTGGCCACCAGGCCAAGGCGCTTCGACTCAAACCGCCTTTCGGCGAACGCCAGCTCACCGTCGGCGATCTCGCGAGGCAACCAGCCCTCGTCCGGCCGATCCCCCTGACTCTTGAGCCAGCTGTATGCCGCCGCGAAGAGCAGCAGCCCTAGCAAGAGCAGCGCGCCTGCGCCGGCGTCGCTCATCGTGCCAGCCTTCGCGCGACCGCCCGTGCGGCCATCCACCCTACCAGGACGAGTCCGAGCCTCACGGCCGAGAGCAGCCGCGGATGGCGGCTCAGCAGGTCACACACCGCGGGCCCGAGGCGGTAGTACGTCGCGATGAACCGGCGGCCTGGCGCGGTGCGTCGCAGGTAGAGGTCCCGGAACGCCCGCAGTGCACTGGTCTCGGCACGCTCGCCAAGCGCCAGGGTCGCGACGAAGCACCGACCCTTTCGCTCGCTCGCCCGCGCGATGGCCAGGCTGTCCTTGTAGAACTGGTCGTGCGCCGCGTTCCCCCGATCCTGCGCCACGAGTTGCTCCGGCGACCGCTTCGCACCGTAGCGCCAGTCGAAGTGAGCCACGCGTTCACAGTAGCCGAGCTGCGCCAGCTCGCTGGCACTCACCAAATCTCGATCATTCCTTTGCATCCACTTCCCCGAACGCATCGGTCATCTCGGCAATGCTCTGGCCGACGATGACCCCCTTGGCCTCCGCCCGCGGTGCGGAAGCGACCTGCCCCAGCGGCCTCAGCGACATCGAGATGGGCGGCGCTGCGTGGCCCCTGCTGGAAGTAGCCGCGCCAACGAGGCGCCCCTGCTCGACCAGGAGACCGACGCTGGCCAAGGCAAGGAGCCGCTTCGCACGCCTTCGAGCAGCGTTCATCCCGAGGAGTTCGCGATGGAGCTCGGGGCACTCTTCCGCACTGATGGTCACCTGCATCACGATTTTCGGTTGGGCTCCCATGGCTGGCTACGCTCCGATCTGGGCCACCTCGGCGCGGGCCGGCGCCATGGCGAACAGCTGTGGGTTCTCACGCACGTACTGCTCGCCCATCAGCTGGAAGCCCTTCACGTTCGCATAAAGGGGTTCGTCCACCTCGCTGATGGCGATCTCGGGGAACTTCCGCCGAATCGATGCGCGGTACAGGTGCATCCCGCCACCCACCACCACGATCTGCTCCAGGTCGTCTGTCGCGCCCAGCTTGCCATGGAGCATCGAGACGGCCTGGTCGGCGATCTTCTCGATCGTGTTGTCGAACTTCTTGAGGTCGACGCTCCGCTTGTAGGCGCGCAGGGGCTTGCGGCTCCTCAGTGCTCTGTCGATTGCCTCCAGGTTCAGGTAGCCCCTGCCAGTCTCGCTCGCGATCGCGGCGGCAATCTTGAGCAGTATGTCGTGCACCCCACGGTTGACCGAGTCGCTCATCTTGCCAACCACCTTGCTGTCCAGCGTCACCAGCCAGTCGAAGGTGCGCGAGCCGGCGTCGATGACCAAGGTTCTGCCATGCCGGAGCTTTGCGTTCGCCTGATCCCCGAAGACGGCATACATGGCCCCTTGCGGCTGCGCCACGACCAACACCCGTTTGACCTCGACCGTGCGATTGCGGCCCACCTCGAATTTGCCCGTCATCGCTTTCTGCAGTTCCGCCCTGCGGCGCATGTAGTCAACCACCGGCAGTCCGAGCACCAGCAGGTCGACCCTGTCGACCTTCATGAAGTGAAGGGCCCCCGCCGTGAACGCTCGGTACTCTGGGGTGCGTATGTAGTCGTCGTGATGGTTCCGGCCCACGAAGCCGTCGGCCGCAAGCGCAACGTCGGGCCCCACCTCGTACCACATGCCACCCACCGGCACGCAGATCGTCTTGCGCTTGCTGCCGAGCGCATCGTTCGAGTTGTCGTGCGCACTGTCATAGGCGATCGAGGCGAAGTGCGCGCATTCGACTCTTCCACCTTGCGCAGCCAGCACGTATTTGGTGTTCCCGAAACCCACATCGATGGCTCTCACGATTGCTTCCATGGACGTTGCTCTCCACATTGCGTTGACCGATGGCGACAGCATCGCCAAGAGTCCACGCGCCGCCAACCCGGAAAGGCGGGTCGTAGCCCCCCGGATTTCTCGGCCTTCCCGCGCGGCACGCGCTTTGGACGCGGCACTTGTGACGGACATCCAGTGAGGCGCCGGCAGTTCCCCGGCGCCGATGTCCCAGATACATGGTGGCAACAGCGGTTCGGCGCAGCAGCCTGGCCACGGTTTTCGTCGTGGTTCGGTGATGGACCATGGCTCTCGTACTTGACCTTGCTCGCGCCTTCGAGAGCTAGACGGGGAAGCAAGGAAGTCAAGGCCAGAGGAGATTGGATTCGGCAAGGCCGGCGACACACTAACCACCGCCAGAGCAGCGCCATTGTTCAAGCCCTCCCGGTGTTGACAACCGAGCCTCGCATGGGTTCAACTTCTCCCCGAGCCTGTGCTGCCTGCCACAGCTCTCCATGCAAGCAGGCCGGTGTTGCGGACTCCGAGAACCCGCCGTTCGCAGTCGTGACCTGCACTTCAAGCCCTGGCCCTTCGAGGCCCTGCCGCGCCAGTCGCGGTGCCCCTATCTCCCCATCTCGATCCGTCAATCGGATCTGCCTGAGTGGCCTTCGTTGGCGGCAACGCCGCGGCTGAGGCCATCCGCTGAGCAGCCGTCGTGCTGCTCGCGACAACACCGTCGCCAACGTCGTCAACCCCTTGAGGGTTCTCGGTCATCACTGCCCGTCTGAGGTGGTGCGACCGATTCCAGGCGTGGCCCCGTGCGCTCCGATGGCTGGAGTGCGTTTCAAGCGGCGAAAGACGGTACCCCACGAACTCCCAGAAACGCCTCGGCATGGACCGAGGTGCGCGCGTCGCATCCCTCGAGGTGTGGGCGTCATGTCGTTCACCGCCGTGGAAGCACGGCGGCGAGCTGCGGGGAACAGAGATTTTTTAACGCCTGCCTGGCCGCCCCGCGCGGCCGAACGCTTGAAACAACGCACCGCGCACGAGGGTCGGCGGTGCGGCCCTGCCCTTGACCTTCGACCTGCTCGCGCGACCCTGGACGCACGTGCGAGCTGGACTTTCGCGTCCGCACCCTTTGACGCGGCTGAAGTGGCTCGCCGGCCGTCAACGGAGCAAGAGATGTCGTCGAAGAAACAGAAGGCGCCGCCGAAGAAGCTGGTCTATGCGCGGCGGTCGCCGGCGGGCGCGCCGAGGAACCCGCAGAACGTCCTCGACACGGCGCCGCAGGGCACGCGCGACTGGAAGCGCGTGCTCCATTGCGTGCTCGTGATCCACAACCAGGAGCACTCCAAGCTCATCAAGACCGTCTCCCAGAAGACGATGCTCGACCGCGAGCGCTTCTATTTCAAGTTCTGGGACGATCTGCGCTTCAACACCACGTTCCGCGAGGCCGACCCGCGCATCCTCACGAACCGCCAGGTGCAGGCCGTCGCGCGGCTGTGGGCCGAGCGCAAGCTCTCGGTAGCCACGGTCCACAACTACCTGAGCTTCCTGCGCACCTACGCGGCCTGGATCGGCCGGCCCGGCATGGTCCGCGACGTCGCCACCTACTTCGGCGACGACTCGCACTACGTGCACCGCGACCGCACGGCCAACTTCGACCGCAGTTGGATCGCCCGCAGCGTCGAGGTCGAAGCCAAGATCGCCGAGGTCACGGCCTACGACCCGTGGGTCGGCATCCAGCTCGAGCTCTGCTACCACTTCGGCCTGCGCGCGAAGGAAGCCCGGCACTTTCGGCCGCACATGGCGGTGATCACCCGCGACGAGGCCAACCCGCGTGACGCGCAGCACTTCCCGGACTGCGAGCGGTTCCTGCGGGTTCGCTACGGCACCAAAGGCGGCCGCCCGCGTGACATTCCCGTGCAGACGCCCGAGCAGGAGGTCCTGCTGCAACGCGCCCTGCAGTCGGTGGCGCCGGGCCAGTACGTGGGCGCTCCCGGCCGCACCGCGACGCAGAACGCCAACCGCTTCTACAACGTCCTGCGGCGCTTCGGCATCACGAAGGCTGCCCTGGGGGTCACCGCGCACGGCCTGCGGCACCAACACGCCAACGACCGCTACGAGGAGTTGACCGGCGAGCCGTCGCCGGTGCGCGGCGGTGCCGGCAATGGCGAGGGAGATGCCACCGCACGCCTGGCCGTCGCATCTGAGCTGGGTCACGGTCGCATAGCGATTTCGGATGCGTATTTAGGCAAGAGCCAGGCCCATGCACGCGCCACCGCGCCGGTAGCGGACGACGAGGCCGTCGCGCCTCCGACTGCGTGACGGGGGCCGCCATGTCCGACGTTCGACATGTTCCACACAGCGCGAGCCGGAAGCATTCGAGCTCAGTGCCCTCGCGGCGCACTGGCCGGCTCTCGATCACGCAATGGAAACTGGGCTTCGCCAACGTAGACTTGCGGCGCTACAGGAGAACGATTTGGCAAAGTCGTACGGCCAGCTTCAGGCCCAGATTCAGAAACTCCAGGCCGAGGCAGAGGCGCTCAAGGCAAAGGAGATCGAAGGCGTCATCGCCCGGATACGCACGGCCATCGAACACTACGGCATCACGCCTGACCAGTTGTTCGGCAAGACCAAGAAGGCCTCGACTGGCCGGGCGGCGGCCAAGAAGGCGCCGGCGCGCAAATCGGCCGCGAGGGGCAAGCCCGTAGCGATCAAGTACCGCGACGGCGACAACACCTGGACCGGCCGCGGCAACAAGCCCCGGTGGCTGGTCGCTCGGCTCGAAGAGGGCAAGCAGCTCGCGGACTTCGCCGTCAGCTGAGTCCGTTGGTGCCCCTGGCCGGGCACCCAGTCGATGGCGGGCTCTTCCGGCGCGGGGCTGCAGTCCCGTTGCACCAGCCGAGCAGGCTGAATCTGGCCGCCAGCGGCTGGGCGCCGGCACGGGGCATGCAGCCCCTTGGGTCACGCCCACCGCGGCAGGTCGATGTCCTCCCACTCGCCGTCGGCCTGCAGCATCGGAAAGTGCCCTCGCGCCCGGCACTCGGCCAACCGATGCAGCGCCCGCCGGAAGTCGCTGCGGCCACGCTCCAGGAACGGGCGCATCGCGCGGTAGACAGCGACGGTGTTCGGCCGGCCCTTCTCGCAGGCGATGAAGGCCCACTCGGGCTCCTCGCCGGTGAGCTGGTAGACGCCCTCGCAGTACATCGCCGCGGACAGCGCGTAGCCGAGCCTGGCGCAGGAACGGCGGAAGCCTTCGAAGGTCACGTCCTCGGCGGACTTCACGTCGGCGAGCGTGCGGGCGTCGTGCCACCAGTCGATCTTGATCTTGCACTTGATCCCGGTGTCGGGGTCCAACCAGACCAGCGCCACCTCGGCCTCACCCTTGGCCAGCAGTTCACGGGCCTTGCGGTGGGTCATCGCGTTGTCGATGATCCGCTCGATGGGCTCCTTCCAGGCCTCGGGGTACACGGTGCGCCCGGCCGCCTGCACCATGCATTCGGCATAGCGCTGCTTGCCTTCCTTCCTGGCGCGGTTGACCTTGGGCATCGCGAAGAACCGCGACTCGAAGGTGTCGGGCTCCAGCAGCCGGCCGTGCAGCACCGAGCCGAACAGCAGCGCTTCGGTGGACTCTTCCGGATCGGTGATGCCGCTGAGGAAGTGCGCAGGGC
>JAFLDH010000370.1 GCA_017302505.1 Burkholderiales bacterium
AGCGCAGGCGCCAGCAGCCCGCCCACCGCGCCGCCAATGGCGCCGACGCGCACCACGTGCTGGGCATTGGACTGCAGGGCGGCGGCCTGCTGTGCCGCATCGTCGATGGCGCCGAGCATGCGGCGTGCCGTGGGCAGCAACTCGCGCCCCAGCGCGGTCAGGTGCATGCCCCTCGCGTGGCGCTCGAACAGCGGCGCGCCGATCAGCGACTCCAGGTCGGCCAGCAGGGCCGTCAAGGCCGGCTGGGCGATACCGATCGCGTCGGCGGCCTTGCGCACGCTGCCCAGCTCGGCCACACGGGCGAAGCCCAGCCAGTGGCGCAGGCGGGCACGGGTCAGCAGGCGCTGGCGCAGGGTGTGGGCCGTGGGTTTCATGCGATCAGGTTTCGCTATCGGTACAGCGCGAAATGTATTGGAAGGGGATCGCAGGCGCGAGGACACTCCTGCTCCGACCCTCGGCCACGCGGTCGGTGGCGATCCACAGGAGACGATCACATGCAGACCCTCGCTCGAGCCGGCGCGCTGGCGCGCGCTGCGCTGGCGGCCTTCGTGGCCTCAGTGGCCCTGGCGGCCCATGCCTGGCCCGACAAGCCGATCACGCTGGTCGTGCCGAACCCGGCCGGTGGTGCCGCCGACAACCTGGCGCGCGGCTTCGCCGAGGAGATGGCCAAGCGGCTCAAGCAGCCCGTGGTCGTCGAGAACATCGGCGGCGCCTCGGGCGCGCTGGGTGCGCAGAAGGTGCTGCGCGCGCCGGCCGACGGCTACACGCTGATCTTCGGCAACACCAGCGACATGGTCGTGACGCCCATCGCCAACCCCAGTGCCGGCTATGCGACGAAGGACTTCACGCCCGTCGCCCTGGTGGGCCTCACCCCGATGGCGCTGGTGGCGCGCCCTGGCCTGGGCATCACCCACATCGACCAGCTGGTGGCGCAGGCCAAGGCCCGGCCCAATGGGCTGAGCGTCGGCACGACGGGGGCATCGTCCTTCCAGGCTTTCGCGACCATGGCGCTGCAGAAGGCCGCCGGCATCGACCTGCTGGCCGTGCCCTACAAGGGTGGCGCACCGCTGACCACCGACCTGTTGGGTGGGCAGATCGACCTGGCCGTGATGGCGATGCCCGGTGCGATGCCGCACGTGCGGTCCGGCAAGCTGACGCTGCTGGGCCTGCTGATCGACAAGCGGCTGCCGACGGCGCCAGACCTCCCGACCGTCAACGAGGGCAGCTCCGTCAAGGGCGTGAACATGCAGATCTGGGCCGGCATAGGCGGCCCGCCGGGGCTGCCGGCAACGGTGGTCGAGAAGCTGAACACCACCGTGCGCGACATCCTGCTGGACAAGGAGTTCAACGAGCGCCGCATCCGCAACGGCGATCTGCCGGTCACGCCGATGACCTCGGCGGAGTTCGGCCGCTTTCTCGGCACCGAGGTGGACAAGTTCCGCGCCCTGGCCGCCGGCATGAAGCTGGAGTGATCGACATGCCCATGGCCGGCATCGCGAGCCCGCAGCCGGTGCTCGAGGCCTCGGCATTGCAGCGCACCGTGCTCGACAACGGGCTGGTGTTCCATCATGCCGAGGCAGGCGCAGGTACGCCGCTGGTCTTCCTGCATGGCGTGCTCGGCGACTGGCGGACCTGGGCCCCGCAATGGGCAGCCTTCGTGCCGCACTTCCGCTGCATCAGCTACAGCCGCCGCTACAGCGTGCCCAACGGCAACCGCGTGGCCTCGCCGGATCACTCCGCCCTGGCCGAGGCCGACGACCTGGAGGCGCTGCTGGCGCACTGGCATGCGGCTCCTGCCGTGCTGGTCGGCGCCAGCTACGGCGCCTATACCGCGCTGGCGCTGGCTGCGCGCCGGCCCGAGCAGATGCGCGCGCTGGTGCTGGTCGAGCCGCCGCTGATGCGGCTGGCCGATACCAGCGCCGAGGGTCGCGCGATCCGCAGCGAGTTCGACCGCCACATCCGCCTGCCGGCGCGGCGGGCCTTCGAGGCAGGCGACGACGCCCGCGCGGTCTGGCTGCTGACCGAAGGCATTCTGGGCGGAACGGACCTGGGCCAGCAGAGCGGCGCCGCGATGGGGCGACGGCTGGAGAATGCCGAATCGCTGCGCCGCGTGACCTTGTCGAGCGACGAGTTCCCGGCGCTCGACATGGACCGCCTGGCAGCCCTGGACATGCCGGTGCTGCTGCTGTCCGGCGAGCGCACACCGCCAATCCACGACGTCGTGTTCCGGGCGCTGGCGCAGGCCCTGCCGCGTGCCGAGAGCCTGAAGGTGCCTGGAGCCGGCCACGGTGTGGCCCGCGACCAGCCGGCCGCATTCAACGCCCTGGTTCTGGAGTTCCTGAAGCGGCACGGCCTGTGGTCATGAGGCCGACGCTGACGCTGGCCGGCACGGCCGATGTGTGAATCGGAGCGAAGCAGGAACTGCGGGCGGCTTGCCAGCCCGGAGACTTGATCAACTGGATGTCGGCAGCATCATCCGCCTGCTTGCGTGCACGGCAGGTCGGGTGGCGGGAGGCATCCTCGAGGACGACAAGCTCCGTTGCATGCCTTGCGGCGTTGAACACGAAGCTCATTGGCGCAAATTTGGCGCAACCGGTCGAAGGGGTCGCGCGCATGCGCCAACAAAGGCCACTACGGGAACGCTCGGGAAAGAAAAATCCCCGCAAATCAGTGACTTGCGGGGACCAGTGCCTGGTGGGCGGTGCAGGGTTCGAACCTGCGACCCCTGCCGTGTGAAGGCAGTGCTCTACCGCTGAGCTAACCGCCCGGAATCCTGTTTCCAGCGTTCCGGAAAGCCCGGGATTATGCCAGATCGGCCTGCCACAGCAGCTGGCCACGGCTGGCCTTGTCGATGTCGGCCAGCAGCGCGCGGTGCGCCGCCAGCTCGGCCTCGGTGGGCGCCAGCACCGGCAGGTCCAGCCCGCTCAGGTCGATGGCGTCGACCGTGCCACCACCGGGGCCGGCCTCGACCTCGTCGATGACCAGCGAGCCCTGGCCGCGCGTCATCTGGATGTACACCTCGGCCAGCAGGCCGGCGTCGAGCAGCGCGCCATGCAGCGTGCGGCTGGAGTTGTCCACCTCGAAGCGCTTGCACAGCGCGTCCAGCGAGTTGCTCTTGCCCGGGAACATCTCGCGGGCCATCAGCAGGCTGTCGGTGACCTGCGCCACATGCTCGCCCAAGGCGGGCCGGCCGCAGCGCTCGAGTTCCTTGTCCAGGAAGCCGACGTCGAAGGCGGCGTTGTGGATGATCAGCTCGGCCCCCTGCAGGAAGGCCAGCAGTTCCTCGACCACCGCCGCGAACAGCGGCTTGTCGGCCAGAAACTCCTCGCTCAGGCCGTGCACGCGCAGCGCATCCGGATGGCTGGCGCGCTGCGGGTTCAGGTAGTAGTGGCGATTGTTGCCGGTGAGCCGGCGGCCGACCATCTCGACGCAGCCGATCTCGACGATGCGGTCGCCGCCCTCGGCATTCAGGCCGGTGGTCTCGGTGTCCAGGAAGATCTGTCTCATCGCGACGATTGTGCCCGGCGCGCGGCCCACAGCCACATCCACACGCCAGCGGCGATCATCGGCAGGCTCAGCCACTGGCCCTGGCTCAGGTCGAAGGCGCGCAGGCCCAGGAAGCTGTCGGGCTCGCGGAAAAACTCGGCGATGAAGCGGAACACGCCATAGCCCACCAGGAAGGCGCCGGACACCTGCCCGGTCGCCCGCGGCTTGGCCGCATAGACCCACAGCAGCACGAACAGCAGCAGCCCTTCCAGCCCGAACTGGTACAGCTGCGATGGATGGCGCGGCACATCGCTGCCCGATTGCGGAAACACCATCGCCCAGGGCAGCGACGGGTCGGCCGCGCGGCCCCACAGCTCGCCGTTGATGAAGTTGCCGATGCGCCCCGAGGCCAGCCCGGTGGGCACGCAGGGTGCAATCACGTCGGTCACCTGCAGGAAGCTGCGGCCACGCCGGCGCGCGAACAGCGCCATCGCCACCAGCACGCCCAGCAGTCCGCCGTGGAAGGACATGCCGCCCTGCCACACCGCCAGCACCTCCAGCGGGTGCGCGGCGTAGTAGCCCGGCTTGTAGAACAGCGCATAGCCCAGCCGCCCGCCGACGATCACGCCCACCACGCCATAGAACAGCAGGTCCTCGATGTCGCGGCGCGTCCAGCCGGCCTCGGCCAGCCACGGGTAGCGCACACGCCGCGCGCCCAGCAGGAGGAACAGGCCGAAGGCCACCAGATAGGTCAGCCCGTACCAATGGACCTGCAGGGGCCCGATCGCGAAGGCGACCGGGTCGAACTGGGGATGCACCCGCATCAACGCGCTCCGGCTTTTCTGGAAGGCCGCGATTGTCGCTGCTGCGCCATGCGCACATGCTCGACGAAGCGCTGCACCACCGGCGGCGCCGGTTCGCGCCAGACCAGGCTGGTCTCGCACTGCAGGCCCGGCCCGGCCAGCGGCCGGTAGACCACGCCGGGCCGCTGCAGCTGCATCACCGAGGCCGGCACCCATGCCAGCCCCATGCCGCTGGACACCAAGTTGACCAGCGTCTGCATCTGGATCGCCTCCTGCGCGATGTGCGGCGTGGCGCCATGCGCGCGATAGAAGCCCAGCACCGCGTCGTACAGCGACGGCGCGATGGCCCGCGGAAAGATCAGCAGCGGCTCGGCCGCGATGCGCGCGAAGGCCGGC
>JAFLDH010000371.1 GCA_017302505.1 Burkholderiales bacterium
GGTGCGCGCGCCCGACAACCTGTAGCTGCCGGCAAGCGCGCAGATCTTGCGCGGCCCGTCCGGTGGCCGCCGCGGAACCGGCTCTGCCGGGCCGCTGGCGGCGCCCCCTTGAGGGGGAGCGGCGCCAGCCGCTTCGGGGGTGGGCCTATCTCGGCATCTGCAGCCGCAGGCTGCCCTGGCGCGACCAGGCCTCGGCCTCCTCGCGCAGCAGGTGCAGCGTGCGCGGGTTGGCCTCGGCCCAGTCTGGGCTGAAGACCAGCAGGGCCTGGTCCCCGCTGCGCTTCAGGCGCAGGGCCTGCGGGTCGATGGCCCGCCGCGCGTGGCACTTGATGACCGCCAGCCGCAGGCACAGGGCCTGCCAGGCAAAGCCGGGGTTCGACAGCGTCGGGTCCAGCTTGCGCAGGCCGCCGCGCTGGCCCAGCACCAGTTCGCTGATCCGCCGTTGCTGGCTTTGCGAGAACCCGGGCGCATCGACGTTCGCCATCAGGTACGCGCTGTGCCGATGGTGGTCGTGGTGCGAGACCATCAGCCCCACCTCGTGCAGGTCGCAGGCCCAGCCCAGTTCGCGGCGGCTTTCATCGAACTCGTCGCTGGCCTCGGCGACCGCGTCGTACAGCAGCTGCGCCAGCGTGCGCACGCGCAGCGCCTGGTCGGTGGCCACGCCGAAGCGGACCTGCAGCTCTCGCACCGACTCGTCGCGCATGTCTTCCGGGTGCGCATGGCGCAGCGCCTCCAGGCGTTCGCGCAGGTCGATGATCACGCCCTGGCGCAGCGCGCCGCGCGCCGGCTGCAGGCTTTCGATGCCGAAGTGCGTGGCCAGCGTGTACAGGATGGCCAGCCCGCCGGGCAGCACCGCGCGGCGGTCGGCGCGCAGCGCCGGCCAGTGCAGCCGATCGGTGTGGCCGGCCTTCAGGCAGCCGGCGATGCACCAGCGCAGGCCTTCGGGCGTGATGCGGCCATCGGTAATGCCGTTGGCCGCCAGCAGCTGCGACACCGCGCCCACCGTGCCCGAGGAGCCCAGCGCCTCCTGCCAGCGATCGGGCGCAAAGGGCTGCAGCGCCTCTTCCAGTTCGGCGCCGGCGGCGATCTGCGCGGCGCGGAAGCCCTGCTCGGTGAGCCGGCCGTCGCCGAAGAAGCGCAGCGACAGGCTGACGCTGCCCACCTGGAAGGATTCGGCCAGCAGCGGCGTGCGGCCGTGGCCCAGGATCATCTCGGTGGATCGGCCGCCGATGTCGATGACCAGCCGCGACGCATCGCCTGGCTGCAGGTGCGACACGCCGGCGTAGATCAGCCGCGCTTCCTCGCGCCCGGAGATCACCTCGATCGGGTAGCCCAGCACCTCCTGCGCGCGCAGCAGGAAGGCATTGCGGTTGCGCGCCTCGCGCAGCGTCTGCGTGGCCACCGCGCGCACCTGGCGTGGCGTGAAGCCGGCCAGCCGCGCGGCAAAGCGGCGCAGGCAGTCCAGCCCGCGCTGCACCGCGGCTTCGGTCAGCATGCCGTCGGCATCGAGCCCGCCGCCCAGCCGCACCGTCTCCTTCAGGTAATCGATGCGACGGTAGCGCCCGTGCTGCAGCTGCCCGATCTCCAGCCGGAAGCTGTTGGAGCCCATGTCGATGGCGGCCAGCGGGGCGGAGAGCAGGGGGTGGGGGCGGGGCATGCCGGCATTGTGCCGATACCCGGCGACGCCTTTCCTACAATGCCGCGCCTTGTGACCCCCCGGGAGAATCCATGCTTCGCGATGAGTTCGAATGTCTGGTGCCGCAGCGCGAGTTCAGCCGCCGTGCCTTCGTGCGCACCTCGGTGGGCAGCGGCTTCGCCGCGGCTGCGCTGCCGGTGGTGGCGCAGACGACGATCAAGACCGACACCCAGGGCCTGCTGGCCGGCGAGGTGACGATTCCGGTCGGCGACTTCAAGATGCCGGCCTACCGTGCGGCGCCGCTGAACAAACGCAATGCGCCGGTGGTGCTGGTGATCAGCGAGATCTTCGGCGTGCACGAGCACATCGCCGACGTGGCGCGGCGCTTCGCCAAGCAGGGCTACTTTGCCATCGCGCCGGAGTTGTTCGTGCGCCAGGGTGATGCCCAGTCCTATGGCGAGATCGCCAAGCTGATCGCCGAGGTGGTGTCGAAGACGCCGGACGCGCAGGTCATCGGCGACCTGGATGCCACCGTGGCCTGGGCAGCCTCGCAGGGCGCGGCCGCCAACCGGCTGGGCATCACCGGCTTCTGCTGGGGCGGGCGCATCGTCTGGCTCTATGCCGCGCACAACCCCAATCTGAAGGCCGGCGTAGCCTGGTACGGCCGGCTTCTGGGCGACGTGAGCGCGATGAACCCGAAGCGCGCCATCGACCTGGCGGGCTCGCTGAAGGCGCCGGTGCTGGGCCTCTATGGCGGCGCCGACACCGGCATCCCGATGAGCTCGGTGGCGGCCATGCAGCAGGCGCTGGCCACCGGCAGCCCGGCGGCGCGGCGCTCGAAGTTCGTGGTCTTCCCCGACGCGCCGCATGCCTTCCACGCCGACTACCGCCCCACCTACCGCAAGGCCGCGGCCGAAGAAGGCTGGGCGCTGGCGCTGGACTGGTTCCGTACGCACGGCGTGGCTTGACAAGCCTGCTAAGGTGAAGACGGGCCTGCCGAGGCGGGCCGTCCACGGGGCCTCATGACGCTGACCTACATCGTGCTGGCCACCCTTGCGGGTGGCCTTCTTTCTGTGCTGATCGCCGCCAGCCTGACCATCGGCGTGCTCAGCAGGGTGGTGCAGAGCCTGGTCAGCCTGTCGGCCGGCGTGCTGCTCGGCACGGCGCTGCTGCACGTGCTGCCCGAGGCCTTCGAGAGCCATGTCGGCGCGCACGAGCTGTTCCTGACGCTGCTGGCCGGGCTGCTGTTCTTCTTCCTGCTGGAGAAGGCCGAGCTGTACCGCCACACCCACCACCACGAGGGCGACGGGCACCACCACCACCACCACTTCGATGCCGAGCAGGCCGGCCGCGGCGGCTGGAGCGTGCTGGTCGGCGACAGCATCCACAACTTCTGCGACGGCGTGATCATCGCCGCCGCCTTCCTGACCGACACGAGCCTGGGCGTGGTCACCGCACTGGCCATCGTCGCCCACGAGATCCCGCAGGAGGTGGGCGACTACATCGTGCTGATCAACGCCGGCTTCTCGCGGGCCCGGGCGCTGCTGTTCAACGCGCTGTCCGGCCTGGCCGCGGTGCTGGGCGGCGTGCTCGGCTACTTCGTGGTGGGGCCCTGGGAGGACCTGTTCCCGTACCTGCTGGTGGCGGCTTCCAGCAGCTTCATCTACGTGGCCGTGGCCGACCTGCTGCCGCAGATGCAGCGCCGCCTGCCGTGGCGGCAGACGGCGGCCCAGCTGGCCTGGCTGGCGGCCGGGCTGGCGGTGGTGATGACCGCCACCTCGGCACTGCACAGCCACTGACCCGGCCGCGCCGGGCGCGCCGCTTTACTTGATCACCAGCACCGGGATGCTGGAGTGCGTCAGCACCTTCTGCGTCTCGCTGCCCAGCAGCATGGCCGACAGGCCGCGGCGGCCGTGCGAGGCCATCACGATCAGGTCGCAGCCCTGCGTCTTGGCATGGTCGAGGATCGCCTCCCACGGGTGCAGCGCCTCGACCGTGTGCGCATGGCACTTGACGGCGGCCTTGCCGGCCACGTCGACCACGGCCTTGACGCGCTCGCTGGCGATGCGCTCCTGCGCGTCGAAGAACTCCTGCGGCGGCACGGGCTGCATCTCGGAGATGGCGCTGTAGGGGAAGGGCTCCTTCACGCTGATCGCGAACAGCTCCGCCGCCGAACTGCGCGCCAGGTCCACCGCGGCCTGCACTGCCTTCTGGCTGATATCCGAACCGTCGGTCGAGATCAGAATTCGCTTGTACATGCTGTGCTCCTGTGAGGGTGATCGACGATCATGGGACGCCGTGCATTCCCATGGTCCATTATCGGCCGCAGGGGTGGCTTGACCCGCATCAAGCGGGCGGCCCCAGAGTGTGAGAGGCATTCCCAGGCACCCGCGCTGGGGTGACCAAGGGCCCTGGGCTAGGCGCGGCGCGACGCCCGCACTGAGGTGCGCGCGAGCGACGCAACGACGCGCAGGGCCCTTGGGTACCCCAGCCCTGCGGGTAGGCCCCCAGAACAGCCCCACTCGTTGTTGCGAAGCCTCGCCGGGTCGGCCACACGGCTGCGCTTCGCGCCTAGATTGGGGCTGTTCTGGGGGCCTACGCGGGTGCCTGGGAACGCCTCTCACACTCTCAGCCCCGGGCCACCGGGCGCGCCGGGTCGGCGCACCATTCGCTCCACGAGCCCGGGTACAGCGCCGAGCCGGCCAGCCCGGCATGCTCCATCGCCAGCAGGTTGTGGCAGGCGGTGACGCCCGAGCCGCACTGGTGCACCAGCTGGGCCGGGTCGGCCACCAGGGCAGCGAAGGTTTCGCGCAGATCAGACGCCGGCTTGAAACGGCCGTCGGCCTGCAGGTTGTCCTTGAAGAAGCGGTTCAGCGCGCCGGGGATGTGGCCGGCCACCGGGTCCAGCGGCTCGACCTCGCCGCGGAAGCGCTCGGCCGCGCGCGCGTCGAGCACGGTCAGCCGGCCCAGGCTGCGCAGCAGCTCGTCGGCCTGCAGCATCGGCATGGCCGGCAGGCGCGCGGGGTAAGGGC
>JAFLDH010000372.1 GCA_017302505.1 Burkholderiales bacterium
GCGTCGGCGGCGGTGCCACCTGCACCTCGGGCGGCGGCACGAAGGACGGCGGCGGGGGGGCCACCTTGGGCGGCGGCGGCAGGTTGTCCGGCGGCGGGGGCGGCGGCGGCTTCACCTCCTCGATGATCTTGGTCTCGATCGGCGCCTTGATCACTTCGATGTCGGTGCGCGACAGGCCGTACACCAATGCAATGCCCAGCAGCACATGCAACGCCGCCACCACCGACAAGCCGACCACGTGCTTGCCAGGATTGCGCTGTTGCTGGGCGTAGTCCAAAGCCGTTCTCCGCGCGTGCCGGCACGTCGCTGTGCCGCCGCACCTTCGGTGTTGCGGGGGATCGGGCCCTGCAGGCCCGTGCAGCAGGCCAGGCCCGCGCAGGCCGAGACTATATCGCCAGGGCGACAGGCGGGCTTGGGGCCAACACTCTAGGCAAGCGACCGCCGGCGCGTAGTCTGCGGGCATTGCAACAGCACAGGAAGCAGCGTCATGGACAGGGCATTGGAGGGGAAGGTGGCATTGATCACGGGCGCCGCATCGGGCATCGGTCGCGCTGCGGCGTTGCTGTTCGCGCGCGAGGGCGCGGCACTGCTGATCGCCGACCGCAGCGATGCCGTGCAGGAGACGGCGCGCCAGGTGCAGCAGGCCGGCGGCCGGGCCTTGGCGCTGCAGGCCGATGCCGGCGCCGAGGCCGATGTCGCGCGCCTGGTGGCGGCCGCATTGGCCGAGTACGGGCGGCTGGACGTGGCCTTCGCCAACGCCGGCATCGCCGGCGGCATGGCCGGCATCTTCGATGCGACGACCGAGTTGTGGACCGAGGTGCTGCGCGTCAACCTGATCGGCCCCTGGCTGATGATCAAGCACGCGGGCAAGGCCATGGCCGAGGCCGGCCACGGCGGCTCGATCATCTGCACCGCGTCGGTGGCGGGCCTGCGTTCGGGCGCGGGCGGGCCGGCCTATTCGGCATCGAAGGCCGGCGTCATCAACCTGGTGCAGGTGGCTGCGCAGCAGCTGTGCGAAAGCAACGTGCGGGTCAACGCCATCTGCCCCGGCCTGACCGAGACCGGCATGACCCGGCCGACCTTCGACTACGCGCGCGACAAGGGCGTGACCCACAAGCTGGGCCGCCTGAACCCGTTGCGCCGCGCCGCGCAGCCCGAGGAGCTGGCGCAGGCGGCGCTGTTCCTGGCCTCGGGCCAGTCCAGCTATGTCAACGGCCAGGCGCTGGTGGTGGACGGCGGGCTGTCCAGCTCGCACCCGGTGACGCGGCAGCTGCCCGGGCAGACGGCGGTGTAGCGCGCTCTAGCGAGGCGGCGGCAGCGGCTCGCCGCCCATGCGTCGCCACAGCCAGGGCAGCGCGCGCTCGATGTCGGGCCGGCGGCCGGCCTGTTCCGGCTTCGGCAAGGGCACGGCCGCACTGCGCCGTTCGGCCACTGCGAAGCTGAACACGTAGGCCGGCTCCTGGCCCATGCGCAGATCGGCGATCAGCAAGCGGCCATCGTCTTCCAGCAGCTTGTAGAAGCCCTTGCTGAAAGCCATCAGCCGTTGCACGCCATCGATGCCCTGCACCTCGGGGGCCAGCGCCGCGCCGTTGTCGAAACGGTCGAAGCGGATCTGCGGCGACGCGTCGCGCAGCGAGTAGAAGCCTTCGTGATAGTGCGTGTCCTGCATCGCCACCACCCGCCACAGCACCGAATTGAAGGTGGTCGGCACCACCAGCACGCGTTCGGCCGTGATGCCCTGCGCCGCCAGCGATGCGCGAGCGATGCGCTCCACATGCTGCTGTGCCAGCACCGTCCAGCCCAGATACGCGGTGCTCAGCGCCAGGCCCAGCAGATTGGCGCGCAGGCCGGCGCGGCTGCCGCGCGAGAGCAGCGCCCAGATCGCGCCGACCAGCAGCGGCAGCGTGTACAGCGGATCGATGATGGCGATGCTGCCCACGCCGAAGGGGTGGTTGGTGAAGGGCAGCAGCAGCTGGGTGCCGTAGACCGTCATCGCATCCAGCAGCGGGTGCGTCACCAGCACCAGCCACAGCGCCAGCCACCAGCGCCGCCAGTGCGCCCATTCGCCATGCAGCCTTGCCACCAGCGCGGCAAAGGGCAGCGAGAACAGCGTCAGCCAGAACAGGGCATGGGTTTCGGCGCGGTGCAGCACCATGTTGCGGATCGGGTCGCCCTGGTCGATCAGCACGTCCAGGTCGGGCAGCGTGCCGGCCACTCCGCCCCACAGCGCCGCCTTCCAGACGGCGGTGCGCCGCCCCATCACCGCCATGCCGACGGCCGCGCCCAATGCCAATTGCGAAAGCGAATCCATGAACGGATTTTCCGCGTCGTATCTTTTCCCTTGCAGGCCGTGACCTTCCCGACGCTGGGAGAAATTTGCGTTCGCATGAAGGCGGCACAATCAAGCCCTATGGCAAACATCGCATCACTGCTGAAGACCGAGATTGCCCGCGTGGCCCGCAAGCAGGCGCGTGGCGAAACCACGGCCATGAAAAAAGCGCTGAGCCTGTGCCGCAGCGAGATCGTTTCGCTGAAGCGGCGCACGCAGGCACTGGAGACCGAGCTGCGGCGCGTGACGCGCGCGGCCGCCAAGGCCATGCCCGACGTGGCCCAGGCGGACGACGACGGGCAGCGCCTGCCGCGCTTCAGCCCCAAGGGCCTGGTGTCACAGCGCAAGCGGCTGGGCCTGTCGGCGCAGGAGTGCGGCCTGCTGGTCGGCGCCTCGGGACAGTCGATCTACAACTGGGAAGATGGCAAGGCGCGCCCGCGTGCCAAGCACCTGCTGGCGCTTGCCGAATTGCGCGGCATGGGCAAGAAGGACGCCGCGCGCCGGCTGGCCGAGCTCAAGGCTGCGGCCTGAGGCTCCCTTAGCGATCGCGTGCGGCGAGCGCACGCATGACCGGTCCGTCGCTGCGGTAGGACCAGCAGCTGTCCAGCAGCGCCTGGCGATGGAAGACGCGCACGGGCGCCGGCTGGCCCGCCAGTGCCGGCAAGTGCGCATTCGACGCGAAGGCCTGCACGGCGGCTGCGGCCACCGCCTCCAGCAGCGCGAACATGTGGGTGCAGCCTTCGACGCCACCGAGACGCTCGCGCAGCGCCTTGCGGAAGCCGCGGCCCATCGACAGGCCGATCACCCGCTGGAAATTCGCGTTCACCTCGGCACAGCCGCTGTACGGTGTGCCGGGCATGGCCGATTGCAGCGCGCACACATGGCGCTGGCGGTCGAGCGTCACGCGCAACTGCATGTGGTGCAGGGCCGCGCCGGGCGGGCAGTCGCCGCGGAACTCGCTGTGGTAGCCGAAGGGCCGCGTATCGATGAAGCGCGCGTCGATGTCCATGAGGCCGTCTTCGCGCCGGAAGCTGCGGCAGACGATGCTGCGCGTGTGCACCGCTTCGCGCACCGCTGGCGGCGGCAGCAGCCAGCCGCCGTCCAGGTCCGCGTGCATGCTTTCGCCGGGTATGTCCATGTCTCGGTGGGGTTCCTTGTCGATGGCATCATGCTCGCACAACACCGACGCGCAGGAGACAAGGCCATGAGCTATGCCGCAGGCCGGCACATCCACGATGCCGACAGCCACCTGATGGAGTTGGACGACTGCCTGGACCCGTTCTTCATGCCGTCGCTGCTGTCTCGCTTCCACGCCAGCCCCGGCTACCGCGCAGCCCTGCAGCGCAACCTGCGGCCCGGCCGTTCGCGCGCGGCCCATGCCGATCCGGCCTTTCGTGCCGGGGTCGACGCCAACCTGATGCTGCGCAAGAACTACGAGGCGCATGGCGCCTTCATCGCTGCCGACCGGCCGCATGCGCTGGACCTGCTGGGCTTTGCCAGCCAGCTGGTCTTCACCACCTTCTGCCTGGGCAACTTCGGCCTGGACCAGGGCGACGACATGGCGCTGTGCTACGCCGCGGCCGACGCCCACAACCGCATGCTGGCGGACTTCTGCGCGGTGGATGCGCGCCTGCTGGCCACGGCCTACGTGCCGCTGGAGGACTTCGAGCGCGCCCGCGAGACTGCGGCGCTGGCGCTGCGCCTGGGTGCCAAGGCGCTGATGGTGCCTTCGCTGTGCCCGCGCGGGCATGCGCCCAGCCATGTGGCGCTGGATGCCGTGTGGGCCCAGGCGCAGGAGGCCGGCGTGCCGGTCCTGTTCCATGTCGGCGGCGAAGAGAAGATGAACCCGGTCTACAAGATCAACGGCCTGCCGCCGGTGCCCGACTTCCACGGCGGCGACGACAACTTCACCTCGGTCAGCTACATGCCGATCCCGCAGGCGGTGATGCAGACGCTGGCCACGCTGATCTTCGACGGCGTGTTCGACCGTTTCCCGCGTCTGAAATGGGGCGCCATCGAGCTCGGCGCGTCCTGGTTGCCCGGCTGGCTGCGCGCGATGGATTCGGCCGCGCATGCCTTCCGCCGCAACGAATCTCGGCTGCAGGCGCTGTCGGCCGCGCCCAGCGAGATCGCGCGGCGCCAGTTGCGCGTGACGCCCTACCCGCACGAGGACAGCGGCTGGATCGTGCAGCAGGCCGGCGAGCAGATGTGCCTGTTCTCGTCGGACTTCCCGCATGTGGAAGGCGGCCGGCATCCGCTGAAGCGCTTCGACGAAGCACTGCAGGGCTGCAGTGCCGCCGCGCGCCGGCGCTTCTATGCCGACAACTTCGTCGACCTG
>JAFLDH010000373.1 GCA_017302505.1 Burkholderiales bacterium
AGCCAGCGCGCAAAGCCGCGCCAGGCCTCGCGCAGCCGCCCGTCGCCGTGCCGCAGTTCGTCCCACAGGCCGGGCTCCATGCCCGGGCTGCGCTGCAGCAGCCCGGCCCAGGCCGCCAGACCCGGCTCGCGCGCGTCGTCGCCCGCAAAGGGCAACAACGTCTGGCTCTGGGTCTGGCTCTGCGGCACGGTCAGCGCTGCCGCAAATCGAGCGTGAACGGGAATTCGAGGCTGGCCTGCGCCGGCTCCACCTTCATCTGCCCCGGCGTGTGGCTCATGCGGATGAAGCGCGCCAGCCGCCGGCTCTCGGCCGTGTACGCATTGACCGGGAAGTCCTCGTAGTTGCGCCCGCCCGGGTGCGCCACGTGGTACTGGCAGCCGCCCATCGAGCGCTGCAGCCAGTTGTCGACGATGTCGAAGGTGAGCGGCGCATGCACGCCGATGGTCGGGTGCAGCGCCGACGGCGGCTGCCAGGCGCGGTACCGCACGCCGCAGACGAATTCGCCGACGCGGCCGGTGGGTTGCAGCGGCAGCGCCTGGCCGTTGGCGGTGATGACATGGCGGTTGCCGTTGAGGCCGGTGACCTTGACCTCCAGCCGCTCCAGCGACGAATCGACGTAGCGCGCGGTGCCGCCGGCCGAGTTCTCCTCGCCCATCACGTGCCAGGGCTCGAGCGCCGTGCGCAGGCTCAGCCCGATGCCCATCGTCGACACCTCGCCGATCAGCGGGAAGCGGAACTCCAGGTGCGGCGCGAACCAGGCGTCGTCGAAGGCATAGCCGGCCTCGCGCAGCTCGGCCAGCACGTCGGCGAAATCCATCTGCACGAAGGTCGGCAGCAGGAAGCGGTCATGCAGCCCGGTGCCCCAGCGTGTCATGCGCGTGCTGCCGTGGCCGCGGTAGGGCTCGCGCCAGAACCAGGCCAGCAGCGCGCGCAGCAGCAGCTGCTGCGCCAGGCTCATGCGCGCATGCGGCGGCATCTCGAAGGCACGCAGCTCCAGCAGCCCCAGCCGGCCGGTGGGGCCGTCGGGCGAGTACATCTTGTCGATGCAGAACTCGCTGCGGTGGGTGTTGCCGGTGACGTCGATCAGCAGGTTGCGCAGGCTGCGGTCGATCAGCCACGGCGGCACCTGGTGGTGCAACGCCAGCTGCCGCTCCAGCTCGGCGAAGGCGATCTCGATCTCGTAGACCTGGTCGTTGCGCGCCTCGTCGATGCGCGGCGCCTGGCTGGTCGGGCCGATGAACATGCCGCTGAACAGGTAGCTCAGGCTCGGGTGGTTGTGCCAGTAGGTCAGCAGGCTGGCCAGCACGTCGGGCCGGCGCAGGAAGGGGCTGTCCGCCGGTGTCGCCCCGCCCAGCACGAAGTGGTTGCCGCCGCCGGTGCCGGTGTGGCGGCCGTCGAGCATGAACTTCTCGGTGCTCAGCCGCGTGCGGTGCGCCGCGTCATACAGGAACTCGGTGTGGTCGACCAGTTCCTCCCAGTTGGAGGCTGGGTGGATGTTGACCTCGATCACGCCCGGGTCGGGCGTCACCTGCAGGATCTTCAGCCGCGGGTCGCGCGGCGGCGGGTAGCCTTCCAGCACCACCTTCATGCCCAGGTGCGCGGCTGTGGCCTCGATCGCGGCCAGCAGCTCCAGGTAGTCCTCCAGGTGCTTCAGCGGCGGCAGGAAGACGTAGAGCACGCCGCTCTTGCCGCCATGCTCCTTCTCGGCCTTGGGGCCGTTGGCGCGCTGCGGGTCGCGCACCTCCACGCACAGGGCGGTGCGCGTCAGCCAGTGGGCGCTTTCGAAGCGCGCCGGGTAGGTGTCGGCCGACTTGGCCGGCGCCGTCTCCGGCAGGTGGGCCGGGCCGCCGTCGCCACCGGCCAGACCGTTGCCGCCGCCCAGGCCGGCTTCGCTGTCCAGGTCCTGCGGCCAGGGCTGCTGCTGCAGCGCCACCACGCCGCCTTCGGCAAAGCCGCCGCCGGCATGCCGTGCGTCGTAGCCGCCAGGCACGCCGTACTGCGCGCGCAGCGTGGCCGCCTGCGGCAGCGGCCGCATCGGGTGGAAGGGGTCCTGCGTGATCAGCTGCTGGCCCTCGCCGGGCGCGGCCCAGGGCAAGGAATCCAGCGGCAGCCGGTAGCCCATCGGCGAATCGCCGGGCATCAGGTACAGCCGCTCGTCGCGCATGAACCAGGGGCCGGTCATCCACTGCGGGCCCGAGGTGGGCGTATGCCATTCGCGCTTCAGCGGCAGCAGGTAGCCGACCACGCTGTCCAGGCCCTGCGTGAACACGCGGCGCAGCCGGGCGCGTTCCATCTCGTCGTCGAGCTTGCTCTCAAAGGGGTCGACGTTCACCGGCAGCCGGCGCTCGCGCCACAGGTAGTACCAGGTGTCCTCGTAACCGGGCTGCACGTACTTGGCGTCCAGCCCCAGCCGCGCCGTCAGCTCGGTGATGAAGGCCTGGGCATCCTGCGTGGTGTAGCGGTGCGGCTCGCGCTCGTCGGCGAACAGCGACGGGTCGTGCCAGCAGGGCTGGCCGTCGGCGCGCCAGCCCACCGTCAGCGCCCAGCGCGGCAACTGCTCTCCGGGGTACCACTTGCCCTGGCCGAAGTGCAGGAAGCCGCCCTGCCCGTACTTGGCCAGCAGCCGGTGCGTCAGCTCGGTGGCATAGCCACGCTTGGTGGGGCCGAGTGCATCGACGTTCCATTCGGCACCGTCGCGGTCGTCCACCGACACGAAGGTGGGCTCGCCGCCCATCGTCAGGCGCACGTCCTGGCGCTGCAGCTCGTCGTCCACCTGCTGGCCCAGTGCCAGCACCTGCTGCCATTGTTCTTCGGTGTAGGGCTTGGTCACGCGCGGCGATTCGTAGATGCGCGTGATCTGCATGTGGTGCTCGAACTGCACCTCGCATTCGTCGACTGCGCCGCTCACCGGCGCGGCGGTGCTGGGCTCAGGCGTGCAGGCCACCGGGATGTGGCCTTCGCCGGCCAGCAGGCCCGAGGTCGGGTCCAGGCCGATCCAGCCGGCACCGGGCAGGAACACCTCGCACCAGGCGTGCAGGTCGGTGAAGTCGACCTCGGTGCCGCTGGGGCCGTCCAGGCTCTTCACGTCGGGCTTCAGCTGGATCAGGTAGCCGGAGACGAAGCGCGCCGCCAGCCCCAGGTGGCGCAGCAGCTGCACCAGCAGCCAACCGCTGTCGCGGCAGCTGCCCGACAGGTTGGTCAGCGTCACCTCGGGCGTCTGCACGCCGGGCTCCATGCGGATCAGGTAGCCGATCTCGCGCTGCAGCCGCTGGTTCAGGCCGACCAGGAAGTCGATGGTGCGCACCTCCTCGCGCGGCACGCTGTCCACCAGCGCCTTGAACTTCGGCGTCAACGGGCCCTTGGCCAGGTAGGGCAGCAGGTCGTGCTTGAGCTCCGGCGCGTAGTCGAAGGGGAAGACTTCAGCCTCCGGCTCCAGGAAGAAGTCGAAGGGGTTGTAGACCGACATCTCGGCCACCAGGTCCACCGTGACCTTGAACTCGGTGGTCTTCTCGGGGAAGACCAGCCGCGCCAGGTGGTTGGCAAAGGGGTCCTGCTGCCAGTTGATGAAATGCTCGGCCGGCTCGATGCGCAGCGAATAGCTCAGGATCGGCGTGCGGCAGTGCGGGGCCGGACGCAGCCGCACCACCTGCGGCGACAGGCCGACACGGCGGTCGTAGCGGTAGTGCGTGACATGGTTCAGCGCGACATGGATGGACACGGAAAGCTCCTCGGATGGCGTCGGGGTCGTGAATGCAAGCTGCGGGCCATCCGCCTGGTTCACCGGCCGGTCTGCTGACCGTCCATGGGAGGATGATGCCAGTAACGGCGGGCTGTCTCGCGCTGGCAACGCATCGCACCGTCCGCCTGCCAGGTCCATGCACCGCAGCGGTCGCTGCGCACCAGCGTCACGCCGGCGGCCCGGTAGCGGGCCTCCACCGCAGCGGCCGGATGACCGAAGCGGTTGCGGTAGCCAGCCTGCACCACGGCCGTGCCTGGCGCTACCGCGGCCAGGAAGGCCTCGCTGGACGAGCTCAGGCTGCCGTGGTGCGGCACCAGCAGCACGTCACTGCGCAGCGCCGGCCCCAGCCGTGCCACCAGCGCGGCTTCCTGGGCGGCCTCGACGTCGCCGGTCAGCAGCAGGCTGCGGCCATCGGCAGCCTGGACCCGCAGCACGCAACTCAGCGTATTGGGCGCTGCGGCTGGCCGGTAGTCGGCCGGCCGCGGGTGCAGGACCTCGAAGCGCACGCCGTCCCATTGCCACGCCTGGCCGGCCTGGCATCGTTGCGAGGCCGCCACCGTGCGGCGCAGCGGGTGGCTGTCCTCCAGCGACCCCGTCAGCGCCGCCACCGGCAGCGCCTGCAGCAGCGCATCGGCGCCGCCGACATGGTCCATGTCGCGATGGCTCAGCATCAGCAGGTCGATGCGCCGCTCGCCCCGGGCGCGCAGCAACGGCAGCAGCACACGCTGGCCGGCGTCGGTGTCGCTGCCGTAGCGCGGCCCGGCGTCGTAGACCAGCAGGTGCTGGCGGGTGCGCAGTAGCACTGCCGTGCCCTGGCCGATGTCGACCGCCACCGTCTCGAAGCTGCCGTCGGGCGGCCGTGGCAGCGGCGGCGCGCACAGCGGCAGCAGCAGCGGCA
>JAFLDH010000374.1 GCA_017302505.1 Burkholderiales bacterium
CGCGCTGCGGCGTGAAGGCGGCGGCAGTTCGATGGCCGTGGCGCGCGCGCTGGTGCTGCCCGACGCACCCAGCGCCGATGCCGGCGAGATCACCGACAAGGGCTACATCAACCAGCGCGCGGTGCTCAAGCGCCGCGAGGCCCAGGTGCAGGCGCTGTACGCCGGCGGGCCGGACGTGATCCTCGCGCGCTGAAGACCTCGAAACCCATGACACCATCCTTCCAACTGCTGCGCCTCGAGACCGACGGCCCCGTCGTGCACCTGCGTCTGAACCGCCCGGACAAGCGCAATGCACTGAACGAGACGCTGGTGCGCGAGCTGCAGACCGCCTTCGTCAACCTGCCCAAGGAGGCGCGCGTCGCGGTGCTCAGCGGCGAGGGCGCGCACTTCAGCGCGGGGCTCGATCTGTCGGAAGTCACCGAGCAGAGCGTGGCCGAAGGCATCCTGCATTCGCGCAAGTGGCATGCGGCCTTCGACCTGATCCAGTATGGCCCGGTGCCGGTGATCGCGGTGCTGCACGGCGCCGTCGTCGGCGGCGGGCTGGAACTGGCCGCCACCGCGCACCTGCGCGTGGCCGAGCCCAGCGCCTTCTACGGCCTGCCGGAGGGCCAGCGCGGCATCTTCGTCGGCGGCAGCGGCTCGGCGCGCATCCCGCGGCTGATGGGCGTATCGCGCATGACCGACATGATGCTCACCGGCCGCGTGTTCGACGCCGCCGAAGGCCAGGCCGCGGGCCTGAGCAACTACCTGGTGGGAGAGGGCGAAGGCCTGGCCAAGGCGATGGAGCTGGCGCGCAAGGTGGCCAGCAACGCGCCGCTGTCCAACTACGCCATCACCCAGGCGCTGCCGCGCATCGCGGAGATGGCGCCGGCCGAAGGCCTGTTCGTCGAATCGCTGATGTCGGCCATCGCCCAGGGCGACGAGGCGGCCAAGCAGCGCGTGCGCGACTTCCTCGAAAAGCGCGCCGGCAAGGTGGGCAAGGCTTCGTGAGCAAGACCCACGTCCACACCGTCGCAGTGCAGTTCGGCCACTGCGATCCGGCCGGCATCGTGTTCTTCCCGAACTTCTCGCGCTGGATGGACGAATCCTCGCTGGCCTTCTTCATGGCCTGCGGCGTGCCGCCGTGGCGCGAGCTCGTCAAGACGCGCGGCATCATCGGCACGCCGCTGCTCGAGATCCACACCAAGTTCTACAAGACCGCCACCTACGGCGAGACCATCGAGGTGCACACCACCGTGGAGGAGTGGATGGCCAAGACCTTCCGCCACCGCCACATCGTCAAGCGCGGCGACACGGTGCTGTGCGAAGGCACGGAGGTGCGCGCCTTCTGCCAGCGCGACCCGGCCGACCCCGACCGCATCCGCGCGATTCCCGTGCCCGAGGACATCAAGGCCCTCTGTCAGTGACCCCCACCCCCAGGAGACAAACCCCATGAAACTGTTGCGCAAGACGATCGCCGCCGCCGCGGCCCTGCTGGCCACCACCGCCTTTGCCGACGTGAACATCGGCGTCACGCTGTCGCTCACCGGCCCGGCCTCGGGCCTGGGCATCCCGGTGGGCAATCAGTTCAAGCTGTGGCCGAAGGAGATCGGCGGCGAAAAGATCAACCTGATCGTGCTGGACGACGCCTCCGACCCCGGCAAGGGCGTGGGCAACGCGCGCCGCTTCGTCACCGAGGACAAGGTAGACATCCTGTTCGGTGGCTCGATCACCGTGGTCTCGGCCGCCATCGCGCCGATCGCACTGGAGTCGAAGACGCCGCAGCTTTCGATCGCGCCGGTGGGCGTGCCGCCCGACCAGGAGCGCTGGGTCTTCCGCCTGCCGCAGGGCGCCAACGTGATGGCCTTCCCGATCGTCGAGCACATGAAGAAGAACGGCGTCAAGACGGTGGGCTTCCTTGGCTACACCGACGCCTACGGCGAGCTGTGGCTGAAGCAGATGACCACCGACCTGGCGGCAGCGGGCATCAAGCTCGTCGCCACCGAGCGCTTCGCGCGCACCGACACCAGCGTTACGCCGCAGGCGCTGAAGTTGGTCTCGGCCAACCCGGACGCGATCCTGGTCGTCGCCTCGGGCTCGGGCGCGGCGATGCCGCAGCTGGGCCTGGTGGAGCGCGGCTACAAGGGCAAGGTCTACCAGACGCATGCCGCGGCCACGCCCGACCTGGTGCGCATTGGCGGCAAGTCGGTGGAAGGCACGTTTGTCGTCAGCGGTCCGGCGGTGGTAGCCGAGCAACTGCCCGACAGCCACCCGTCGAAGAAGCTGGCGGTGGACTTCGTCACCAAGTACGAGGCCGCCTACGGCGCCGGCTCCCGCAACCAGTTTGCCGGCCATGCCTACGACGCGCTGATCGTCATGCAGAAGGTGCTGCCCGAGGCGCTGAAGAAGGCCAAGCCAGGCACGCCGGAGTTCCGCGCCGCGCTGCGTGACGGCATCGAGGCCATGGGCCGCACGGTCTTCTCCCACGGCGTGATGCTGTGGACACCCACCGACCACTGGGGCTACACCAACGAGACCGGCGTGCTGCTGAAGGTGGACAACGGCAAGTTCGTCGTCGTGCCCTGAGCGCAGCGCATCTGAAGGCCCTGCATGGACGCGACGATCGCCGGCATCCTGGCGCTGGACGGCCTGAGCAACGGCGCGGTCTACGCGCTGCTGGCGCTGGCCACGGTGCTGGTGTTCGCCGTGACAAGGGTGATCTTCATCCCGCAGGGCGAGTTCGTCGCCTTCGGCGCGCTCACGCTCGCGCTGCTGCAAGCCGGCCAGGTGCCGGGTACGGTGTGGTTCCTGCTGGTATTGGCCGCGGCGGTGACGCTGCAGGACCTGGTGAACGGCCTGCGCCACCGCATGGGTGCCGGCGCGCTGCTCAAGCAGGCGCTGCGCACGCTGGCCTGGCCGGTGGCGGTGTCGCTGCTGGCGATCTGGGTGGCGCCCAAGGGCCTGCCTCTGCTGGCGCAGGCGGCGCTGACGGTGGCGCTGGTCACGCCCTTCGGGCCGCTGCTGTACCGGCTGGCTTATGAATCGCTGGCCGAGGCCAGCGTGCTGGTGCTGCTGATCGTCTCGGTCGGCGTGCACTTCGCGCTGCTCGGGCTGGGGCTGTTCTTCTTTGGTGCCGAGGGCTTCCGCAACCCCAGCTTCTGGAACGCGCGCTTCTCGTTCGGCGCCATCACGCTGTCGGGGCAGACCATCATCATCTTCGCCGCGTCGCTGGCGCTGATCGTCGGGCTGTGGCTGTTCTTCGAGAAGAGCCTGGCCGGCAAGGCGCTGCGCGCCACCGCGGTGAACCAGCTGGGCGCGCGGCTGATGGGCATCTCCACGCGCTCGGCCGGGCGGCTGTCGTTCACGATGGCGGCCTTCATCGGCGCGCTGTCGGGCCTGCTGATCGGGCCCACCACCACGGTGTTCTACGACAGCGGCTTCCTCATCGGCCTGAAGGGCTTCGTCGCTGCGGTCTTCGCCGGGCTGGCCAGCTACCCGCTGGCCCTTGTGGGCGCCTTGGGCGTGGGGCTGCTGGAATCCTTCGGCAGCTTCTGGTCCAGCCCCTACAAGGAAGTGATCGTGTTCTCGGCCATCCTTCCGGTGCTGCTGTGGCGGTCCTTACGCGACCCGCACGGCGAGGAACACTGATGCAGCGCCTTGCCTTCCCCGCCTTTGCGGCGGTGATGCTGTTGTTGCCGCTGCTGCCGGTGCCGGATTTCTGGATCACGCAGAGCATCTACATCGGCCTGTATTCACTGGTGGCCCTCGGCCTGGTGCTGCTCACGGGCGTGGCCGGGCTCACCTCCTTCGGCCAGGCCGCCTTCGTCGGCGTCGGTGCCTATGCCGCGGCCTACCTGGCCACGAAGAGCGGCCTGCCGCCGCTGCTGACGCTGGCGGTGGGCGTGGCGCTGGCGGTGCTGGCGGCGCTGGTGCTGGGTGCGCTGACGCTGCGCATGTCGGGCCACTATCTGCCGCTGGCCACCATCTGCTGGGGCCTGGCGCTGAACTACGCGATGGCCAATGCCGAAGGCCTGGGCAAGTACGATGGCATCCTGGGCATCCCGTCCCTCAGCGTCTTCGGCGTGGACCTGGGCACCGGCCGCGGCCTGCATCCGCTGGTGTGGGTGATCGCGCTGGTGGCCGCGCTGGCGGTCATCCACCTGCTGGATTCGCGCCCGGGCCGGGCGATCCGTTCGCTGAAGAGCGGCGCGACGATGGCCGAGGCGATGGGCATTTCCACCTTCCGCTACAAGCTCACCGCCTTCGTCATCGCCGCGGTGCTGGCCGCCGTGTCGGGCTGGCTGTTCGCGCATTTCCAGCGCAGCGTCAGCCCTTCGCCCTTCGGCATCAACAAGGGCATCGAATACCTGTTCATGGCGGTGCTGGGGGGCGTCGGCCATGTGTGGGGCGCCTTCCTCGGCTCGGCCGTGGTGCGGCTGACCGAAGACCAGCTGCAGGTGCTGCTGCCCAGGCTGCTGGGCACCGGCGGCAACTTCGAGACCATCGTCTTCGGCATCGTGCTGGTGGTGGTGCTGAAGGTCGTGCCCGACGGGCTGTGGAGCTTCGTCGGCCGCTGGCGGCCGGCGCCACAGCGCGTGCGCGACTGGGCCGGCGCCGAGGCGCTGCCGAAGCGCGCCAGGCCGTCGGCCGGCGA
>JAFLDH010000375.1 GCA_017302505.1 Burkholderiales bacterium
CGGCAGGGTGCGCGGCGCGGGCGCTTCGCCGGCGGCCAGGTCCACCCAGCCGCCGCCCAGCGCGCCATAGACGTTGACCACCTGGGTCACCGCCTCGACCTGGGTGCGCACGGCGGCCAGTTCCACCGCGAACAGCTCGTTCTGCGCGTACAGCACTTCCAGGTAGTCGGCATAGCCGTTGTTGAAGCGCAGCGTGGACAGCCGGGCGAATTCGCGCAGCGCCGCCACGCGGCGGGTCTGCGCCGCCGCCTCGTCGCGCTTCTTGACCGTGCCGGTCAGCGCGTCGTTGGCCTCGCGGAAGGCGTTCAGCACCACCCGCTGGTAGTTGGCCAGCGCCTCGCGCTGCACGGCTTCGGCACTCTGCACCTGGCCCTCGATGCGGCCGAAGCTGAAGATCGGCCCGGCCAGCCCGGCGGTCAGCGACCAGACGGCCGAGCCGCCGGCCAGGAAATCGCCCAGCGCGGCGCTGCTGGAGCCCAGCACACCGGTCAGCGACAGCTGCGGGTAGTACTGCGACTGCGCCACGCCGATGTCGGCATTGGCCGCCACCAGGTTCTGCTCGGCCTGCAGGATGTCGGGCCGGCGCTCCAGCAGGCTGGACGGCAGCCCCGCCGGCACGCCGGGCGGGCGCAGCTGGTCGATGCTCTTGCCGCGCGGCACCGCGCCGGGGTTGCGGCCCTGCAGCGTGGAGATCAGGTTCTCCAGCGCGGCAATCTGCAGCTCCAGTGCGGGAATCGCAGCCAGCGCCTGCTCGTATTGCGAGTTGATCTGCTCGACTTCCACCTGCGAGACCACGCCGCCCTTGAAGCGCAGCTGGAAGATGCGCTGCGTGTCGGCCAGGTTGGCGGCGGTGGCGCGCGCGATCTCCAGCTGCCGGTCCAGCCCGCGCAGCCCGACGTAGCTGGCGGCCACGCTGGTGCACAGCGACAGCACCACGCCGCGGCGGCCCTGCTCGCTGGCAAAGAGCTGGGCCTGCGCGGCCTCGGTCTGCCGGCGCACGCGGCCGAACAGGTCGATCTGCCACTGCGCCGACAGCGCGCCGTTGTAGATCTGGTAGTACGGGTCGGCGCCCGGCGCCAGCGGCGGCACGCCGACGCGGCTGCTGCGGTTGCTGCTGACGTCGGCGCCGTAGCCGATCTGCGGATAGAACTGCGCGCGGGTGGTGGCCAGCTGGCCGACGAACTGGTCCACCCGCGCGGCGGCGATGAACAGGTCGGGGTTGTTGCGCAGCGCCTGGTCGACCAGGCCGTTCAGCACCGGGTCGCCGAAACCTTCCCACCAGCGCAGGTTGGCCAGGTCGGCGGCCTGCGCGTAGTCCACCCGCCAGGCCGGCGGCGCATCGACCGTGGGCCGCACGTAGTCCGGCCCGACCGTGCAGCCGGCCAGCATCAGCACCCCTGCCAGGTAACGCAGTGCCCGCATCTCAGGACTCCTGCGCCGCCGGCGACGGCTTGCCGCCAAAGCGCTGGCTCAGGCTTTCCAGCAGCCAGAAGAAGAAGGGCGCGAAGAACACCGCCACCAGCGTGCTGGCCAGGATGCCGCCGATCACGCCGGTGCCGATGGCGCGCAGGCTGTTGGCGCCCGGCCCGCTGGCGATGGCCAGCGGCACGCAGCCCAGGCCGAAGGCCAGCGAGGTCATGACGATGGCGCGCAGCCGCGCCCGCGCCGCCTGCAGCGCGGCTTCCTTCACCGCCATGCCGGCGCGCACGTGCTCGATGGCCACCTCGCAGATCAGGATGGCGTTCTTCGCCGACAGGCCGACCAGCGTGACCAGCCCGACCTGGAAGTACACGTCGTTCTCCAGCCCCAGTGCCCAGGTCAGCAGCAGCGCGCCCAGGATGGCCACCGGCACCGTCAGCAGCACGGCCAGCGGCAGCGTCCATTTCTCGAACTGCGCGGCCAGCAGCAGGAAGACCACGATCAGCCCGGCCACGAAGGCGATGGCCGAGGTGCTGCCCGAGGCCTTCTCCTGCAGCGCCTGGCCGGCCCATGAATACGAGAAGTCGGCCGGCAGCGTGGCGCGGGCCACCGCCTCCATCGCCGCCAACGCCTGGCCGGAGCTGTAGCCCTCGGCCGGGTTGCCGCTGATCTTCACCGCCGGGAAGCCGTTGAAGCGCTCCAGCAGCTTGGGCGCGGCCACGTAGCGCACCCGGATCAGGCCCGACAGCGGCACCATCTTGCCTTCGCGCGAGCGCACGTACACGCCGTCGAAGTCGCGCGGGTCGATGCGGTACTGCGCGTCGGCCTGCAGCACCACCCACCAGACCCGGCTGAACTGGCTGAACTGCCCCGCCACCTGCGAGCCGAAGAAGGCCTGCATGGTCTGGAAGGCGTCCTGCACCGGCACGCCCAGCACCTCGGCCTTGGCGCGGTCCAGCTCGACGAAGAGCTGCTGCGTCGAGCCGCGGAAGGTGGTGCTGATGCCGGCCAGCTCGGGTCGCTCGCGCGCCGCCTTCAGGAAGGCCTGCAGCGCCGCGTTGGTGGCGCGCACGTCGCCGGCGCCGCGGTTTTGCAGATAGAACTCGAAGCCGCCGGTGGTGCCCAGGCCGGGGATCGGCGGCGGGTTCACCGCCAGCGCGAAGCCTTCGGTCAGCCCGGCCAGCCGGCCGTTGATGCGCGGCAGCGCGGCAAAGCTCAGCAGGTCGGGTGTCTTGCGCTCGCCGAAGGGCTTCATCGACACGAACAGCACCGCCGCGTTGTTGCGGATGCTGCCGTCCAGCAGGCTGTAGCCGGCCACCGTGGCCACGTCCTGCACGGCCGGGTCGGCGGCGACGATGGCCTCGACCTTCTTCGCCAGCTCGGAGACCACGCCCAGGCTGGCGGTGTCGGGCGCCTCGACGACGACGAAGAAGTAGCCCTGGTCCTCGTCGGGCACGAAGCTGCTCGGCAGCGTGCGGAACATCAGCACGATGCCCACCAGCACCGCCAGGAACAGGCCGATGCTCAGCGGCCAGGCCTGCACCGCGCGCGCCACGCCGCCCACGTAGCCCTCGGTCAGCCGCGCGAAGCCGCGCTCGAACCAGCGGAAGAATCCCTTCTTCTCGCCGTGGTGCGCCTTGATGATGATCGCGGCCAGCGCCGGTGACAGCGTCAGCGCCATCACGCCGGACAGCACCACCGAGATGGCGATGGTGATCGCGAACTGCTGGTACAGCGTGCCGGTGACGCCGCCCAGGAAGGCCACCGGCAGGAACACCGCCACCAGCACCAGCACGATCGAGATCAGCGCGCCGGCGATCTCGCTCATCGCCTTCATCGACGCCTCCAGCGGCCCCAGGCCGTCGCGCGTCATGTGGGTCTCGACGTTCTCGACGACGACGATCGCGTCGTCGACCACCAGGCCGATGGCCAGGATCATTCCGAACATCGTCAGCATGTTGATCGAGAAACCCAGCAGGTGCATGCCGATGAAGGTGCCGATGATCGACACCGGCACCGCCAGGATCGGGATGATCGTGGCGCGCAGGCTCTGCAGGAACAGGTAGACCACCAGCACCACCAGCACCACCGCCTCGAAGAAGGTGTGCACCACCTTGTCGATCGATTCCAGCGTGAACAGGCTGGTGTCCAGCGCCACCTTGTAGTCGATGCCGGTGGGGAAGGATTTCTTCAGCTCCTCCATGCGCGCGCGCACCGCGGCCGCGGTCTGCACCGCGTTGGCGCCGGGCTGCTGGAAGATGCCGATGGTGGTGCCGGTCTTGCCGTTCATGCGGCTGGCCACCGAGTAGTCCAGCTTGGCCATCTCCACCCGGCCGATGTCGCGCACCCGCACGATGGCCGAGCCCTCGCGCGCGGTGCGCACGATGATGTCCTCGAACTCCTCGGGCCGCGTCAGCAGGCCCTGCGCGGTGACCACGAAGCTCTGCTGCACGCCGGCGGGCATCGGCGGCGCGCCGATCTGGCCGATGCCGAAGGTCTGGTTCTGGCTCTGGATGGCGGCGGCCACCTCCTGCGTGGAGATGCCCAGCTGCGCCATGCGGTCGGGCCGCAGCCAGACCCGCATCGCGATGTCCGGCAGGCCGAAGACCGAGGCCCGGTTGGCCCCCGGCACGCGCTTCAGCTCCTCCACCACGTACAGCTGCGCGTAGTTGTCCAGGTAGGTGGCGTCGTAGCGGCCGTCGGTGGAATAGATCGACAGCACCATCATGATGCTGGACGACTGCTTTTCCACCGTCACGCCCTGCTGCACCACCACCTGCGGCAGCAGCGACTGCGCCTGGCTGACGCGGTTCTGCACGTTGACCTGGTTGATGTCGGGGTCGCTGCCCGGCTGGAAGACGACGCTGATCGACAGGTTGCCGCTGGACGAGGCCACCGAGTTGAAGTACAGCAGGTTGTCCACGCCGTTCAGCTGCGCCTCGATCGGCGCGGCCACGGTGTTGGCGATGACCTCGGCGGTGGCGCCGGGGTAGCGCGCGCTGATGCTGACCTGCGGCGGCGCCATCTCGGGGTACTGCTCGATCGGCGAGACGAACATCGCCACCAGCCCGCCGAGCAGGATCAGGATCGAGATGACAGACGACAGGATCGGCCGGCGGATGAAGAAGTGCGTGAACATCGGCGCCGGCTACCGGTTGGCCGCGGGGGCCGGGGCGGCGGCGCTGGCCGGCGCCGACGCGGGC